>NZ_CP129407.1:860366-936962 GCF_030436115.1 Borrelia sp. P9F1
TGGTAGGAATTACACTCATAACAGGGAATCTAGTGGAGGTCATTCTTACGGTAGTGGCAATATGAGAGGGGCGGGGGGGGATAGAGCTTCTAGTGTGAGGGGGACATTTAGTAGGGATAATTTTTTGGGGGGGCAACAACAGCAAGGAGGCAGGGGGAGATATACTGGTAGGAATTACACTCATAACAGGGAATCTAGCGGTGGGGTTCAGTCTCAGACTTTCAGACGAGTAATAAGGGCCAAGGTTGTGCCTAGTGCACCGGCACCTGTTGATTCTGATAATAAGGGAATTAATAGAAAACTTGGAGAGAAAAAGAAGCAACAACAGGAGAGCCAAAAGAGCTATAAGAGAAAGAAGGAAGAAACTGATATTAAGACAATAGAACAGAAAGTCTTTGAACAGCTTCAGAAAAAAAAGAAAGAAAATTTGGCAAATCCAATACCTAAGTCAATTGATATTATGGGAACTATCACTGTAGCAGAGCTGGCAAAGAAGATGAATTTGAAATCTTCAGATTTAATTACTAAATTGATGTCTTTAGGCGTAATGGCAACCATTAATGAGAAGCTTGACTCTGATACGGCTACTATTTTAGTTGAAGAATACGGGGCTAGGGTTAATGTGGTTTCAATTTATGATGAAACGGTTATAGAGGAAGAGGAGGATGACGAGAGTCAGAGAGTTGAGAAACCACCTGTTATTACTGTAATGGGGCATGTTGATCATGGAAAGACTAAGCTTTTATCGGTTTTACAAAAAATTGATATAAATCGAATGGAAGCTGGAGGGATTACCCAGCATATTGGTGCTTATACCATTAGTTATAACAAACATGAGATAACATTTTTAGATACGCCAGGGCATGAAGCTTTTACTATGATGAGGAGTCGAGGGGCTCGGGTTACAGACATCGTGGTTCTTGTTGTCTCTTCGGTGGATGGTGTGATGCCTCAGACAGTTGAGGCTATTAATCATGCAAAGGAAGCGAAGGTGCCAATTATCGTTGCGATTAGTAAAATAGATTTGCCAGAAGCTAATTTGGATAGGGTTAAGCATCAACTTTCGGAATATGAACTTGTTCCCGAAGAATGGGGAGGAAATACGATTTTTGTTTCAATTTCAGCTCTTAAGAATATTGGTATTTCTAAACTTCTTGATATGATTATTTTACAATCTGAAGTAATGGCGTTGAAGGCGAATCCGAATAAGAGGGCTGTTGGTAGGATACTTGATGCTAGGGTTGATTTGGGGCGTGGGATAATTTGTTCTGTGATTATCGAAGATGGGACTCTTTCTGTGGGTGACTCTTTTGTAGGTGGAATATATCACGGTAAGGTTAGGGCATTGATAAATGAGAGGGGTGTGTCTGTGAAGAGCATTGGACCTGCTAAGGCAGTTAGTGTTTTGGGTTTCTCTTCTATTCCGCAGGCTGGGGATCCGTTTCAGACAACAAAGACGGAGAAGGAAGCTAAATTCATTAGTTCTAGAAGGCAGGATCTTAAGAAATATGAAAATGCTCAAAATGTTAAAAAGATCACTATATCAAATCTTTATGATTCAATCAAAGAAGGAGAGTTGAAAGAACTTAAGATAATTTTAAAGGCTGATGTGCAGGGTTCTGTTGAGGCTTTAAAGTATTCTCTTGAAAAATTGACTAATGATGAACTTAGGGTAAGGGTTATTCATTCATCAGCAGGAGCAATAACGGAAACTGATATTAGTTTCGCGGCTGCAAGTGAGGCTATTATTATTGGTTTTCATGTAAGACCTACTGCAAAGGCTCAGATGTTAGCTGATCAAGAAAAAGTTGAAATTAGAAAATATAATATAATTTATGACGCAATAAATGATATTAAATCAGTTCTTGAGGGAATGCTTGAACCAGATATTGAGCAAAAGTTTATTGGATTTGCCGAGGTTCGGGCTGTTATTAGCGTGCCTAAAGTTGGGGTGGTTGCTGGTTGTTATGTTTCACAAGGATTAATAAAAAGAGATGCTGTTACTAATGTTATGAGAGAAGGGTTTCAGATACATTCTGGTAAAATATCTTCACTTAAGAGATTTAAGGACGATGTTAAGGAAGTTGGTGCACAGTATGAGTGTGGGATCATAATTGATAATTATTCTAATATTAAGGAAGGAGATATCATTGAAGCATTTGAGATTAAGAAGGTAAAAAGACGCTTTGGGTCTTAAGTATTTGCTTCATTTTTGAATATGGAAAAAGGAATAAGAAAGACAAAGCTTGAGAGTTTGTTAGGTCAGGAAATTGGTAATTTAATAGTAACGAAGGGTATAAAGGATCCAAGGGTTCATGAATTTTTGACTGTTGTGAGGGTTGAGGTTTCAGGTGATTTGATCAATGCAAAGGTATTTATTGGGTCTGTTAAGGAAGGTGCCTCTCTTGATAATGCTATCAAGGCTTTAAATAACGCTAAGGGCTTTATCCAGGGAGAGATTGTAAAGAGAATTAAGGTTAGAAATACTCCAAAATTAAGTTTTTTCAGGGATGATACTATTGCTAGGGCTTTTTATGTTAATAAAATAATTGATAATTTAAATATTAAGTAAAGAATAGTAGATTTCATGAATGGGATTATCTTATTAAATAAGAGAAGTGGTGTGACTTCTTTTGAGGCTCTGTCTCCTTTGAAGAAGTATTATGCTGGGAGTCGCATTGGGCATACAGGGACTCTTGACAAGTTTGCTAGTGGGCTTTTGGTTGTTCTTGTTGGGAAATATACTAATCTTTCAAGTTATATTACATCTTTGAGTAAAGAGTATGTTGCAGAGTTTGAGTTTGGAGTTGAGACAGACACCCTTGATCCTAGTGGTAGAATAACAAACAGAGTAAACTATATTCCAAGTTTGGAAGAATTAAGTCTTGGACTTGAGTCTTTCGTAGGTGAGCTTTATCAAGTCCCTCCTAAATTTTCTTCAGTGCATGTTAATGGAAATAGAGCTTATAAATTGGCTCTCAGAGGAGAAAATTTTGAAATTCAACCTAGAAAAGTTAAGATTTATGATATACAAATCTTGGACTACAATATTGATTCTCGTATTTTAAAGCTAAAAATAAAATGTTCTAAGGGAACATATGTTAGAAGTATTGCAAGAGATTTGGCTTTTTCTTTGAGTTCGTGTGCTTATGTTAGGAGTCTTGAAAGAGTATGTGTTGGGGATTTCAGATTGGATAGTGCTTGCTTTTGTGAAAATCTAAATAATAATTCTTTGATGAGTTTAGAATCGTTAAGTCTTTTTGAAGTAATGTATGTTGATACTTGCTTGGTTAAATCCGTTAAGAATGGTGTTTATATTAATATTGTTATTGATTTAGATGAGTTTAAGATATTTAAGAGCAGGGATGAGCAGACATTAGCGGTTGTGCGTGGTACCGGGTTAAATAAATACAGATATGTCATTATATTTTAAGTTTAATATTTTTGTTATTTTGTTGAAAAAATATTATAATTTGGTGTGAAGGTTTTAATTATAGCAAGTGGTATGTTTGTACTTTGCTATGATGGTATTAGGAGTCAGTTGTGATTAGTAAGGAACAGAAACAAAAGATAGTTTCGGAATTTGGCAGGAGTGCGGATGATACAGGTTCTGTTGAGGTTCAGGTAGCTTTAATTACGAGTAGAATAAAGTATTTAACGGAACATTTAAAAGTAAATAAGAAGGATTATAGCTCGAAGAGAGGTTTGTTGAAGTTGGTTGGGCAGAGAAGGAGCTTGTTAAGGTATTATCAGAATAAAAATTTGGAGGCTTACAGAACTTTGATAGCTAGACTTGGACTTAGAAAGTAGTAAGGGGTTGATTTTGAAAAAAGTTTTGAAGTTGAAAATAGGAAGAGAAGAGCTAGTGTTGGAGACGGGGTTGCTGGCTAGGCAGGCAAATGGTGCGGTTCTTGCCACTTATGGTGGGTCTACTGTGCTTGCTACGGTTTGTTGTTCAGATTCGGTGCGTGAAGATTTGGATTTTGTACCGCTTTCGGTTGAATATAACGAAAAGTATTATGCTGCTGGGAAAATTCCTGGGGGGTTTATTAAAAGAGAGGGTAAGCCCAAGGATAAGGAAGTGCTTGTTTCTAGACTAATAGACAGGCCTATGAGGCCTCTTTTTGATAAAAGGTTTGGCAGGGATATTCAGGTTGTGCCGACAACTCTATCTACGGATCAGATGAATCCTCCTGATATTGTTGGTATGAATGCTGCTTTTACGGCGGTCTTTTTGTCAGATATCCCATTTGATGGTCCAATTTCGGCTGTTAGGATAGCATATTTGAATGATGAATTTATAGTCAATCCCTCTTTTGAAGAGATTCAAGATTCTTCGCTCGATATTGTTGTTGCGGGGAGTTTAGATGGGATTACTATGGTTGAGGGTGGTGCTAGTGAGGTTAGTGAGGAGATATTGCTCGTTGCAATAGATAAGGCTCATGAATATATTAAACAAATATGCGAGATGCAAAAAGAGTTTGAATCTATTGTTGGGTGTAGGGAAAAGTTGCCACTTGCCTATGATGAGAGGGTGTTTGAATTTAAGGATGAGCTTAGAGACTTAATTTATGCCGAACTTAAGGAGGCTTGTTTTGTTTTGGGGAAGCTTAATAGGGAAAGGGCTATAAAGTTAGTAAAGAAAAGGGCACATGAACATTTCTCTTCTGTTGGTAAGTTAAATGACGAAAATGAAAGTCTTTTCATTAGGGCTTTTGATGACTTTGAGCAGGAAATTGTTAGAAAATCAATCCTTGAAGATAATATTAGGACAGATGGTCGTACTCCTGTGGAGATAAGAAATATTTTTGCAGAAGTTGATCTTTTAAATAGAACGCATGGATCTGCTCTTTTTACAAGGGGTGAGACTCAGGCTTTGGCTGTGACTACTTTGGGGACAAGTATTGATGAGCAGATAATGGATGATATTGATGGGGATAAGCGACTTAATTTTATGCTTCATTATAATTTTCCTCCCTTTTCTGTCGGGGAAACAGGTAGGCTTATGACTGGAAGGCGCGAGATTGGTCATGGTCATCTGGCTCAAAGGTCTTTGGAAGCTATGTTGCCTAGGAAGGATGATTTTCCGTACACTATTAGGGTGGTATCTGAGGTGTTGGAATCAAATGGTTCATCGTCAATGGCTACAGTATGTTCTGGTAGTATGTCTTTGATGGCCGCTGGGGTTCCTGCTAAGGAACAGGTTGCAGGAATTGCCATGGGTCTTATTAGTGAAGGCGATAGGTATGTTATTTTAAGTGATATTTTAGGTGAAGAGGACCATTTAGGTGATATGGATTTTAAGGTTGCAGGAACTAAAAACGGGATTACTGGTTTTCAAATGGATATTAAGATTTCAAATGTTACAAGGCAGTTGATGAGGGATGCACTTGAGCAGGCTCGTGTAGGCAGAATGCATATTTTATCTATTATGGATTCTGTAATTTCAAAGGCGAGAGTGGATATATCTGACAATGCGCCTAAGATTCTTCAGTTACAGATTGATATTGATAAAATTTCTCTTGTTATTGGATCTACTGGCAAGACAGTTAAGGCAATTACGGAGGAGTTTGAAGTTAGGGTGCAAATTGAGCAAGATGGAAAAATTGTCATTTTTGGGGATGATAGTTTAAAGATGCAGAAAGCAAAAGAGAGGATAGAGAGTATTGTTAAGGAGCCCAAGGTTGGTGAAATTTATGAAGGAGTTGTAAAGAAGATTAACAGTTTCGGAGCCTTCGTTGAGCTTACTCCTGCAAAGGAAGGATTTTTAAGTACTCGGGTAAGAACTAGAGATGATAGATACGGAGGTGGAAGAGGTTCTAGGTATGGCGACAGTAAAAATATTAAGTATGGCGATAGCAGGCGGAATATGGGGACTCGCCCTCCAAGATTAGAGGAGGGGCAAAAAATTAAGGTTAAGATAACTGAGATAGATAAATTTGGTAAGATTGAGCTTGAATTCGTTGGGGATTAGTAGGCACTTATGAAGCTTATATCAAGTGTTGTTTGTAGGAATAAACTTGTCTTTTTGGGTTTGTTTCTACTGTTCTCGTGTCATACTACTGAGGGGGATGCTGGTTTGTATCTTGGTCTTGTGGAGGGTAGACAGGGAATTGATAAGAGGGGGTATTTGGCAGGGCTGCAGGATAATGAGTCTTTTTTTTTAAGCGATGCTTTTTTAAAGGAAGATAATCCTCGTTTTGTTAGTGCGAGGCAGAGTTATGCACAAGAAGATTTTGGGATGACTAGTTTTTATTTGAGTAAGATATTAACTGATGAGGAAGGCCATGATAATGAATTATTTTTTAAGGCCAATTTGTTTTTTGGCTACGTAAATTATGGTAGAGGTGCTTACAGCCTTTCTGAGTACAATTTTGATTGTTTTTTGAAGTGTTATAAGTATTCCCATGCGAGTCTTAGGGTTTCTGAATTGAAATATTTTTCTAAAGATAGAGTGGGGGCGATTTCTGCGTTAAGGGATGTTGATGAATCTTCCATTTTATCAGATTACGATAGGGGGATTTATTATTTCTTAAGTAATAAATTTGGGGTAAATTACTTAAATTTGGAGACTTTGGGGTTCACAGATAACAGTATATTCGATATGTTTATTTTTAAAAATAATGTTTTTGTTTCAAATATATTTGGGGGTCTTTTAAGATATGACATTAATAGTAATGACTACAGGGTTTATATTAAAGATAAGAAAAGTATTGTTTTAAATGGACTTAAAGGATTTGCAGAACGTAAGGGTGTTATATACATTGGTGGGGGCAATGTTCTTTATTATATTGAAGACCTTGAAGGGGCTGTCAAGCAGGTTAAAATACCTTTAGGGGTTAAGCTGAACAATATACAGGTTTTAATGAGTGTTAGGGATGGTATATTTGTTGGAACTCGGGATTCTGGATTGTGGTTTTATTCTGACTTAGGTGAGTGGACTTATGTCAAGCTTGATTCTAGTAGTATATCTTCGATGTACTTAGAAGAGGAAAAAGGTATATTGTTTGTGGGAACGACTGATAATGGCATTTATACTGTTAATCTTGCTAACTTGAAAGATGTTAGGCATTTGGATTTCTTTAGTAGTAAAGATAGTGAGAAGAATATTAATTTTATAAAGAGATATAACGGTCTTTATTATGTGGGGACATATGGAGAGGGTCTTTTTGTACTAAATTTAGAGGATAAGACATGTGTGAAATACGGTATTGACAGTAGTTTTGGTGTTGAGTATTTCCTTGATATGGAGGTTAGGGGTAGTAAATTATTGTTTGCTACTTTTGAACATGGTTTAGTGATCTATGATACTGTGAGTAATAGTTGGGATTATTTGGGGCCTCGAGATGGGCTTCTCAATTTAAATTTGGTTAAAGTTTTAAGTTTTAATAACTATGTAATACTTGGTACTCTCAATAATGGTTTGGTTTTTGTAGATGAAAGTATCAAAAAACAATTATGAATCTTACATAATTGCTGAGTTTTTTAAGTATTTTTTAATTACTTTTTTATTTTTTTTCTTTGTGTTCTTCATCAATCAAATACTTTTTTTCATGAGGATACTTCTTCAGAATTATGTTCCATTTTTGAAGGCTTTTATTTTTGTTGTATATTCTCTTCCAATGGTTATTGCACTTTCGCCGCCCTTTGCGGCTTTAATCTCAGTTGTACTTACCGTTCATAGGTTTAAGCTTAATAATGAAATATTAGCATTCAGATCAATTGGAATATCTATTTTGAATTTATTAGTTCCTTTTTTGAAATTGGGGGTAGTTATAGCGTTTATTTCGTTTGTTTCAAATGATTTTTTACTTCCTCTTGGTTCTATTGGTAGGTTAAAAATTTTTAATGAAATAAAAGAAGAAGTTCCTCATTTAGTGTTAAAGCCTTATTCGAGTAAGCAATATGGAGATTTAATATTTGTGTCTGGGGAAAAATCGGATACAGGGTATAAAAATGTTACTTTTTTTGATAATACTAGACTTAAAGGGTACGATAGGGTATTTATTGCTAAGAATCTTAATATCCAAAAGGAGAATTATCAGGTATATTTCATCTTAAACGAAGTATTGTCAATTGCCTTAACAGATGATGCGAGTGGGTTTTATGATTATTTTTATGCGGATCTAATGAAATATTCAATTGATCAAGTTACATTTAGCGATGGGTTTTTGCTAAACTACATAACTCCTTCTCAAATGAGCATAAGAGATGTTATTAAACTTGTTGATAAGCAAACTAGGTTAATTGAAGATTTAGATGTACAGAATGATTTAGAAGAAGATCTGCTGAATTTAAATTTTTCAAATAGCTATTTAAATTATTTGTATGATAAAAGTAAGATATTAGATGATAGGTCTATTCTTGAGAATGTGGATTACATGTATAGTCTAAATTTAAATTATAGTCCTTATGAGGATATGGCAGTTAAAAAGAATTATGCTCTTTTTTCTCTGGAGCTTTATCAAAAAATTAGCCTACCATTATCTGTTTTATTTTTTATCTTTTTAGCTTTTGGTATGGGTATGTATTCAAATAAAAAGTATTCTATTATCCTTGAGCTTGTAATTTCAATTCTTATTTGTGTTGCCTATTGGGTAATGTTTATTGGTGGAAAAGTGTATACGGTGCAGAATGCACCAAATCCTTTTCTTGTTGCTGTCTTCCCAAATGTGTTATTAATCTTTGCAGGAGCGATGCTTTTTTTGAGACTTTTGAGGAAATGAGAGTAGATAAACTTTTTGTAAAGAATATAACATTAACCTTTTTGTTTATGAATTTTCTCTTCATGATTTTGATTGTGCTTGGGGATCTGTTTGTCAATCTTTTAAGTTATCTTGATAATAAACTTAGTGTTAGTGATATCATTTACATTTATTATTTATATCTTCCTAAATCTTTTTCAGATGGTGTTGCTTTGTCTTTTCTTTTTTCTGTTTCTAATCTTATTGGTAATCTTTCCATGAGAAATGAAATAATAGGACTTTTTAGTTGTGGGATCTCTCTGTCTAGGATATTAAGACCAATAATTGTAATTAGTGTTGGAATATCGGTAATTCTCTTCTTTTTTGATAATTATTTGGTCATAGACACTATTACCCAAAGAGACTCTTTTCTTAAAAATAGCATGGGGAAAGGGTCCAGCAATGGAACTGTGATAATAAGAGATTTTGCAAGAGAAATTTACAACATTAGATATTACGATGTCGATGATGATGCTATTTCTAATTTAATAATTATTTTAAGGGATAGTAATGATACTTTTAGTAAAAGATATGATGTGGGTAAGGCTGTGTGGGTTGATCATAAGTGGAATCTTTATGAGGTGAGAGAGTTTATTAAGGTTGGAAGGGAAATTGTAGAAAATTTTCATGAGGTTCTTGACGGCCAGGGTATTGTTAATCTGGAACCTGAGTATATTAAGATAGTGATGTTGTCTTCAAAAACACTGAATTTTTCAAAACTTACTAGTTGGATTAGATCTCTTAAGGCGGAGAATTTGGATTATTCTGAGGCTTTATTTGATTTTTTAAATAGGATATTTTTTTCATTTAGATTAATACTACTGAGTTTCACTGTTGGTTTCATAAGTCTTGCTTTAAGGAAAAATATTTTTATACTCAGTTTGCTAAATAGTATTGCATTTGCAGTTATATATGTTATTTCAATTGTGATTTTTAATTTTCTAGCTGATCTTGGTTATTTACCTATAACAGTTGCAAGTTCATTTACTACTGTTTTGTTTCTTGTTACTAATCTTGTTATTTATAAGTTTGTGCGTAAGTAGTAAGTTTGAGGAGTTTATGTTTAGTATTGTTAAAAATGATAACAGTTCTAGTGCACGGATTGGTGTGCTTAATCTTCCTCATGGAAGAGTCAATACCCCATGTTTCATGCCAGTTGGAACTTTGGGTGCAATGAAAGCTTTAAAACACGATGTACTTGAGAAATTGGGTTGTAATTTGATTCTTGCAAACACATATCATCTTTATTTAAGACCTGGTGTGGACATAATAAAGAAATACGGAGGTTTGCATAAATTTACGGCCTGGGATAAAAATTTTTTAACAGATTCTGGTGGGTTTCAAGTTTTTTCTTTATCTAAGCTTCGAAAAATTGAAACTGAGGGGATACATTTTCAATCGCATATTGATGGCTCTAGGCATTATTTTACACCTGAGAGCGTATTTAGCATGCAAGAAATTTTTAAAAGTGATATTATCATGGCACTCGATATTTGTAGTCCGTATGGTATTGAATACAATGATGCAAATTTGTATACAAATATTACAACTTCTTGGGCGCGTCGTACATTTAGTGCTTATGAGAACAGAAAAGAAGGATATGGTGGTCTTTTATTTTTAATAACTCAGGGTAATTTTTTTAAAGATTTAAGAAAAAGGAGTACGGAAGAGATTTTGGAATTAAATAGCCCAGGTGTTGCGATAGGAGGGATTTCTGTTGGGGAACCAAGGGATAAATATCTAGAAATTCTTGAATACAATTCTTTCTTAATACCCGAAGATAAGCCAAAGTATGTAATGGGAATTGGTACACCTCACTATATATTGGATGCCATATATTATGGTATTGATATTTTTGATTGCGTTAATCCTGCAAGAATTGCTAGACATGGATCACTTTTAACTGATGATGGAATATTGCGTATTAAGAGATCTGAATTTAGTAACGATACTTCTCCTGTTGAGAAAAATTGTGTGTGTACTTTGTGTACAAGGTATTCAAGAGGCTATTTGAGGCATTTAATAAAATCAGAAGAAACCCTTGGAATAATGTTGGCTAGTGAGCATAATATATGCTACATGTTTAGGCTTATTGAAAAGGCTAGGGATGCAATTATGAATGATGATTTTGCAAGGTTTAGAAAACTTTATCTACAAAGATATGATGAAGGTAATTTTTATGAATAAAGATGTTATCTCAACAATTGTTGTTATGATTTCTGTCTTTTTGTCAAGAATAATGGGTTTTGTGAAAATAAAAGTATTTTCTTACTATTTCGGGGCAAATCTTGAAGCAGATATTTTCAATTATGTTTTCAACATTCCAAATAATTTAAGAAAGATCATTTCAGAAGGTGCAATGACTTCGGCTTTTATGCCTGAGTTTACTCATGAAAGAAATAAATCTAGTAGACATGCTATTTCTTTTTTCAGGAGCGTTGCTACTTTTAATATCATAAGTATTAGTTTTATTAGCTTTATTATGATTATGTTTTCCAGACAGATTATACACTATGTTTCCTTCTATAGGAATGGAGATTTAGAGCTAGCTAGTCGTATGTTTAATTACTTGATACTCTACATCTTACTCGTAAGTTTGGCGGCAATATTTGCATCGGTGCTCAATTCGTATAAGGTTTTTTTTATTCCATCCATTGCGCCCATTATGCTTTCCATTAGTGCCATATTAAGTATATTTTTGTTTTATGAGCAGTATGGGATATATAGTGCCGTTGTTGGAGTGCTTGTTGGGGGTGTTTTACAATTTTTAATTCAATTAATAAATTGTATTTTTATTGGAGTCACATATGTACCAGTTTTTAGTTTTAATAATCCCGCATTTTTGAGATTTTTAAAGAGATGGTCATATATGATTTTATCGGCTTCGCTTTCTATATTTACTCAGCAAATTTCATTCGCGTTAGCGTCAACTCTGGAAGTTGGGAGTGTTTCTGTTTTAAGTAACGCAATTGTTTATTATCAACTGCCTGTTGGTATTTTTTATGTTTCCATTTCCACAGTTATTTTCCCTAAAATGGCAGAATATGCATCCTTGGGTAGCAGAAAGAAGTTAAATGATATTTTAAATCGGGGGATAGAGATTTTGATTCTGCTTTTAGTTCCAATATCATTTTTGATGTACACTTGGGCTGGTCCTATTTTAAACTTATTGCTTACAGGAGGTAGATTTTCCATACATGACACGCAGAGGACGGTTAGTGTATTGCGGTATTTTTTGGTTGGATTGACATTTTCTTCTATTTTTGGATTTTTTCAGAAATATTATTTTTCTATCCGTGATTCAGGAACCCCTCTTTATTTTAATATTCTTTTTTCTGTTATTGATATTCTTATTTCAGTTTTTGGCATTAACCTCTTTAAGGTGGATATTTTGCCTCTTGCACAATCAGTTTCTTTTGCCCTTTGTGTTGTTATTTTTTATTTTGTTGGATTAAGAAGAGGTATGAAACTTGAGATTGCTAGATCTGTTGTAGCCTTTATGAAGGCATGTTCATCTCTTGTTCCTCTGTATTTAGTTTATATGGCTTTTAAGGGTTTTGGGTGGGATATGGGTTTTAGTTTTAATAATTTTTTTCTTTTAAGCTTTGCAGGTATTATCAGTATTGTTATTTTAGTGGTGTGTTATTATTTTCTTGGAGTTATGAACTTTTTTAAGTTAGCCAATAGGGAGCTTGTATGAAGTATTTGTTATTTATTATTTTGTACTTTGTTGTGTTGGATACTTTTGCTGTTGACGATCCTTTGTTGCCAATAGAGCCTGTAGAGCCTAATCTTCCTGAGTTTAATTCAGATAAAGATATTCAAAATAGTCCCGATAGTAATTCTACTAAAAGGTCTAGTGTGCAAGATATTAATCAAGTAAGGAATATTATTGCTTATGGACTTGATGTTCAAGTGATTGAGATTGTTAAGAGACTTAAGAAGTCGGGTGATGGTGAGTACAATTCTTTACTTGAGAAAAGATTACAAAAAACTTTTAATGTTGAACTTAAGGGAGCAATTCTTGATTTGTTTCTATCTCTTAAACATAAAGGTGGTGTTAGCGTTGCTAATTATATTCTTGATAATTATGAAACTAGGAGATATCCTAACCAGCTAATTAATGGAGCGCTTTTATACCTTAAGGAACTTAGTAGCAAGGATGATTTGAAGAAAGTTCTTGTTGACATACTTGAAAATAAAGAAGGGAATATTGTATCTATTGCAGCGCATTATCTTGGTGAGATTTCTGCTGTTGAATATTCGAAGAATATGATGGATGTTTATGATAAATACTCTGGGAACGACGGGGTTAGATCTGCAATACTTGTTGCATTAGGGAAATCTAATGCTTTTGAGTATGGGGATAAAATATATGAGATTTCTATGGATAGGTATGAAAGCCCAACAATAAAGGCCTCTGCAATCAGAGCGCTATCTTACCTTGTCCCTGAAAAAATAACAGAAAATGCCGAGTTATATCTTCAAGACAACAATAACAATTCTAATATTAAGATTGCCATTATTGAAGCACTGTCAAGGGATGTATCTGAGAAATCGAAAGAGATTTTGCAGGATTTTTTAAGGGATTCAGATGAAGCACTTAGGGTTAAAGCTGTGAATGCTATTAAGGGGCATGGTGATATTTCTGCTAAAGAAGCATTGGTTTACAAGGTTAAAAGCGATCCTTCTTTTAGGGTTAGGGAAGCGTCCGGTAAGGCCCTAGTTGATATGGGTTCTGGTTATCAAGAAATAAAAAATATTATATTAGAACCTGCTATTGAAAATAATTTTAAACTTACTATGTTTGGTTATCTTTTGGATAAGAATGTGGGTTTCGCACTTTTAGCTGCACTAGATCTTTTGAAAAAGGAAAATATCAATAAACCCTCAAAGATTTTAACAGAAGTAGCTGCGTTACTTGCTGCTAGAAAGGGTAATTTCGATAATTTTTATTCTAAGATTATTAATAGCAAAGATGTTGATTTAAGAAATCTTGCAATTAAGGGCGCTGTTTACAACAAGTCTTCCACACTCGCAAGTAGGCTTAAGGAGATAAAAGAGACAGCAACTTCGGAGTACTTAAAAAGACTCTTACAAAATTATTAGTATAGAATTTTTAAAATCTCTGTTGCTATTTCTTTTTTTGACATTTCAGGAATTTCTTGAATGTTATTTTTATTGTCTATTATGTGAATTTTGTTTAAATTTGATCCGAAATATTTTAAGTCATTGGCAATGATATAATCTAAGTTTTTTGTTTTGAGTTTTTTTTTAGCTTCATCTATTAGATTTTCAGGTTTTTGGGCACAAAATCCAATAATAATTTGGTTTTTGGTTTTATTTCTACCGATATGTTTTATGATGTCTGGATTTTTTATGAGCTTAATATGGAGATTTTCTAACTCATTTTTTTTAATTTTGTTTGCGTAAATTTTTTCAGGTTTAAAATCTGCAATAGCAGCAGCCCCAATGATTACATCAAATTTTTGATATATTTTTGTTGTTTCCTCATACATCTCTGCTGCTGTTTTTACTCTAATAACATTTATTCCATCAGGTGTTCTTTCTTTACTAGGGCCTGAAACTATCGTTACATCAGCACCTAGATTTTTTGCTTCAATTCCTAGATTAAATCCCATTTGTCCGGTTGATTTATTTGAAAAGTGGCGAATTGGATCTAGTGCTTCTTCAGTTCTAGAGGCGGTTATTAATATTTTTTTATTCTGTAGTGGCGAATATGCCTTAAACTCACCTAGTATTATTCTTAAAATATCATTTTCATCCCTAAGACGTCCAATGGCATTTGAAGAGCAAGCCAGAAATCCTTCGTCGGGTTCAATAAATTTATAATTATATTTCTTTAATTTTTGGATATTCTCTTCTAAAATGGGATTCATATACATCATGTTATTCATTGCTACTGCAAAATAAGTGGGGGCAGTGCTGGCAGATATTATTGTGCTTAAAGCGTCATCGGCAATGCCCGTTGCAATTTTGGAGATAATATTGTAGGTAGCAGGGAGGATCAGTATTAAGTCTGCCCATCTTGCTAGATTAATGTGTTCTACTTTTTCATGGGGTGTTTCCCATAGATTGCAGACTACATTGTGTTTCGAAACAGTCTCTAGTGTTAGCGGAGTAATAAATTTAGTGGCATTTTTTGTCATTACAACCCTGACAGCGTATCCCAGCTTTACTAAATGTGATACAATGTAGGCCGATTTATAGGCTGCAATACCCCCACACACTCCTACTAGTATGTTTTTATTCAGTTTGAATTTCATATGTAATATTATATAAAATATTCTAAATTATATAATTAGAGTAAATTATTATATATGTTATTTACATATAACATATGTGGTTGTGATATTATAATAAAATAATCTAAATATATAATTTATTATGACTAAATATACGATTTGTATGATATACATATAAATGTGAAAAATAAGGTATTTTTTTCAAGTTTGATATACTTATTTTTGTTCCTTTGTTGGTTTTCGTCCTATCGTTTTTTTATCTTCTCTGTTACGGTGTTCAATATTCCTCTTTGGTTTTTCTTATCATGTATCTTGTTTCCTGGCTTAAGCTTATCACTGGTTTGTATTTTTGTATATTTCTTAAAGGATGAGTAGAGGGTTTTTTTTAC
Source organism: Borrelia sp. P9F1 (assembly GCF_030436115.1). Classification (NCBI taxonomy): domain Bacteria; kingdom Pseudomonadati; phylum Spirochaetota; class Spirochaetia; order Spirochaetales; family Borreliaceae; genus Borrelia; species Candidatus Borrelia rubricentralis. The sequence continues at coordinate 875,766 of NZ_CP129407.1, forward strand.
TTTTTATCTTTTTAATTCTTTATTGTATTTTTGGTATTTTTGGCAAGAGACAGAGGGAGGGAATTTCATTTTTACATAATTATTTTCTTGCTAATCGGGGTATAAACTTTTTTGTAATGGCACTAGTTATTGCTTCTAGTTACATTAGTGCCAGTAGTTTTATTTCAGGGCCTTCAGCTGTTTATAAGTATGGAATGTCTTTTGTCCTTTTGGCAGTTATTCAAATCCCTGCAGGTATAATTTCGTTTACTATTGTTGGAGAGAGATTGAATATAGAGGCTAGGAAGATTAATGCGATAAATATTGTTGACTATATTAGACATAGATATAACAGCAATTCTTTAGCTCTTTTTAGTAGTTTTGTAATAATTTTTTTCTCTTTATTCTTGATCTCGGCTCAACTTATTGGAGGGGCTAGGCTTTTAGAGTTTTTTTTAAAACTTGATTATCGTGATTCTCTTATTTTTTTCTCTTTATTTGTCTTCTTATATGTCTGCCTAGGAGGATTTAAGATGGTGGCGTATACGGATTTAATTCAAGGAATTTTTATGATTGTAGCGTCTGTGATTTTATTTTTAAGATTAATCAATTTGGGAGGTGGGATTGACAATATCTTTAAGGAGTCAATCTTGAAACTTGAAAGTAACTTGCTATCGCCTTCAAATTCAGATTTGCGAATCGAATATATAATTTCTTTTTGGATATTAACGGGAGTTGGTACATTGGGATTGCCACAACTTGTTAACAACTTTATAGCATTTAAACACAATAGAGATATTAGATTGGCTCTTCCTGTTGCTACTTTTTTGATAGGATTTTTAGTAGTCATTATGCATTTGATAGGTTTTTTCTCTCTTGTTATCTTTCCCAATTTCGAGCCAAATGATAAGGTTATAATAAGCGTGGCCTTAGAGGTATTAGGGTCTAGGTTGTTTTTTTTATTTTTTATTGGGCTTCTATCGGCAATAATGTCCACAATAGACACAGGCTTTCTTTTTGTTTCATCAATTTGGGTAAATACAGTGATTGCTTTGAATAAAAAAATTGTGGATAAAGACAGAATCAGTTTAGTTACTGTTATTTCTAATGCTTGCTTTGTTGTAGTAATAGTGCTCTTTTCTTTAAGGCCACCGGATTTTTTGCTTTTTGTGAATATTTTTGCGATTGGAGCCTTAGAAGTTTCATTTTTTTCTACTATTGTTTTTGGACTCTACTTTAGGTTTGTAAGTAAAACTTCTGCTTTTGTTTCTCAGTTTTTAGGGCTTTTAAGTTATTTAATCATAATTTTTTGTGAAATGGATAGTTATTCTTTCCATCCTGTTGTTCCCTCCTTTTTTATTGCTGTATTTTCATTTTTGATAGTTAATCTTATTTGTAGGCGATATAGTAATATTTAGTAATTATGAGAGCTTTAAATGTTGGAAAATATAATATCATTAATGTTCTTAAGAATGATGATGGGAAGAGGTTAGATTCAGTATTAATAAAGTTTTTAAAATTTTCTAAGTCTAGGGTAATGAAACATATCAGAAATGGAGATATTCTTTTAAATAAATTGAAAGTTCCTTTTTCTCATAGAGTTTTTCAGGGCGATGAGATTTATCTATACAAACCTTTAATACAAGAATTGAGTACCAACTTGAGGTCGGGCAGAGTTGAGGAAGATATGGTAACAAGAGAGGTTAGGGAAAGAATTGTTTATGAGGATGAAGATTTGCTTGTAATTAATAAAAAGAGAGGGATTTTAGTTCATGGAGGTAATTCGCTTGATGCTTTAGTTAATTTTTATCTTTTAAATGAAAATCTTAAATCCCTTAGTTTTAAACCCTCGGCTGTGCATAGAATTGACAGGAATACTTCAGGAATTATTATTTTTGCAAAAAATTTAGATTCTGCAAGGATTTTAAGTAGGGCTTTTAGTTGTGGTGGTGTTATTAAAAAGTATATAGCCTTGCTAGAAGGCGAAATTAAGACAGCCACTGTTTATAGAAATTTTTTGTACAGAGATAAAGTTGCAAGAAAAACCTTGGTATTTGAAAAGTCGGATAAGATTAATGCTGTAACTCATGTTAAACCAATTTTAATTTCTAAATTTTTTACTCTTGCCGAGATTTCAATAGAAACAGGTTTTACTCATCAAATAAGGGCACAGTGTGCCTTTAATGGTCATGCTTTAGTTGATGATAAGAAATATCATTCTAAATATAGAAAAGCTAATTACTTTTTACATTCCTTTTTGGTAGAATTTAGGGAGCCATTATTTTTAAAGAATGGGTTTTTTGTTGAGCCTAGATCAGACTTTTTGCAACGGGTAAGCGATATTTTTGGTGTGTATGAATTTAAAGAATTTATTTAGTAAATTTATGTTTGGTAATGTCTTGAATGCTATTAAAGGCGTTTCGGCTATTGTTAAGCATAAATTTGTTAGGACAAAGGTTTATGCTTTAGTGGGAGCGGCTGGTACTGGTAAGAGTTTTAGATCTCATTTAATAGCAGATAAATATGCTATTTCCTTAATAATTGATGATGGTGTTTTGATAAAGAATATGAAGATTATTGCAGGGAGTTCTGCTAAATTTGAAGATAATGTGTTTAATGCGATAAGGCGTTCTGTTTTTGAGGATGATCTTCATAGGAATGAAATTGTTGAGGCTCTTCGTAGGGAAGATTTTCATAAGATATTGATACTGGGGACAAGTATTCGAATGATAGACAAAATAGTGGCTAGGCTTTTTCTGCCTAGTCCTTTTAAGATTATTTATATAACAGATATTTCTACTAAGCAGGAAATGGAGAAAGCTAGGATTTCAAGGCAGATGGGAGAACATGTTGTTCCAGCGGCCGCTTTTGAGATAACTTCTGTTAAACCGAGTCTATTATTGGATTCAATTCGAGTCTTTTTTAAAAGCAGATGGTTTTTTTCTAGGAAAAAAAATTATATCCGTTCTATTGTTAAACCTCATTTTCATGAGGAAGGGGTTTTGTCTGTTTCTAAAAGTGCGATACGACAAATTATTGAACATTGTGTATCTGAATATAATAGAGATTATATTGTTTATGATCTAAAGATTAAGAAAAACAAGGGGAGTTATTCTTTTAAGCTTTTTTTAGATGTTCCGCTTGGGAATAATTTACTTGACAATGCAGAAATGCTTAGAAACTATATTGTGGCAAATGTATTAAAGTATACTGTAATTAATATGTCTACTATTGATGTTATCATACACAAATTCTATAGCAGTAAAGGGTGATCTGGGAGAAAAGGATGAATCTTGATTTGGATAATTTAAGTAAATTCTTTTTAGTAGGAATTAAAGGCTCTGGTCTTTGTTCCCTTGCTTGTTTTTTGCATGCCAAAGGGTATCTAGTAGAAGGGGTCGATGTCCCTTGCAAATTTTATACGGATGATCTACTTGATAATAGTCATATAACTTATTATGAAAATATTTATGAGTTTTCATTAAAGGAAAATGAGGGGATGTATGATGCTTTAATATATTCACCAGCTTATAATAAAGATCAGCTGTGTGTCTTAAAAGAGGCTTGTGAATTTGAAATTCCCGTGCTGTCTTATCCTGAATTTCTTGGCGAGATATCGAAAAAATATTATAGTATTGGGGTTGCAGGTTCTCATGGTAAGACTACTACAGCAGCATTTTTAGGTATATTGTTCAGCAAGTTGGGTCTTGATCCTAATGTGATACTTGGTGCAAGCGTCAAGGATTTTGGAGATAAGCCTAGTCTTGTTGGTAGAAGCAATATATTTGTTGCAGAGACTTGTGAGTACAGAAATCATTTTCTACATTTTTATCCAGATATCGCTGTCTTGACCAATATTGATTATGAACATGTAGATTTTTTCCCAAATTATGAAGCAGTTGAGGCTGTTTTCTTAAAGTATATTGATAATTTAAAGCATGATGGGATACTGATTATAAACTCTGACGAATTTAGTTTGGTTAAACTTAAAGATAAGACTGTAAGGAAGGATATTAGGATTTTTAGTTTTGGTATTAATTCTTCAGCCGATTTTAAGATTGAAAATCTTGAGGTGATGGATGGGGTTTTAAAATTTGATTTTTTAGGAATTCCTGATATTGAACTAAAAACCCCTTTGGTCCATAATGCTTTAAATTTTGCATCTGCACTTCTGGCTTTAAAATTAACTTTAGAAGAAAAAGAAAAATTAATTCCTAATTTTGGCGAACAAGTAAAGGCGATAGCTAAAGAATATATGGGAATAAAAAGAAGAGTGGAATTTATTAGGGAAAAAAGTGGGGTTGTATATATTGACGATTATGCACATCATCCAAAGGAGATTGAAAATACGCTTTCAGGGCTTAGGAGGTTTTATAGGGGGAGGAGAATTGTTTTAGATTTTATGCCACATACAGTTACAAGGACAAAAATTCTTTTCAATGACTTTGTTCGTGCGTTAAGTAGTATTGATGTATTAATTTTGCATAATATATATCTTTCGACTAGAGAAGATCTTGATTCCGATGGGCTTTCTATTGAGTTATACCTGGCTCTTAGGGATGTGAATCCAAATGTTTATTTTTTCAAAGATGTATTTGATTCCGTTGAATTCATAAAAAGTTTATTAAGAAAAGATGACTTATTTATTACCATGGGAGCTGGTAATAATTTTATTTTACATGAATTTTTGTAAAGGTATTTTTAATGAAGAGCATGACTGGTTTTTTTCATTTGGAAAAAACCGTAGAGAATTATATGTTTAGTGTTAATTTAAAATCTTATAATGGTAAATTTTTAGATTTTAAGTTTAGATTACCTGAGATTTTGTATGCTTATGAGTTTGAGATAAGGAAGCTCATTTCAAGCTATGTCAGTAGAGGGAATGTTTTCCTTACTGTGGGGTACAAGGAGATTGTCCCGGCTATTGATTTTACTTTAAATCCTAACTATATCGAGTCTATGGTTCGCCTTAAAGATAGTCTACTGCGTAGTAAGTGTAGTTTAAAGATTAATGATGAAGTAAGTCTTGGTGATTTTTTGTCTTTCAAAGGAGCTTTAATTGTTGATGATGGGGGAGGAGGTGTTGAAAAACAAGGAATGCTTTTTAGTTCTCTTAAGAGTGTATTAGAAGAAGTTTTGATTAATTATGACAAGAGTAGGTTATTTGAAGGTGAGAACACAAAGCAAGATATAATTTCGACTCTTGTTTTGTTACAGGGTGATTTGGATTTTTTGAAAAAATCTCAAAGTAGTATCAATAATAAGCTTTTCTTAAGCCTGAAGGAAAATTTATTAAAGTTAATGGATGATTTTAGCGATGTCAATATTGCAGAAGAGGCGGCTAAAATGGCTATTCGCCTAGATATTAATGAGGAAATAGTTAGACTATATTCACATATAGATAATTTTTATAAAAATCTTGAAAGTGAGGTATGTGGCAAAGTTTTGGAGTTTATTACACAGGAAATGCATAGAGAAATTACAACGATGAGTTGTAAGGCAATTGATCTTGATATTAGAAACCTGGTTTTAAATATGAAATTAAATTTGGAGAAGATAAAAGAACAGGTAAGGAATATTGAATGAGGTTAGCTGTTTCTGGTAAGAGTGGTTGTGGAAACACAACTGTTAGTGGAATGCTTGCAAGATATTATGGTTTAAAGCTTATTAATTACACTTTTCATGACATAGCCAAAGAAAGGGGTGTGCCCTTTGATTTATTTTATGAGAAAGAAATCGTTGGTAGAAATGATTATTATTGGGATGGATATCTCGATAATAAGTTATTGGAATTTGCTAAAGAGGATAATACAGTTCTTGCCTCTCGTCTTGCAATTTGGCTATCAGACAACGCTGATTTGAAAATATATCTTTATGCTAAAATAGAGGTCAGAGCAGAAAGAATAATTAATAGAGAGGGTGGAATATATTCTGATATTTTAAGTGCTACTTTTAATAGAGATTTTAATGATTCTAAAAGGTATCTCTCTTTGTATGACATAGATGTTGATAGCTATTTGTGTGTAGCTGATTTAATAGTTGACACAACCGGTAGGACTGCAAATAGAGTCTTTGAGTTGATAAGGGGTGAGATAGAGAAGAGGGGTTTGAGTTAGATCGAATAGATGAAATAAGGAGGTTTAAGGAATGAAAGTGCCTTTAAAAAAAATACAGGATTTTAATGGTAATTATTATGAGCTTGTTACTGCTGTCGTAATGCGCATGGAGCAGATTATTGATGAAATTTCTATATCGGAGCACTCTGTCTCTGATGAGAAGATAGTGGGACGGGCTTTTAATGATATTTTAGGAGGTAAGTTTACATATTCAATTGAAGAGAGATAAGGTAGTTTTTATATTTGGACCCACAGCTGTAGGTAAGAGCAATATTTTATTTAATTTTCCTCAAGGTGTGGCTGAGGTGATTAATGTTGATTCTATTCAAGTATATAAGGAGTTTGATATTGCCTCTTGTAAACCCAATGTGCAATTGAGAACTCACATAAAGCACCATTTGGTGGATTTTTTGGAGCCGACTGAAGAATATACTCTTGGAGTTTTTTATAAAGAAGCTTTGAGGGTAATGAAAGAGTTAAAAGGTCAGTGCAAGCTACCTGTATTTGTAGGCGGGTCTGCCTTTTATTTTAAACATTTGCAATATGGCCTACCTAGTACTCCGGTCATTTCTTCTGAGATAAGACGTTATGTTGAAGATCTTTTAAAGGCTAGAGGTAAGGGTTACCTACTGGAGAAACTTAAAAAGGTGGACTTTGAAAGATATAAGGCAATAAGTGAAAATGATATTTATAGAATTAAAAGATCTCTTGAGGTCTATTATCAAACAGGTATTCCAATTAGTCGGTTTTTGCAAAGAGGTCAGAAACTTGAGAATGTTTTGCTTATCGGTTTAAAGAGGCCTATGGATGAGATTAGAGCTAGAATAGTAAATAGGATAAATAATATGATTGATTGTGGATTAATTGAAGAAATTAAAAAATTGTTGGGAAAGGGATACAATGAAGCAACTCCAGCTTTTAAGGGGATAGGATATCGTGAGTTTTTATTGTGGAAAAGTAGACCCTATTACGTGTTAAATGATATAATGAACCTGATAGGTAGGAATTCGTTTTTGTATGTAAAGAAGCAGATGACTTTTTTTAGTAGGATTCCTGATGTTTTGTGGTGTCATCCGGAGGATGATTTGGGGGGTATTTTAGATTTAATTTTTGGTTAATAAGGAGATATGAGGCGTGCCCTGTGGAAGAAAAAGAAAACTAAAGAAAATATCTACGCATAAGAGGAAGAAGAAGAGGAGAAAGAATAGACACAAAAAGAAGAATAAATGAAATGATATTGGGGTGCTAGTTGATGCCTTAGTTCATTTGGCTAGCATTTAGGTAAGTTGCTTTATTCAATTATTATGTTGTCTATTATGTTTATGTCGCCGCTGAAGATGTATCCTGTTTTCCCTTTGTGTGTTACTAGTATCCAGTTGCCTTTGAGTCCGTATCTTTCTGTTGTTTGCATTATTTTTTCAATTCTTACTATTTCGTCTTTTTTAATTATTGTTAAGTAGTCGTAGTTAGTGTTGTTTTTTTTAATTTCATTGTTTAAAAGGGCATAATCTTTTATCACTATTCCTACTTTTTTTGAAAAGCCTAAGATGCTACTTTTGGGTAGGCTGAAACCTTCCGTTAAGGGAATTTCTAATTTTTTGCTACACGACATGATTATTGCGCATATTACATGAAATAGTTGTCTTTTCATAACTCTCTTAATTTCTTGTATAACTTACTTGATATACAACTATATATAATATAATATTTCTATGAAGTTTGAGGAATATTAATGAAAAAGTACGTATGCCTGGTGTTGTTTTTTTGTTTTAATGATTTGCTGGCATATCCATTGTCTTTTGGAGGGGGATTTTCTTATCAATTTACAAATTATACTAGTAAAAGTGCAGTGAGTAAATTTGCACAAAACACTAACAGAAGAGATAATGGAATAAATTTAAATTTGTTTTTTGATGCTAATTATGTTATTTTTGATATGTCTTATAAAGACGCTTTTGTATCTGAACACAACGGCAGATATCTTGGTGTTGGGCTTTACGGGATTTATCCAATTGTTTTTAAAGAGTATGTTAGAGTACTATTCCCTCTTTTTGGAGTCAAGTATGCGGTTGATTTAAGTTCTGCGAGGCAAAGTCTGTTTTTCCTGTCTCTAGGACTTGCTACAGATCTTTTTGTACCTGAGGTTAAGGGACTCTACATTAGGCCCTTATTAATGCTTTCGATTTCTCCTACTTCTACCTCTTTTGGCTTTTCTTCCTTGACAACGGAAGTTACACTTGGGATTAATATTGGCTGGCAGTTTCTCAATTAGGTGTAGAATCGAGTTTATGGGGTGAGTTGTTTAATTTTATGACGAGTGTACTGGTTGCCGTCTAGGTTGATGGGGTTAGCAGTGTCGTGTGTCAAGACGATTATGTCATTGTCAAGATTAAAAACAGAAATCTTATCTTGAGTTAATAGATTTTGATGTCGAGAGCTCCGGGCAATAGAATTAACACTGTATAAAGAAAAAAATTTTATCCATTTCCTTTTATTTTATAGGAATAAATACTTTTAGGGTAGTTTCTTAGAATTATATTTTTAATTTTTAAAGACATAGCTTTGTTTTTTGTTCTTGCAATAAGATACAACTGATACAGTATTCTTACATCTGTTTTTTTATGTTTTCCTAGCGTATCGTTAATTTCTTCTTCGCTTATCTTATCTTCATTGATTCTGAGTTTTAGTAGTAAAATTTCGTTATCTATATTTTTATTTTTTGATTCTTTTAGTTTTTTAAAAAAAAGATTAGCCTCTGCGTATTTTTTTATTTTAAGTAGGTATTTTGTCATAAGCAAATAATATAGTTCTAAGTCAAGATTCTTGATTTCATTTATTGTTTCAAGTTCTTTTGGTAAATTATTATTTAAGTCGTATAGCATGTATAGCTTACTTAGTTTTTCAAGATTTTCCTTATCTGTACCATAATTGGTTGTAGAGGAAGACATTAAGAAAAAGACCAAGAAAAGTCTAAACGAGATTTTATTCATGATGATCGTTGTAGATAATATACACTTTTTTAGTAAGAATAAGAAGGTGTGTAATTAAAAGACAGCCTTCTTATTCTTGTTTTTAAAACTTAAATTTTAGATTTTATATAAGTTGCAATTTTTTCAGATTTAGCTCCGAATATTGCTTGGGCTTGGTTTCCTGATGCAATTATTGTCCCACTTGCTCCGAGATTTTTCATTAAGTCCTTATTTACTAATTTGGGATTTTCTACATCGACTCGAAGTCTTGTGAAGCAGGAATCAACATTCTTTATATTGCTAAGGCCTCCGAAGGCATTAATAATTGAATCAAAAGCCACTTCATCCAAAATATCGGATTGATTGTGAGGTATTAGTTCTGTTTCATTATCATCTTCGCGTCCAGGTGTTTTTATTTTAAATATTTTTATCAATGTTATGAAAATAATAAAGTAAACAGTTCCAATGCCAAGTCCTATTGGAAATATTAACAAAGCCTTTGTTGATTTTGGAAACATTAAAAGATAGTCTATTATACCCGCTGAGAGTGCAAATGCTATGTGTACTCCAAAGATATTAGTAATGATTAATGATAGACCAGTTAGAGCAGCATGTATTAAGTAAAGTAAAGGTGCTACTAACATGAATGTATATTCTATTGGCTCTGTAATTCCTGTAAGGAAAACAGTAAGCGATGCTGAGAGTAGAAGCCCTCCAACCTCACCCCTTCGCTCTTTTTTAGATGTCAAGTACATGGCAAGAGAAGCTCCGGGTAGCCCAAATAACATCATAGGGTACATTCCTGCTGTAAAAGTTCCAGCACTTGGGTCTCCATTTAAATATCTTGTAATTTCTCCTTGAACTATGCTCCCATCATTTGCAGTGTATTCTCCGAATACAAAATATACTAAAGTATTAAGGAGCTGATGTAGTCCTGTTATTATTAGTAATCTATTTAGGAATCCGAATACAAATAATCCTAAATGACCAGCTTCTACCATCCAATTTCCGACTTGATTAATCGCTATTTGCAAGGGTGCCCATAGGAAACCAAAAACTACTGCAAGTAATGCAGATAGTAATCCATTTGTTATTGGTACCAGTCTCTGGCCTGAGAAAAATCCTAAAAATTGTGGTATTTTCCAGTTTACCACTTTATCGCTAAGTGCAGCTGAAGTTGTACCTGCAATGATACCTCCCAAGACAGACATGTTCACAGGTTCTAATTTCCCATTAATTGTTATTGTAAATGTAGCCAGTCCTGCGTTCAGAATTAAATAACCAACCGCTCCCCCAAGTGCTGCAGCGGCTTTGTTATTTCTAGATAAGCCCATTCCAGTTCCGATTGCAAATAGTATTGGTAAATTTCCAAGAATAGCCCCCCCTGACTGTTCCATTAATTTCCCAATTTGTCTAAAGATTCCAGAGGGATCTGTGGCTTCTATTATTAAATATCCAAATCCAAGTAAAATTCCAGCAATTGGCAAGACAGCTGCTGGGGTTTGCACTGCTTTTCCAAGGTTTTGTAAATTTTTCATTACATTAATCATAATATTCTCCTTAATTTTGCATTCTCTGCTAGATAAAGTTTAGCTTAACCTTAAATGTGATTACCAGATCAGTGTCGATATTTTATTCACAAAACAGAAATTGAGGAGTTTTTTGCATTTTAGAAAAAAGCACTTAATTTTTTATAGACTTTATTTATTGTCCTTTTTATTGTGGAAAGTTTATTAATATATGATTGGTTATCAATGATGCTTTTTATGCTATCCATTGACTCTTCAATCGCTATTATGAAACTCTTTTGAGGTTTTAACCAAAAATTGTCAGAATGATCACTCCTAAGTGATAAAAAGAGTACAGATTTTTTATTTGGATGTTGTACGAAATTCATGGTGCACTCCAAGATGTTCCTAACAAGAGTAACTTCGTTAATATTGACATTGGTGCTTTCGTATTTTTCCAAAAGTGTCCAACCGGGCCCCATATTGGCTATTATGTTGATTATTTCCATTAATTTTTTACTTTTAAATATTATTAAATCTTTATGTATTAATTTTATATGAATTTTTTTAGTTGCCTGTTCTTCTGTATTTGTTAAGCCTTTCAAAGCCAATTCCCTAGCTTCCTTTAAAGTAATAGACATACACTGAATGTTGTTTTCATTCCAAATTTTGAATTTCTTCTCTCCAACAGTTATCTCATTTTCTAGTAAAAAGGTTTTCTCTTGTTTTGATTTCGATGTGGACTTGTGATCTTTGTTTAAACCACTATTTTCCTGAGAATTTCTTTTTCGTTTATTTTCTTCAAATTCAATGTCATTTATCCATTCTTTCTTAAGTACTCCAATTGATCTGGCATATCTCTTAGTGGTCTCTATTATTTCACCTGCAACAAAGTACTTTACAGAGTCTACGTTAATAAGGGACCCAGGATGTATTATTACATTTTGTGCCTTTATTGTTTTGTATTTATTTCTTGAAGTTTTAAAGCAAATATAGTCTTTCATCCCTTTCATTATAGATTTTAAATAACCCTCACTAGTGTCAATGCCAGGTTTTCGTACTATTGGGATGTTAAAGCCACTTACAATATTTTCAAGTTGTTTTTGAACATTAACAATTTCCTCAAGGCCTTGCAAATCCAAGTAGTTTTCCCGAGCAAAATCTTCTTTATTGAATGCCTTCTTATAATCTTCAAATATTTTAAGAAAGCCTATTAAGTCTCCTAATGGATTTTTATATTTTAAATGAGCCTGTCTAGCTTCTATTTCTTCGTTTTGAGGCAATAAAAAAATCCCACTTGTAGACAGGAATGACAAACCAATCGTAGTTGGATATATTGCTTGTTGGTAGTTAATCATTGCCTCAACTAAAGCCCTTGAATGTATCGGTATTAAAGGAAACATGATCATATATTTTCCAATTTCTGTAAGCTCGTTTTTGTCATTTATTGCATCTAGAGATTTCAGTATATCACTTGCTGTTTGAATAGACTTAATTGAAGGTTTCGATATAAAGTCGAACTTTGTGAAATTCTTAATTCCAATATCCGCCATCCTTAATACTACTTCAGAAAGATCTGTTCTGTATATTTCTTCCTTTTGATATTCATCCCTTAGCTGATAATCATCTCTTCTGTATAATCTGTAGCATGTCCCTTTGGAAAGACGACCTGCTCTTCCTGCTCTCTGCGTTGCGGATGATTTTGAAATTGGTACTTCTTGAAGTGAATAAGTATGTGTTTTCATCTGGAATTTGTTTGTCTTCACTTTCCCGCTATCAATTACTATTTTAATGTTTTCAATTGTAATTGAAGTTTCCGCAATGTTTGTTGATACTATGATTTTTCTCTTATTTTTGGGGGTTGGCATAAAGATTTGCTCCTGTGCCTCTTTTGCCATCCTTCCGTACAAGGGTAAAATGATTAGGTCTTTCCTTAAGTTCAGATCATGAATTTCTTTGACTGTCTCTTTTATTTCCTTTTCTCCAGATAAGAAAATAAGTATATCGCCATCTTGTTTTCCTTTAATTATGCTACTAATTATTTCCTTTATTTTAAGTATCATTCCCTTTGATGTGTTAATTAAGGGAGGATTGTAAATTATTTGTACAGGATAAGTAATTGTCGCAATGTTAAGTATCGGTGCATTGTTAAAGTAGTTTGAAAATATTTGTGTATTTATCGTAGCAGATGAAATGATAACTTTAAAATCGCTTCTCTTTTTCAAAATATCCTTGATAAGACCTAGTATGAAATCTATATTTAAACTTCTCTCATGTGCTTCGTCTATTACGATTACATCATATTCATAAAGCAATGTGTCTTTTTTAAGCTCCTGTAAGAGCACTCCATCAGTCATTAACTTAATTTTGGTTCTAGAGCTTACAACGTCCTGAAATCTTATCTTGTAGCCTACTTCCTCCCCAAGAACGACCCCAATGCTCCTAGCAATATATTCTGCTATCGATACGGTAGCTATTCTTCTTGGCTGCGTTATACCAATTTTGCCAAGTCTAGCAAAGCCCGCCTCGTATAATATCCTTGGTATTTGTGTGGTCTTACCGCTTCCCGTGGGACTCTCTACTATTAGAACATTATTTGACCTTAACAACAGAATCAGTTCATCTCTATACCTATAAATGGGAAGCTTAAAATCATCCATTCTCTACATTAATCCAAAAACATAAGCCGAGTCTATCTGCCCAAGATCAACATCAGAGGGCAAATTAACCTTCTTGCCCTTAATTTTAGCATAAAATTTATCGTTTTGTTTGTAAATGTAGATTTTACTGCCAACTTTATTTTTTGATAAGGGTATTGATTTTACAATAAGTCCGTTTTTTTCTAATTTTGCATCCAAAATCTTTATGGATTCTTCCAGTGTTATCTCATACGCCTTTATGTCTTTTTTTAGTGGACATATTATGCTATTGTTTTCAGTTTTAATGTAATCTCCGAAAATTCCAGTTGTGGCAATTATTTTTTCCTTGGTTTTTGGATACTCTCCGATTACTTTTGGAAGTGAAAGTAATTTGAGTGCCAGGTCTAAATTTATGTTTTCGTATTCTATGTTTTTGGTTGATACTTTCTTGGCTTTAATTATTTTAGGTTTTTTGGGCTTTCCAGTCTTAGTGAATTCTTGTGGAGCATGGATATCCTCTCCGAGTTGAATAATCCCTCCATATTTTGAATTCTTGTATAACACATTAAGGCCTGTCTCGGGATCAGTGCCCAGTATGTTGGGCTGTGTTTCTTTTTCTTCTATTATTTTTTTGATTTCTTCTTCTTTATAAAGATTTTCCAGAGGAGTTGTGATATTTATAGGATAATTATTTCCGTTAGAAATTAGATATGGACCAAATTTCCCAATGTTTATTGCATAGTCAAATTTTTGATTATCTTCTTTGTCATTTTTGTGCTCATAAACTGTTCTAAATTCTCCAGAATCAATAATGGGCTCTATTTTGTTTACTATGCTCCTAAGCCCTTCTTCTCCATTATAGAATTGACTTAAATATTTTACTTTATCTAGTTTACCCACTGCAATTTTATCTAAGTTTTTTTCCATATGGGATGTAAAGTTTAATTCAATCAGTAATGGAAAATACTTTTCTAAAAGGTTAACAACAGCGGCTCCTTTTATGGTTGGTATTAATGTGTTGTTTTGTTTAAATACATATTCTCTTTCAAGGAGAGTCGAGATAATCGTGGAATATGTTGAAGGTCTACCTATCCCCTCTTTTTCGAGCTTCTGCACAAGCGATGCCTCTGTATATCTGAATGGAGGTTTTGTTTCATGTTCTTCTGGTTTTATATCTAGAATCACAAACTTATCACCTTCATTGATTAGAGAAAAATCTATAGTGCTGTTTTCGTAGGGCTCTCTGCTATTTTTAAGAAATCCGTCAAAGATTATTTTTACAAAACTTGATTTAAAAGTTAGATCTTTATATTTAAATATTATTTTAATAACTTCCTTAATGGCATCTGCCATCATTGATTCAATAGTTCTGTCCCATATTATTTTATATATTTCCCTAGCAGTTTCACTTTCTGTTTTTATGTTTTCAGGGGGAGTAAACAGTTCAGAAGGTCTTATGGCCTCATGTGCATCCTGAGCCATTTTTGCCTTAGAGTATATTCGGTCAGTCATTTCTACATATTCCACCCCATATTTTGCCTTTATAATATTTTTTATTTTTTCTCTTGCACTTTTTGCGATGTTATAAGAGTCGGTTCTCATATAGGTTATGTATCCGCTTTCATATAGCTTTTGTGCATAACTCATAATTTGTTTAGTACTTATTTTAAGTCGCCTATTTACTTCTTGTTGAAGCGAAGACGTAATAAATGGCTTTGGAGGAGTTTGTTTCAATTTTTTTGTTTCAATTGAAATTACCTCTATTTCACTTGTCTGTTTTAGTTCCCTTACAAGCTTGATCATTAAGGTTTTGTCTATTAAAGTTGTCTTATCAGGATCTTGCAAGAACCCTGTATCATTGACAAAATCTTTGCTTCCAGCTACGTTCTTATTCTCAATTTTGTCTATTGTTGTTTCAACTTGTATATCGTTTCTGCTATGTTTACACTCAAGTGAGATTGAATAATAATTGGCTTTCTTGAAATCGATCCTTGTCGTTTCTTTTTCTACGATTAGTTTAAGTCCAACAGACTGTACTCTGCCTGCCGAGAGTCCATAAGCAATTTTTTTCCAAAGTAAAGGAGATATTGTGTATCCATAAAGCCTGTCCAATATTCTTCTTGTTTCCCCAGCGTTGACAAGGTCCATATTAATTTCCCTTGTATTTTGAAGTGAATCGATTATTGCGCTTTTTGTGATTTCATGAAAAACCATTCTTTTATAATTTTTAATTTTTAAAACTTCCTTTAGATGAAATGCAATTGTTTCTCCTTCCCTGTCCTGGTCAGTAGCAAGATAAATTTCATTTTTCCCTTTAATGAGATTTTTAAGCTTCTCAATTACAATTTTCTTATTGTTTGGAATGATATAAAGAGGCTTAAAATCATTTTTATAATCTATAGATAGTGTAGCCCATTCAAATTTTTTATATTCTTCAGGTATTTCTTTAGCACTATTTGGCAAATCCCTTATATGACCTACACATGCTTCCACCAGAAATGAATTATCAAGATACTTCCTTATTGTTGTAGCTTTTGTAGGTGACTCTACTATTATCAATTTTTCTTGTTGCATAAATTCCTTATGTTTTTATATTACAATATAATGTACGAGTTATTGTCATTGCAAATAAAATAATGTAGTATTGTGTAGTATTTATGAATGTATATAAGGCCTTACATACTTCTGATTGGCATATTGGGAAGAGGATTGGGTGTTTTTCTAGAATCGACGATCAGCGGAAATTTTTAGATTTTTTATTGGAATTTATTAGAAATGAAAAGATTGATCTTTTGCTTGTTGCAGGTGATATTTATGATTCAAGAAAACCTAGCCTCGAAGAGCAAATATTAATAAGTGATTTTTTTTACGAACTATCTTTTACTTCTTGTAAGTGGTGTGTAGTTATTGCTGGAAACCATGATAAAAAAGACTATTTAAACATTAATAAAAAGATATTCTCAAGATTTAATTTCTTTTTAGTTGCTGAAGAGGAACCCGTTGATCAGGTAATCTTTTTAAAAGACTTTAACGATGTTAAATTTGTTGTCATTTGCATTCCTCATATCAATGAGAGGTTTATTTTAAGTCAAAAATATGGAGATGTAGAGCTTAATGGTGATATGTTTCTTGAAAAACTTGAGAATGCGTATAGAGATAAGATAGCGAATGTTGTTAGTTCTGTTGATGCTAAATATCATGATGTTCCCAAGATTTTGATTGCGCATTCTTTTTTTTGTAGTAGCAGAAGTGTTTGTAGTATTGGAGGCAGTTCTATTCTTCCCGTGAGTGTTTTTGGCGATGTTTTCTCTTATGTTGCACTTGGGCATATACATGATTTTAGGAAATTGAAGACTAATGTTGTTTATTCGGGGTCTCCAATCCAGTATTCATTCGATGAGAATATTAAAAAATATATCAATATTGTGCTTTTCAACAACGGTAAATTAGTGGCACAAGACAAGGTCTTACTTCCTGTATTTAGTAAATTGCTGGTTTTAAAGGGCTCTTTTAATGAAATTGTGAGTGAATTATCTGATATTAAAAAAAAACTATCATGTCTTTGTTACTTAAAAATTGAGCTTAGTGAGAGAATAAATGCTGAGTCTGAAGAGCAGATTTATGAGTTATCAAAATCGAGTTTGATTAAAATATTTGATATTAATTATCAGTTAACAGATCTAGATCAAAGTACTTCAGCTCGGGATAAAAGATTAATTAGTAAAGATGAAGTATTAAGCAAGGATGAGAAATATTTTTTTCAAGAAAAATTAAAAAGAGATATTAATAATGGTTTTAGGCGAGGGGTCAGATTTAAAGAAGAAGAACTCGTTGCTCTTTTTGAAGAAATATTACTTAAGGGAAGAGCAGGAGAATATGAGAATAAATAAGCTTGTATTTAAAAATATTGCTTCTTATAGAGGAGAATATGAGATAGACTTCGACATTCCTGTTTTAAAAAATTCTGGAATTTTTTTAATTTCTGGAAATACGGGATCTGGGAAGAGTACAATTCTTGACTGCATAACTCTTGCACTTTATGCACGAGTGTATAGGCTTGATAGGAATGTTTCAGATGCAGTTTCTAAGGGGTTTGAAAGTGCTTATGTTAGGCTTAAATTCACCGTTTCTGAAAAAGTTTATGAATCATTCATAGAGCTTAGCGTAAAGCAAAAGGAGACTCCTAAAAGTATGCTGTTAACAAATCTTAGTGATAGCAGTTATATTGAGAATAGAGAGGATGTTTTAGCTTATATAAAGAGTCTTTGTAGATTGAATTTTGAGCAGTTTTGTCAAACGGTTATATTACCCCAGGGTAATTTTCAGGAGTTTTTAACTTCGAAACCAAAAAATAAGACAGCAATAATTGATAACATTTTCAATCTAAAAAAATATGATGATATAGAAATTTTTTTAAGGAGAGAACTTGAATTTGCAAATTTGAACAGAGAAAAATTGAAATTTGTAGAAGCAGAAGAAAAAAATAGAATAAATATTAATAGTAGTAAGTCAAATGAATTAACTAATTTTCTAAATTTGGTTGGTATTGAAAAATTGAGAGGAAATCTTGAGGAAATTTATAAATTAATACCTATGTGTGATCAAATGATAGAAAATAATCAGAAGTATTTAGATATACAGGGTAGAACAGATAAGTTAGAGGCAAAAGTAGATTCTAAAATTCAGAATAAAAAAAGTCTGAACCATGAATATTTTTTGCATGAAAATAAAAGGGTTAATATAGAAAAAAGTCTGAGATTATACAATTCTTATGAATTCTCATATTTGGGTGATTTTATTAAAAAGCAAAGCGAGCTTCTTTGTGATAAAAATAGGTTTTTATCACAGCTGGCAAGTGTCCAGGCAGATTTAGAAGAATTAAAATGTTTGAGGTTAGGTAGCCTTAATTTTGGTTACATAAAAGAATTGTATTATGAAAACATTCTTTTTTCTAAGTTAGATTTTGATGAGAGCATTTATGAGAAATTGAATTTAGAAAGAAAACAAATGGAAGAGGAAAAAGAAAAATTATTAGAGGAGCAGACCAGAAAAAACGTAGAGCTTAAAAGTATTACTTTGGAAGATGTTTCGTTTGATTTTGATAAGTATATTTATTATGAGGCATTAAAGTTATTTGGGAGCTTTAATGATGAGTTGATATTAAAATATAGGAGTGAATTAGAGTTATTCTTAAAAACCAATGATGGCGTGCTACAAGATTTTGATGTTAAGATAGGTTTATACGAGAAGCTCTTAGGAGATTTAAGCAATAAGAAAAAGTCTATTGATAAGGACATAGAGAGTCTTAAGTTTCTAGAGGATTCATATAAGATGCGTCAGGGAAAGGAGCACTTAAAAGCTAGTAGTTTAAGTTATCTTTTAGAGTTAAATACAAGGCTTCAGGGCTTACAGGCCAAATTAGACACTATTAATTCAGACATATTAGACGAGAGAGAGAATAAAAACAGGTGGGAAAGTCAAGTTATAGAATTTAACAAAAGAGATGCAGAAATTTTAAAAAGAATCGGCCCCGACCTATGCGATAGGTATGTGGATTATTCTGATGAAAATAAGATTTTGGTTTTTGAAGGTAAGATTAGGGAGTTGGAAAATTTAGAAGCAACTTTAAATGATTTAAATTCAAAAATCTCTTTAAAAGAAGTGGAGCTTAAGGAAAATGTAGATAAAGCAAAAACTGTATTGTCTGGTTCCGATTTAAATGTAAGCTTGGAAAATCCTATTTTATTGGAGAAAGAGTTTGAAAATTTTTTAAGGGATAGAAATAAACTAGAGAATGAGTATTTAGAAATAGATTCAATTTTGAATGATATGAACAACTTAAAACTTGGACTTGAAAGTCAAATTGAGATTATGGATCAAAACATAGCAAGTTTAAGGGAAGAACTTAAAGAGGAATCAAAGAGATTGAATATCAATTTTCTATGTTTCAAAGAATCGGTGGGGGATAATTTAGATGTACAAGGGAGGTTCTTTTCTTCTGATTCTTTAAAACCGAGTAGAGATAGCTTAGATTATCTTTCAAAATTGAAATCTGATCTTACGGCTAAAATTGAGCTTTTATCTAAGGATATTAGTAGGTATGAGTCATCTTCTTCAAGTTTGCAGGTTTTGAATGAAGAACTCTATAAACAAAAGAGTAATTTAAAGAACATTCAGAGGGAATTGAGAAGTATAAATGAACGGAATGAGAAGATTGAAATTTTAAAGAAAGTTGTTATTGCTTCTCCTAGCTTAAAGTATTATGTTCAGAGTTTTTTAATTGAAGAAATTTTAAGCATATCAAATAGAAGATACTTAAGCGTTATTCTTCCTGAGTTTGAACTTCAAATTGATGCAGATAGTAGAGACTTTGATTTTTTGATTAAAAGCAAAAGGGATGGAAACATGACTCGTAATGTAAAGACCCTTTCGGGTGGTGAGAAGTTTCTTGTGTCTTTATCACTTTCTTTAGCGTTTTCAGACATGATACGGGATAGTGAACTTAAAATAGAGGCGTTTTTCCTTGATGAAGGGTTTGGAAGCCTTGATGAGGATACTTTAAAGATGGTTATTCCAAAGATTTCTGAATTTCAACGTACTGATGGGCGTCAAATAGGTGTAATTTCTCATGTTACTTATTTGAAGGAAGATATTAGAGCAAAAATAATTGTAAGTAAAATTTCAAGAATTTCAAGAATTACTATAGAAAGTTTTTAATTTTTAGTTATATACTTAATTTAAGTTTTTAAAAATATGGAGTTTGTATGGAGCACTATGTTGCAATTGATGTTGGAGGTACTAGTACTAAGTATTCTTTAGCAGATAGTGGCGGTAATTTTCTTGATAAACATGAAATTAATTCGGGTATCACTCCTGAGGAACAAGTTGATATTTTAGTCAATATAATTAATTATTATAAAAAAGAGATTGGTATTAAAGGTGTTGCGATTTGCATGCCCGGTTTTGTTGATCCTAAAGGAATTGTAATCAGAGTAAATGCTATTAAGGGATTTATTAATTATCCTCTAAAAGAAAAGCTTGAAGCAGTAACAGGGGTTAACGTTGAGATTGAAAATGATGCTAATTGTGTGGCTTTGGCTGAAAAATTCAAAGGTAATGCTGTTTATTCTAACGATTTTATTGCTTTGACGCTTGGAACAGGAATTGGCTCTGGATTATTTGTTAATGGAAAACTTGTAAGAGGATATTCCTTTATGTCTGGTGAGGTCGGGTTTATGATTACTAGGGGGCTCGGCAATAATATTCCTTTTAACTGCAGGTGGGAATCTATAGCTTCTGTTGCAGCTTTAAGGAGGAGAGTAGCGGAGCGTTTAGAAGTGGACTTGAGTAGGATTTCTGGAGAATATATTTTTGAACTTGCGGATAATGGGAATATTCATGCTAGTAATGAGGTAGAAAAATTTTTTGAAACTTTATCATTTGGAATTTTCAATTTAACTTTTATTTTAAATCCTGAAAAGATTTTAATCGGAGGAGGAATAAGCACAAGGCCTGATTTATTGAGTAGAATATACGAGAAATTGGAGAACTTATGGTCTTTGGAATTGGCTAATATCTATGGTAATGATATTAGAAACCTTGTAAAACTTGAAACTACTAAATTTAATAATGATTCTGGCAAAATTGGGGCATTGTATCATTATTTTGTTGAAAATAAGTTGCTATGCAATTTGGGTATTTAGCATGATAAGGGAGGCATGCGTTTTTAATATAGAGGAAGCTATAAATGCTTTTAGACTTGGTGCTGATAGGGTTGAGCTTTGTGAGAATACGACTTGTGGGGGGACTACACCTTCTTACGGTACCATAAAGATTTTGAGGGAAGAGCTGAGTATTCCTATTGCTGTAATGATTAGACCAAGGTGTGGGGATTTTGTATATTCTAATCTGGAATTTCAAGCTATGAAAGAAGATATTAGGATTTGCAAGACCCTTGGAGTAGAGGGTGTTGTTTTTGGAGTTTTGGATGGTTATGAAATTGATATTGCTAGAACTGAAGAGTTATTAAATTTGGCTAAGCCTTTAAAAGTAACTTTTCATAAGGCAATTGATAATACTTGCGATATTAGGGCTTCTGTATTAGAACTTATGAACATTGGCGTTCATAGAATATTGACTTCAGGTGGGGCATTGAGAGCAGAGGATTCTCTTGCCTTATTGAAAGACTTAATATTGCTTGCAGGAGATAAGTTAGAAATTGTTGTCTGTGGAAAGGTGACTGAGCAAAATATTTATGGTCTTGATTCTATTTTAGGGGCTAGAGCTTATCATGGGAGACTTATTGTTGGTGATTTAAATTTGTAATTTTAAGGTGGAGGTTGAGTTAGTTATGCATATTAGTAAGGAAGATTTTAAGGTAAGATTTAATAGGAATTCGAAATGTTATTATCAGGTCGAAAGTGTTAAAAATTTATCTAGCATTGAGCTTTATAATTGTTTTTCCAGAACGGTGGTTGATTACTTTTTAGAAGATTGGGCCGATACTAAATTGGAATTTGATAAAAAACGAAAAAAAAAAGTGTGCTATCTCTCTGCTGAGTTTTTAGTGGGTAGATTTTTAAGTAATACTTTAATTAACATGGGCTCTTTTGATGTTGTAAAGTCATTAGCAGAAGAGCTTGGTATTGATTTTAATGAGCTTGAGAATGTAGAAATTGATGCAGGCTTGGGAAATGGCGGCCTTGGAAGGCTTGCAGCATGCTTTTTAGAATCTCTGTCGACACTTGATTATCCTGCTTTGGGTTATGGAATAAAGTATAGGTATGGAATTTTTAAACAGAGTTTTGTTGATGGATATCAGGTTGAGGAGCCTGATAAGTGGAGTGAATATGAATATCCTTGGGTTATTAAAAATATAAGTAGAGTTTATGATATTAGTTTTGGAGGCCATATTGAAATTGAGCGTGATTTTGCTGGCAATGAAATTTTTACACATAAAAATCCCTACATTGTTAATGCAATAGCTTATGATGCACCCATAGTTGGTTATGAGTCAAAGACCATAAATACTTTAAGATTATGGGAAGCATATGCAAAGGATGGATTTGATTTGGGGTTGTTTAACAATATGCAATATTTTGATGCATCTAAGAAGGAAATGGAAGTATCAAATATTACCAAAATACTATATCCTAATGATGAAGACCTTGCAGGCAAATTTTTAAGACTAAGGCAACAATACTTCTTTTGTAGTGCTTCAATTCAAGATGTAGTACATGATTTTAAGCAGAACTATAGTAGTGATCTTAAAAGACTGCCGGAATATGTGGTTTTTCAGCTAAATGATACGCATCCTGTTGTTGCAATACCTGAGTTAATGAGAATTTTGATTGACAGAGAAAAATTTGATTGGAATTTGGCATGGAAGATTACAAGGCAGTGTTTTGCCTATACTAATCATACAATTTTGGCAGAGGCACTTGAAAAGTGGCCTTTACGTATGTTTTCAGAACTTTTGCCTCGAATTTATCAGATAATTCAGGAAATAAACAAAAGATTTTTTGAAGAAATAGAAGCTAAAAACAAAATGGGTTCTAATTTTGTTTATGATGACTATTTAATAATAAATAGTGGTGTCATTAATATGGCATGGCTTGCAATTCATTCATGTTTTTCTGTTAATGGAGTTGCGAAATTACACACAGAAATATTGACAAGAAATGAGCTTAAACACTGGTATGATCTTTATCCTGATAAATTTAATAACAAAACTAATGGGGTGACACAGAGAAGATGGTTATTGCTTTCAAATCCTAGACTGTCAAAGTTAGTAAGCTCTAGAATAGGTAATTCTTGGATTAAAAAGTTTGATGATATTGAAAAATTTCTAGTCTTTAAGGATGATAAAGATGTAATTTCTTCTTTGAAAAAGATAAGGCATGAGAATAAGGTGGACTTTTCTAATCTTATTTGTCGTGAATTGGGAATTAAAATAGATCCCAATTCAGTTTTTGACGTTCAAATAAAAAGACTACATGAGTATAAGAGGCAAGTTTTAAATGCTTTGCATATCTTATATCTTTACAATCAGTTAAAAAAAGATAAGAATTTTTACATTTATCCTCGAACTTTTATTTTTGGAGCAAAGGCAGCACCAGGGTATAGAATGGCCAAAAATATTATCAAATTTATTAATGATATATCAAATAAAGTTAATAATGATTCCGATGTTAATGACAAAATTAAGGTTATTTTTATTCCAAACTATAACGTTTCTTGGGCAGAAAAAATTATTGCAGCATCTGATGTTTCTGAGCAGATTTCTTTGGCCGGTAAAGAGGCTTCAGGGACAAGTAATATGAAATTTATGATGAATGGAGCTTTGACTATAGGAACTATGGATGGAGCTAATGTCGAAATTTATGATCAGGTAGGGGATGAGCATATATTTATCTTTGGTTTAAGAAAAGATGAAGTTATGACATATGATAAAAATCATTCTTATGTTCCCAGTTCTGTTTTAGAGAGTGACTCTGAGCTTTCTGAACTTATTAGTAGTCTGGTTGATGGAAGACTTTTTAAGGGGCATTATGAGGTTTATAAGGAAATACATGATAGTTTGCTTTACGAGTCTTATGGAGGAGCTCCAGATAGGTACTTTGTATTAAAAGATTTTAGAAGTTATGTATGTGCCCAAAAGTTAGTTGAATCTAAATATATGGATTCAGATTCTTGGTTCTCCTCATCTTTAGTCAACATAGCTAAGAGCTCTGTATTCTCATCAGATAGAACTATTGAGGATTATGTCCAAGATATATGGAAATTGAAAAGACTTAACTAGCAGTTGTTCCTTTTATTCTTCTTGTTTTTTTGATAACAGAGTTGACACAAAGTCTTTAACGCTTGTTTTCTTAACTCTAAATTCAAGCTCTACGGTGTCCTTGTCTTGTATCTTAGATAGTATGGGGCTTGAAATGATTATTTTCGTTGTACTTTCTAAGAGAGTTGGTACCAATTTTTTTGATAGAATTGATAAAATTGCTGGGTTGCTAGTCTTTAAATAAGCTTTTAAATCATAGTCAACGGAGTTTATGCTATTTGCAACAAGAGTGGCACCACTGAAGGGAATTAGATTTTTTTTGCTTATGCTGCTCGGTAATAACGAAGCTATATCCTTTATCCAAAGGAACATTTCATTCTTCTCAAGTACATCGATTTTTTCTGTTAAGATATTTTCGTTTTTGTGTGTTATTTCTCTTTGATTTATTAAAATTCCGATTTTGTCCTTAGTAGGAGTAATATATGTGTTTGAGTTTTTAATTTTCCATTTTGGATTTGTCAGTATGTTTCCCTTAGGGACAAAGCTTGAATTATTTTGCATCCCCCAGAAAATATTTTTAGGAAAATTTCCTGTTATTACCGAGGAAAAACTTTCTGGATTTTTTGTATAACTTACATACAGATTGCCAATGGAATTGGCCCCGATTTTGTATTTAAAACTTAAGTCATCATATATAAATCTGTTTCTAGATAGATCTACGTATGCATAAACATCAGATGAGGGATCGAGCAACATGATCGAAGATATTTTGCTTTTAGGTGAGTGATAAGTTAATGTTGAACATCCTAGGAAAAAAATAACTATTAAAACTTCAGTAATTAACTTGCGCATCTTTTAATGCCTATCATTATTTCTATGTCATCATCAAGATCTACCCTGGTTATCGCCTTTTCTTCGTTTGCTTCTATTTTTAGAGCCAACGTCTCAGCTTTAATATAGTCTTCAAATTTATCCACTATTTTGGTTGATGTTTCATTGTTATTTGTATATAACACTATTCGGTCGCTAACATTGAATTTATTTTCTTTTCTTAAATTTTGAACCTTTCGTATAAGTTCTCTTGCCATACCCTCTAGATGCAGCTCCTCTGTTATTAGAGCATCCAATCCGATTGTAATAGAGTCTTCATTTATCACCCTTAAGTTTTCTTTTTCTTTTCTCTCCAATATTATGTCCTTTATCGTAATGCCATACGTATTACTTTCTATTTTAATTGTATGTGTGTTGCCTTTTATTATTTGCAATATATCATCGTTGGTTAGTTTCATTATTTTTGACGATACAGCTTTCATGTCTTTTGCAAGCTTACTACCGAGTTCTTTAAAATTAGCTTTTGCTTTATAAGTAACAAGTTCTTCTTCGTTTGATCTTATTTTTATTGCTTTCGCATTTATCTCTTCAAGTATTATTTCTTGCATTTCATTTAGTATTTCTTTTTCCTTTTGGTTCTTAGTTACAACGTAGATTGCACTAATAGGCTTTCGTATTTTGATGTCATGTGAAGCTCTAAGTGCTCTTGCAATTGATACTACTTTTCTCGTAAAGTTCATTTTGTCTTCAAGATCTTTTTTTATAAATTCCTCAATTTCTTTTGGGTATTCATTTAGGTGAATAGATTCTTTTTCATTTTCTGTCTTTAAATTTTGATAAATGTTTTCTGTTAAAAATGGAATAAATGGGGCAAGCATTAAAATTAAGTTTTTCAGTGCATAATATAGAGTTTCGTAAGCATCTCGTTTATCAGTATCATTCTCAGATTTCCAAAATCTTCTCCTTGACCTTCTAATGTACCAATTATTTAATTTGTCAATGAATTCAAGAAGTTCTTCTATTGCTTTTGTTAAATTATATTTATCTATTTCTTCATTTAATGTTTTTTTTAAACTTTCAATTTCACTAATTATCCATTGATCAAGGATACTAGTTTTAGATAAATTGATGTCATCAGTAGCTTCAAATTTATCGATTATCGCATAAGTTACAAAGAAGGAGTAAGCATTCCAAATAGGTATGATAATGTTCTTAAGCACATCCTTAACTCCATCATCACTGTATTTTAGATCATCGGCTCTTACTACAGGACTCATTACCAGGTAAAGTCTTAAAGCATCAGCTCCAAATGTATTTATTACCTCCATTGGATCTGTGTAATTTCTAAGGGATTTTGACATTTTTTTCCCATCGCTAGACAATACAAGACCATTGACTATCACATTTTTAAAAGCCGTGCTTTCAAAAAGAGCTGTCCCTAATATTGTTAATGTATAAAACCAGCCTCTTGTTTGATCTAGCCCTTCTGCAACAAAGTCTGCAGGGAAAATGTTATCTAGGCTAGCTCCATCTGTATTTGCAAATGGATAATGCTTACTTGCGTAAGGCATTGAACCAGATTCAAACCAGCAGTCTAAAACCTCACTTGTTCGAATATATACCCCACCATACTCACTGGGCCAAGTTATTTTATCAACTTTATCCTTGTGTAGATCATTTATATTTTGTCCCGAACGTCTTTCAAGTTCTTCTCTAGAGCCTATACATATTTTGTTTCCTGTCTTCGAACAAACCCAAACCGGTATTGGGTTTCCCCAAAATCTATTTCTGCTTATTGCCCAGTCTTTTGCATTTTCTAGCCATTTACCAAATCTTCCTCTTTTTAAATGAACAGGCATCCAGTTAATCTTTTCATTTGATTTTATGAGCTTTGCTTTTATTGCTTCAATGTTCACAAACCATGAACTTATAGGCCTATAAATTAAAGGTGAGTTTGTTCTATAACAAAATGGATATCTGTGCAAAAAATTTTCTCTCTTAAAGATCAGATTCATCGATTTTAGTTTATCTATTATTCTCTTGTCTGCGTCCTTAACAAATAAGCCTTCAAAATCTTTTACTTCGTTTGTGAATCTGCACTCGGAGTCCATGGGAGTTACTATGTCGACTTTTGTATTGCGTTTAAGTATCTGATAATCTTCTTCTCCGAAGGGGGCAATATGCACAATTCCAGTACCTTCATCAGTTGTAACATATTTTGCTGCGTGAATCCTAAAAGCGCCCTTGTTTCGTTGTTTTAAAAAATAGGCAAATACGGGTTCGTATTCCACGCCAACAATATGCTCACCTTTGAATTGTTCCAGTATTGTATATTCTTTTTCACACTTGTAGTAGTGAGCCAGCCTCTTTGTTCCAATCAGGAAGGTTTCATTCCTCTCCTTATCAAATATTTTGGAATATTCTATATTACTACCAACAGCAATTCCAAGGTTCGTAGGTAGTGTCCAAGGAGTTGTTGTCCATGCAAGTAAGTATTCATTCTTGTCTTTTATTTTAAACTTGACAGTAAGTGATGGATCATTAACTTCCTTGTACTCGCCAAGGTTTACCTCGAAATTTGAGAGAGGAGTTGCGAGCTTTGGAGAGTAAGGTAGTACATAATAACTCTCATAAATTAACCCCTTATCGTATAGAGTCTTAAACACCCACCATACAGATTCCATGAAACTTGTGTCCATTGTTTTATAATTTTTTTCAAAGTCTACCCAACGACCTAATCTTACAATAGTCTTTTCCCATTCTTTTGTATATTTGAGAACAGTATTTCTACATTCTTCGTTAAATTTTTCGATTCCATATTGTTCTATTTCATGTCTTCCAGAGATTCCTAAGGATTTTTCTACCTCGTATTCTACGGGTAAACCATGAGTATCCCATCCAAAATTTCTCTTAACATATTTCCCTTTCATTGTCTTGTACCTTGGAATTATGTCTTTAATTGTATTTGGAACAAAATGACCGAAGTGGGGAAGTCCTGTCGCAAAAGGGGGCCCATCATAAAATATAAACTCTGCGCATCCTTTTCGCTGCTGAACAGATTTTTGAAAAATATCATTATTCTTCCAAAATTCTAATATCTCCTCTTCTATCCTAGGAAAATCTATTTTGTTATCTACATTCTTAAACATAAAATTTCCTTTTATTTTATTTTTATATTGCCCTTCTCTAGATATACTCTTATCAGACCAATATCGGGGGTTTCAAAGATCTTATTAACAATTTTTTCTTCTATTTCTTCTCTTATTGCATTTAAAATACTTCTTGCTCCAGAGTTTCTGTCATAAAATTTTTTAACCATATGATTTTTAAGCGTTGCATCAATCTCTATTTTAATATTTTTGGAGCAAAACTTCGCAATAAGTTCCTTGCAGTAATTATCGTATATTGTTTTGATTTCTTCTTCCTCTAAGGCATTAAATACTATTTTTTTCTGTATTTTATCTAATAGTTTTGTCTTAAATCTTTTTTTAAGTTCATTATTTATTTCGCTTTTAATGTTTAAATCACTGCCTGTTTTATTAAAGCCAATGCTTACTTGTCCAAGAAGTACTTTAGACCCAATGGATGTAATAAGAACTATAATGGCATTCTTAAAAGATACCTTGTTTTCCTGGCTGTCAATAAGCGCGCCATTCTCAATTATTTGTTCAATTACATTGAGCACTGAATTGTGAGCATTTTCGATGTTTTCGAGTATGATAAACGATTTAGGACTGTGTTTCAGTCTATTTGTCAACAGCCCTCCATCAGTGTATCCTACGTACCCCGGATTTGTTCCTATTAGTTTTGAAATAGAATTTTCTTCTCTGTATTCCGACATATCCGACTTGAATATTGAGTTTTTATCTTCCATAATGGTGTTTGATATTTCGTTTGCTAACATTGTCTTACCGCATCCACTTGGGCCTATGAGTAACATTGATGTTAAAGGCTTATCACTGTCGTGGATTTCAAGTTTCGTCTTAACTACTTCTTTAAGCATCTCATTTATAGCATGTTCCTGTCCAACTATTTTTTCCCTTAATCGTATTTCTGCTTCTTTAAGTGTATCAATTTCTTCTTTCAGGCTAGATTTTGTTTTAACATTCAATATTTCATCTGTTGCTCTTTTAATGTCTTCAGCATCGACTATCCTAGGCATCGACTCTTGTTTTTTACTAGCACCAGCAATATCAATCAGATCGATTGCTTTGTCAGGAAATCTTTTATTAATCAGGTATTTTGATGATAGGGTAACGACGTTTTCGATGGCTTCCTTTTTGTAGGTGACGCCATGATAAGCTTCGAAATTTTTTATTATATTATCAAGTATGTTCAGAGTTTCCTTTTCATTGGGTTCTTTTATTGATATTGTTTGAAATCTTCGGACAAATGCTTTGTCTTTAGAGATGTGTTTCCTGTATTCATCATGAGTTGTTGCACCTATAATTTGTATTTCAGAGCGAGACAGGGCGGGCTTTAAAATATTTGATGCATCAAGAGCGCCCTCGGAGTTTCCAGCACCTACCAGCGTATGTATTTCGTCAATGAATATTATCGTATCTTTATTTTTAATGGATTTAATTAAGTTGTTTAGTCTTTCTTCGAATTCTCCCCTATATTTCGTTCCCGATACTAAGTCAGAAGTATCAACCTTTAATATTACCTTGTTCTCTAATCTACTTTTTATTTCTTTATTAGCAATTTTGATAGCAAGTCCTTCAACTATTGCTGTCTTTCCGATTCCAGGTTCTCCTATCAGTATTGTGCTATTCTTGTTTCGTCTTTCAAGTATGTTGATTAGTGCCTGAATTTCTTTTTCTCGACCAATTAGAGGCTCAAGCTTATTTTCCTTTGCAAGTGTTGTTAAGTTTTTAACATATTTTCCAACTTCAAAGTGGTCAGTATCAAGTCTTATTTCATCTTCAAATTCTTTATATGTTTCAATTAGTCTTATCTTATCTATGTTCGTTATTATATTCTCTTCACTAAACCCAAAACTTAATTTATTGAGTTTATACTTCTTTAGCAGTTTTTTTGTTTTCAGTATTAGATAAAAAATTTCTTTTATTCCTATTGAAGTTTTAGGTTTAAACTCTTTTTTTGCCTTTTCAATAAGACTGAAAACTTCTCTGCTTATTTTCGGAATTATGATCTCACTAGGGCTTGCCAGAACTTTTTCCAACTTTTCTATTTCACACAAAGTATCTTGTTTTATGCTCTTTAAGGTTTTAGCGTCTATGCTATCCAGCTCAGACCTTTTAGGTCGGATAAGTATGGACATTAACAGATGCCAAATCGAAACTTCTCTGTTTTTATTCTTTCTAGCAACTTCTTTAGCGGATACCTCAACTAAGTTGACTAGATTCCCTGCTATATTAATATTCCTCTATCTCCATGTTTACTCTACTGATTATATCAAAAATACTGTTTTTTTGTCCGTCTCTTGAATGTATAGATACATAAAACTTAATTTTAGGCTCTGTTCCAGAGGGTCTAACAGTTACCACTATTTCATTTTCTAATAAAAACTTTATTGCATTTGTAGGGTATTTATAATCTGATATTGCACGAATATTTCCGTTAATATCTTTTTCTATTAATGTTGCATAATCTAATTTTTTGATCACCTTAATACCTGCAAACATTTTTTGTTCTTCACTTCTAAACCTTGCCATTAGGTTTTCCCTTAAATGTGCTCCCGTAGCTCCTTTGAGAGTCTTAGTGATTGTAATTTCCTCATAGTACCCGAATTCCTTGTACATTTCTTGAAGATATTCTTCTATTGTGCTCTTATTTTCTTTAAGAGTAAGCACTAAATCACAACAACCTTTAATGGCAGAAAATGCGTCCTTATCCCTGGCTCCATCCCCAATTAGGTATCCATGACTTTCTTCACAACCAAAAATAAATTTTTTGTTTGGTTCTTTGATTTTCATCTCGTTGATCAAGTTTCCTATCCATTTAAATCCTGTATATGTTCTAAATAGTGTTGAGTTATATTTTTTAGCTATTTTATCCAACATTGGAGTTGTAACAAAAGAGGCTATTGTAAATGTGTTCTGAGGGTTATTTTCTTTGGACAATAAGTAGTTCATCAAAACACACGCGATTTGATTCCCGTTTAAAATTTTCCATATTTCACCTTCCTTAAAGGCAATGCCCATTCTATCTGCATCTGGATCAGTTGCGAATGCGATATCGCATTCTTTTGCCTTTGCAAATTTTATTACTCTAGACATAGCGGCGTGTTCTTCAGGATTAGGATATTCCACCGTAGCAAATTCTGGATCAGGTTTTATCTGGGATGGTTCAGACAATAAATCTATTTCACTTCCTTTAAATAGTTCTCTTATTGTCATTCCTCCTACTCCATGCAAGGGAGTATATGCCACTCTTAACTTTGTTTTCCTACTTTTTTCATTAAAGTTAGGAAATACTTCATTTATTTTTTCTACGTACAAAATATCAATCTCATCGTTAAGTTCTGTGATTAACTGATTATCAATTCCCTCTTCCTTTGTAACTAGATTCAAAATATTGGATGTCTTTTGAATCTCAGATACTATGAGTGAGTCATGGGGAGGTATTATTTGAGCACCACCTTTCCAATAAACTTTGTATCCATTGTATTCTTTTGGATTATGACTTGCCGTTATCATTATGCCAATATCGCACCCCAGTTTTATAACTGTATAAGACAACTGAGGTGTCGATTTCATCTTCCCATATATATAAACTTTAATACCATTTGATGCAAAAACTTCAGCAGCATTGTATGCAAATTCTTTTGAAAAATGCCTTGAGTCATAGCTTATTGCAACTTTAGGGGTTTCAGTTATTTTAAGAATGTAGTTAGCAATCCCTTGACTTGCTTTTGTGACGTTGTAGGTGTTCATATAACAAGTTCCGGCTCCAATAATTCCTCTCATGCCGGCGGTGCCAAATTCTAGGTCTTTATAAAATCTATTGAGTAGTTCGCTTTCATTGTTTCCATTGAGTAATTTAAACGCCTCATCTTTAAAGTATTTGTTTTTCTCAAGAAGGATATATTCTTTTACTCTTTCTAAGAGTTTGTTGTCTTTCATCCCATTTCCTTTACTTTGTATTAAAGAACTTCACATAAAATTATATATATTATTTTATAGTTTGAATGTAAAATAACTAATTAAATTCTTATTTTCTATTTTATTTGAGGTCTTAATGAAGTTTTGTTTAAAGTCTGACTATTCTCCTGCTGGCGATCAACCAAGAGCAATTGAAGATATTAAAGGGTCTATTTTGGCTCACAATAAATATCAGACTTTGAAGGGAGTAACGGGAAGTGGTAAAACTTTTACAGTAGCTAATATTATTAGGGATTTAAATAGACCTTCTTTGATAGTCAGTCATAATAAAACTTTAGCTGCGCAGCTTTATAGAGAATTTAAGGATTTTTTTCCAGAGAATGCAGTTGAGTATTTTGTTTCCTATTATGATTATTATCAACCCGAATCTTATATTGCTGCAAGAGATTTGTATATAGAAAAGGAAGCCACCATTAATGAAGAGATTGAGATAAAGAGAATAAGAACGGTAACATCTCTTTCTAGAAGGAGAGACGTTGTAGTAGTAGCTACAGTATCTTCAATATATGCATTAGGCTCTCCAGAATTTTTTAAAAGCTCAGCTCATGCTTTTTTCGTAGGACAAAAAATTTCTATTAAGGAAATGGCAGATATTTTTGTAAGATTGCAGTACGCAAGAACTCTTACGAACCTTGAGCATGATAAATTTTCTATCAAGGGAGATATCGTTGAAGTATGGCCTAGTAATGAACATGACAATTTTGCTTATAGGATTTATTTGGATTTTGATGAGGTTGTTAAAATTAGCAGAATTAGTCCTCTTACAAAAAAGGTTTTAGGTATCATTGATGAGTTTACTCTTTTTGCTAAGTCGTATTTCGTTATTCCTTATGAGAATATACTAGATGCTCTTCCTAAAATATATGCTGACTTAAAGATTCAATATCATTATTTTAAAGAAAACGGCAAGATTGTTGAGGCTGAGAGGCTTAGACAGAGGGTGGAATATGATATTGAAATGTTAAGGGAAACGGGAACGTGTCAAGGTATAGAAAATTATTCTAAGTATTTTAGCGGAAGTGAAATAGGGAGGCCTTATTGTCTTTTTGATTTCTTCCCTAAAGATTATTTGCTTTTCATTGATGAATCACATGTCACTTTGCCGCAGGTTAGAGGGATGTACAATGGAGATTATGCAAGGAAACTTAATCTTGTAAATTTTGGATTTAGGCTTCCATCGGCACTTGAAAATAGGCCGCTTAGGTATCCTGAATTTGAATCTCTTATTAATCAAGCTGTTTTTATTTCAGCTACTCCTGGGCCTGAAGAGAGGGAGAAGAGTAGCGTTGTTATTGAGCAAATAATTCGTCCTACGGGACTTGTAGATCCAGAAATTATTCTTAAGAATTCGGAAGGTCAAATGGAAGATCTTTACAATGAAATACAGAAAAGAGTTGCTTTGAACGAAAAAGTTTTAATTACGACTTTAACTAAAAAAATGTCAGAAGATTTGACTGATTATTTACTGGGTCTTGATGTTAAAGCTAGGTATTTACATGCAGAACTTAACGCTATTGAGAGAGTAGATGTTATTACATCGCTTAGGAAATCAGAGATTGATGTTATTGTAGGGATTAATTTGTTAAGGGAGGGTTTAGATATTCCGGAAGTATCTCTTGTGGCAATACTGGATGCAGATAAAGTGGGATTTTTAAGATCTTCTACATCCCTAATCCAGATAATTGGGAGAGCCGCTAGAAACTCAAATGGATGTGTTATTATGTACTATGATCAGGTAAGTTTTTCAATGCAAGAGGCTATTGATGAGACTAATAGAAGACGGAATATTCAAATAGATTACAATAGACGGAATAATATTACTCCAAGGACTATTGTTAAGAAAGTGCAACGTATTTTGGAAAAAGAATTAAAAAGAGAAACTGTTGGTGAAGATATTAGAAGAATTGTTTCAGATGAAAAATTATCCAAAAAGAACCTTATCAGTAAACTTAAGTTTAAACTCGAAGAGGCAGTTAGTGATGAGAGATTTGAAGATGCCATCTTTTTAAGAGATAAAATAAAAGAACTAACTAAGGGTTAAAATTTATTTAGGCTAGGAGTGTGATTTTTTGAATGAAAAAATTACTGTTAGAGGTGCAAAGGAACACAATTTAAAGAATATTGACATCGATATTCCAAGAAATAGTTTGGTGGTAATATCTGGAAAGAGTGGTTCTGGAAAGTCTTCTTTGGCTTTTGATACGATTTTTGCAGAAGGGCAGAGAAGGTACATGGAGTCTGTGTCGGCTTATGCAAGGCAATTTTTAGGAGTAATGAAGAAGCCCAACGTTGACTACATAGGTGGACTCTCTCCTGCTATTTCTATTGAGCAGAGGACAATAAGTAATAATCCAAGATCAACAGTTGGAACAATAACTGAGATTTATGACTATTACAGATTATTGTTTGCAAAAATTGGAAAGCCATATTGTCCAAATGATGGGAGTTTGATAGAAGAACAATCTCTAGATAAAATAATCAATACTGTTGTAAATTATGCTGAGGAAGGATCTAGAGTTGTCTTATTTGCGCCCATTGTTATGGGAGCAAAGGGTACTCATAAAAAGGAGCTTGAGAGAATATTAAATCAAGGATTTAATAGAGTAAGAGTGGATTTTAAAGATTATTTAATAGAAGATGCTATTGGTTTAAGTTTAGACAAAAATAAGAAGCACAATATCGAAATCGTAGTAGATAGAATAAAATTAGTTGGAGATTTAAGAATTAGACTTTCAGAGTCCATTGAAACTGCTTTGTCTGTTTCTGGTGGGTATTTGCGGGTAGAAATTGAAAATGGTTTAGAAAAGATAGATAAGATCTTTACAGAGCATAATAGTTGTCCTTTATGTGGATTTTCTCTGCCCGTAATAGAGCCAAGACTTTTTTCTTTCAACAGTCCATTTGGGGCTTGTAGTGAGTGTTCTGGTCTTGGAGTTACACTTGAATTTGATTTTGAAAAGATTTGTCCTAATTTGAAACTTTCTTTTAATGATGATGCATTTATTACATTTAAAACTACTTCCTCATGGGCTGTGGCAATTTTTAGGGGGCTTTCCAATCATTATGGGTTTAACCTAGATACACCTGTTAAGGATATCCCAGAAGATGTTCTCAGAAAGATTTTGTATGGGGCAAATGAAAAAATAGAATTTATTTATCAGTCTAGGGAAGTGGAGGGAAAGGAAATAGACGGGGGGTTTCATTATTCTAAGGAGTTTGAGGGACTTCTTTCTATTTTAAAGAGACGTTATCTTACAACGGAATCTGAGAGTGCTAGGCTTTTTTATGAGGGTTTAATGTCTCGCAAGATTTGCAATGCATGCAAAGGTAAGAGGCTAAGCATAGCGGCATTATCTGTTAAGTTATGTGGGAAGGACATTCAGGAGCTTAGCAATCTTTCTGTTACGGATTCTTATTCATTTTTTGAGACTATTGATCTTGATGAGGTCGATACAAAAATTTCTAAGGAAATTTTAAAAGAAATTAAAAATAGACTTAAATTTTTAGTGGATGTGGGGCTTTCTTATTTGTATCTGGATAGAATATCTGGAACCCTTTCGGGGGGTGAAGCGCAACGCATTAGGCTTGCTACTCAAATAGGCTCAGCACTTGCTGGGGTCCTTTATGTGCTTGATGAGCCTAGTATTGGATTGCATCAAAGAGATAATGAAAAATTAATAAATACTCTTATTAATTTAAAAAATCTTGGAAATACAGTAATCGTTGTAGAACA
The DNA here is from genome assembly GCF_030436115.1 of Borrelia sp. P9F1. NCBI lineage: Bacteria > Pseudomonadati > Spirochaetota > Spirochaetia > Spirochaetales > Borreliaceae > Borrelia > Candidatus Borrelia rubricentralis. Next base: position 911,448 of record NZ_CP129407.1, read on the forward strand.
CGATGAACAAACTCTGCGTACTGCTGATTATATTGTCGACATTGGTCCTGGGGCTGGAATTCATGGAGGTGAAATAGTTGCTAGGGGGATTTTGTCTGATGTTTTAAACAATGAAAATAGTCTTACTGGGAAGTATTTAGGTGGATTACTTAAAATAGATGTTCCAAAGGCAAGACGTAAAGCGGGGAAGGGAGAAATTGTGCTCTTAGGAGCCAATAAAAACAATTTAAAAAATATTGATGTTATGGTTCCTTTAGGTCTTTTTACTGTAATAACAGGAGTTTCTGGGAGTGGGAAGAGTACTCTTTTAAATGAGATATTATACCCAGCGCTTGATAGTAGGTTAAAAGGTAATGTGAATTATTTTGATGGATTTAAAGATATTACTGGGTATGAACAGGTCGATAAGATCATTCAGATAAATCAGAAACCAATAGGTAAGACGCCTAGGTCAAATCCATCGACTTATGTTGGGTTTTTTACAGAAATAAGAGAACTTTTTGCAAGGCTTCCAGAATCCAAGGCTAGGGGATTTAAGGCTGGAAGATTTTCTTTTAATGTTAAGGGGGGCAGGTGCGAAAAATGTCAAGGGGCAGGCTCTTTAAACATTCAAATGCACTTTTTGCCGGATGTTTTTATTCCTTGCGATTTGTGTAAGGGTAGAAAATTTAATGAAGAAACCCTAGAGATAAGATACAAGGGTAAAAATATTTATGATGTTTTAGAAATGAGCGTAATTGAAGCTAAAGATTTTTTTGAAAATATTCCAAAAGTAAATCATTATTTGAAAATATTAAAGGAAGTTGGTCTTGAGTATATTAAATTAGGTCAATCATCAACAACTCTTTCGGGAGGGGAAGCTCAGCGCGTTAAATTGGCTTTTGAACTTGTAAAGCGGAGCACAGGGAAAACTTTTTATATTATTGATGAACCCACAACGGGTTTGCATTTTGATGACATAAGAAAATTGTTGGAAGTGTTGCAGCTTCTTGTTGAAAATGGAAATACGGTAGTTCTTATAGAGCATAATTTAGACGTAATAAAACAGGCAGATTACATAATCGATTTAGGACCTGAGGGTGGATTGGCTGGGGGTGGTATTGTTATATCAGGAACCCCTGAAGAGGTTTCAAAATGCAAGAGTTCCTATACAGGAATGTTTTTAAAAAATCTTTTGTAATATTACTAAGTATTGCTCATTCTTTTATTCTGTTTGCTCAAAGCGAGAAGGGAAAATCAACAGAGAATCAAAAGTTAACTTTAATGCAAAAAGCCAATTTGAAGGAGCTTGAACTTTCTAGTGATGAAGATTTAAAAAAGTGGGCCTTAAAAGAGGGTATTGAAGAAGAAGATGTTTCTAGGATACGAGAGTTACTCTTGAAAAAATTTGGGTTGTCTCCCAATTTTTTTTCAAAAGATGGAGGGCAAGATGGAGGCAGATATAAAATAATCATTAAGAGTACAGACAATCTTGAAAATTTTACATACCAGCTTACTAAGGATGAGAATATTGTATTTAAGGGGAAAGTTAATCTTGTTATTGAGGATATTAAAGATAATAAAAAGCATAACATCAAGGGTGATCAAATTATTTTTAATAGGAATACTAAAAAGCTCTTTGCTAGTGGAAATGTTGACTATACGCTTAATTTAACCCCTGATGAGAAGTTATATTTTTACGGTAGCGAATTGTTTGTTGATTTTGATTCCCAGAATTTTCTTCTAAAAAATGGAATTATTCAAAAGAGAATGCATAAAAATTTAATTAATCATATTGTTTCATTTGGGGGAGAGGTTTTAAAGAGATTGGATAACGATACAAATATACTAGAAGGGGCATTCATTACAACTAGTAAAATCCCAGATCCTTATTATTCTATTAGGGCTTCCAAAATATGGGTCTTGCCTTCTGGAGACTTTGGAGTTGTAAATGCCTTATTTTATATGGGCAAGGTCCCCATATTATATATTCCATTCTTTTTTAAACCGGGTGATAGTTTATTTTTCAATCCGTCTTTGGGATATTCTTCAAGAAAGGGTTTTACTCTTTTTAACACTGTCTATTTATTTGGAAAGAGGACTGTTAGTAATGAAGATGCTTCTTTCCTAGATTTTGACTTTAATTCAGTTTACAATTCGGGTAAGGATCCTTATATTAGAAACGGTTACTTGACTTATTTTTTTTCTAAGGATGCTACCTCTAAAGTAGGCAAGGAACATGTTAAATTAATTTTTGATATTTATTCTAATTTAGGATTTTATTCGGGTCTCGATTTTGATGTCGGTGCTACTTTAGGCAATTTTAAGACTTTTGAAGGTAGTTTTGGGTTAGGGTTTACAAGGACTTTATACAAACATAGTAGTACTGGAGCTTATCGGCCTTTTGAAGAGCAAAGTGTAAATTATTCTATTTTTAATTTTGATAATTTAAACAAGGGCGACATATTTGGATTTGAGGTTCCTTTTAGGTATTTATTGAAAACCAAGGCGGAATTTTTAATAAGTGATGCGCTTCTTTCAGTGGGTTTTGAGCACTATTCAGATCCTTATGTGGTAATTGACTTTAAGAATAGGCTAGAAAATTCGACACTTCTTTCCCTGCTTGGATCTCAGAAAGAATATTCAGAAACGGAAAACATGATAAAGACATTTGATTGGAATTTATCTTCTTTTTATAATCGAACTTTTGATGATAACACCATCGTTGATTATAAGCTAAATAACCTCGGGTTTAGTTTTAAATTGGCAGATTCTGATAACCTTTATAGTAAGGACCCTTTAGTAAAACCAAAGGACATTATGGATCCGACCAGGAAGTGGTTTTATCTAGAGAGGGTTTATATTCCTTATGTTGACATCAATTTTCAAAAAGATCTTTACAGCAATAGCTGGGCCCCTTTGGCTGGTAATAAAGATAAAGAAATGATTATTACTCCCGAGGTCAAAAATATTGGAGAGGAGAGCGATGATGTACAGGATAAAAAAAAGAAAGACGAAGCCAAGAAAATTAAAGAAAAGGGTGATTTAAGTAAGGATTTATATGTGTCTCCTGAAGTAATATCGTCAAACGACATTACTAATCCAGATTCTTTCTACATTAGACTTGGAATTAATCCTTATTTTAAAAATAATATATTCTTTGATGATTCTAAAGTTAAATCTCCCCAAGAATTTAAATATGATGTAAAAAGCTATTTGTTTGATATTAAAAATAAAATAGATTTAAAACTTCATGCTGATTTTTACAACCGACTTATTACTTTTGAAGAAGTTGTCTATTTAAATACTGCTGAGTATAATCCTCTAGACAAGGATTACACTTTAGTGGATAAAGAAAAGAAGGGGGAGCATTCAGTCATTAATAAAATAAATTTAGAATTGCTTCCTTTCATTATGTATCCTGCTTTTTCTAGAAGTAGTGTTAAGGTGGAAAACAAAATTACTCTTTATTTATTTGATAAAAAATATGATAAGGAAGCTAAAATTTTGGATGGGAAGAGTAGTAGTGTTTTTTGGAAGAGCCCCGAAACCTTTCATCAGGAGATAAACGTCAACTTGATTTACGATTACAGGTATTTTACTACTAGTCTTTCTAGCTTGCTAAAGAATACCTTTGAGAATATATATGCGTCTTCTGAACTTAAATTTTCTTTGGAGTTTCCTTATTTACTGCAGGAAGTAGGCATTGGGGTGAAGTATGATAAAAAATTTAAGGAAGATGATAAATCTAGGCTTGCGAAGTCAGCTACTAGTCCAGAGGAATCTTTAAGGCCAACTTCTCCTTATAAGGGTTTGGAGATGAGTCCGGCACTATACTATAAAATAGAGCCAAAGTATTTGGATTATTTTAAGATTGCCTTGTTAGCTGCTTATGACCCTTTGATTAATAGAGTTTCTGAACTTTCATTTAAGCTAAATGCTTACGATTTTGAACTCACGTTTGCAATGAAGGATGAATTTGAGTATAGATATGATAAAATGCTGGGTGATTTTTCAAAGGTGGGGACTACTACTAAGCTTGTTCCATATCTTTTGGATTCTCGGTATAAAAGGGATTTATATACTTTCAAATTTTTTGAAGAAAAATTTTCAGTTGGATTAGGAATAGATGCTGGGTGGAAAATGAACTTGCAAAGATTTGTTGATGATAATGAACTTTGGGCTGAATTTAGTCTTAGGTTTAAATATACTGAGTTTTTTGAATTGTACTTTTCTACGCGCTCCATTAACACAAAGACTTTTAAATATTTTGGAGGATACATGAATCAGGTTGATCTTGAAGCGGTTAACATTTTTTCAGATTTACTCAAGTCGTTCAATTTTTTTGATGTGCAGGATAGAAAGGAGTCATTATTTAAGATTAAAAAGATCAGTACAGGTTTTAAGTTTAATTTTTATGACTGGAAATTTGTAGGAGAATATGATTTAAATCCTGATATTTTAAAGGATTCTAGCAGTGGTAAGTATTCTTCTATATGGAGAAATAATTTTTCAATCTATATTTCCTGGAATTTCTTTGAACCCGTCAAGGCTTCATTTGAGAGTAATTCAAGCACGGATTATGAGCTTTTAATTAATCGCGAGACTAAGAAGTAGAATCATCGTGAAGGGTTAAGCTCTTAAAATGAACTTACCTTGTGCTAAGGGACGGCTTTGGAATTCTTGATATCAAGATGTTGATGGGTTTGACTGTGTCAACATGGGATTTTACTATGCTAAGTTTCAGGACAGCTGGATATTTAATTTTGTTGAGTGAGTAGCTGTTTTTTTCTGTTTTGTTAGTTGAGATTTGCATATTTTTATTAGGACTGTCTAGTAAGTAAATTGTAAATTTTTGAGAGGTCTCAGGTCCAATAAAAAATTCTTTGTATTTCTTGTTGTATTGTTTTAGGTTGTTTATCAATGTAAGATCTGCCTTTGTTGTAACAATGTTCTTTGAGTTTAAACTTGTATTCTTCCAGTCTATTTTTACAATTTCATTACTTCTATTTGTGATTTGGATGCAAATATATTCGTCTGTTGCCCTAATGACATCTACATTAATATAGTCCTCAGTGGATTCTACTATGTCAAACTTCGTTTCGTATTCTTTTTGGAATTCCACTGTAGTGCACGAAACTACTAACGATAACAAAAACGTTGTTTTAATAATGGTCTTTATCTGCATAGATTTACTTACAAAAATACTAATTCATCTTTTGTGAAAGCCAAGATCTGCAATGTTATTATCTCCAGGGATAAACAGCACCTGGCCACCTTTGTTTTCAAAATCATTTCTTAGCTTGATTACATTTTTGACTAGCTTGATAGTAGTTTCTTTTAATTTTTTTCTACTGTAAAATCCTTTTGACCAATAGTCGATTACTAATTTACTATCTCCAAATATATTCTTTACATCTTCTTTTAGTGCTATTTTTAGTGCAATATATAATCCAAGAAGTTCTCCGTAATTATTGCTAATTCCGTCAAAATCTTTTACATAATAATTATCATGGTCATTAATCAAGCTCTGGTCCATTACTCTGTTTAGTATAGAGATTCCTTCCTCATTTACAACTCTAACCTCTACTCCTTTACCTCTTCCAGTACCTGAGTCAAAATAGATTCCTACTGGATAGGTGTTGCTATTTGAGTCTCTTTCTAACCAATTTTCTGCTTCTTCTTTTGATTTAAAACTTTTGATTTTATTTTTTTTCCCTATAATTCTGTTTCTACATTCCTCCCAAGATGTAAAAATAGTTTTTTCATTTTTGTCGGGGAAAATACAAGCATAGTATTTTTCCATATTAAATTAACCTCCTAAGCACCAAACATTAGTTACATTGCAGGGTTTTCCAAAGATTTTTTCATTTGAACGTTTTATTTCTATTTTATCTATTATTTCTTTGTTGTATCCTATAAATTTTTCCTTAAGGGTAGGGGCTATTACTCTTTTGGGTAATACACTTGGAAATATTCCTGCTATGGTATACGACATATAAAAATCATACGCAGCTGCATTTATTTCTCCAGGAGTTACCAAGCCAGATATTTCGTAGTTGCGCGAGACATCAAGCCCAGCTGCTCTGTATATTCTTTCAACTACTAATGAACAATAAGTTTTATGGTGAATTTCTTCAAGATTAAATGAGTCAGACCACATATTAGAAGATAGCAAGGGAACCATGTATCCGAAATTATTGTCAACATATCTATTTCTTCCAAAATTCATTGCCTTTTGGATGGTTCTATTATCCGCTATAGGTGATAATATTTTCAATATTCTTGCCTGCACATAAGTTGAAAGCTTCTCGTATCCTGACCCTTGGACAGAGGCTGTTTCAAACTTAATTTGATTGCTTGTAATTACAGATTTTATATCAAAACTGTCTTCTCCTTTAAATATAATTTTTTTTGTGCTGTCATATTTGGCCGCATCGAATACCCCTACGTGTTGCCAAAAATAGAAAAACTCAGTCCAATCGATTTTTGGTTTTATTAGTATTATATCTCCATTTGATAAGAGGGCTCTTAACTTGTGTGGTGTTATTTCTGTACCTGTGTCTGGATCTATGATGTTGGGAATTAGGCTATTGTTGTTTTTTACATTTCCTTTAAATTGCGCTGAGCTGTAAGAAGAATTGTTTGCATCAGCAATTTTTTGTTTTTTAAGTATTGCTTTTATTTTATTATCTTCGATTTTAAGAAAGGACATAAAGCTACTAAAGTATTGCTTTTCTTTAATTTTTAATAATTGATTTGCTATTATATGGGGAGTTATGTATTCTTTCCCATTAATTGTGTCTTTATTTATTGAATAGCTTATTGCAACCCCTTGAGGAAAAAAAGAATCAATACCTGCAAAAGGAATATATCCTATATTTTTTTCGTGAAATATTTGTTCTAATAATGCTAAAATCTCCTTTTCTAAGTACATTTGCGCTTCAGTTATTTCTGTTAGGTTTTTGCTAGCTGTATTTGATTGAATTTCATTAGATTTTTTTCTAAAGCTTGTATCAACTTTGATGTTTAAGTGTCCGTTTATATTGCTTTTTTCAAGAAATCTTTCCCATTCTTGTGAGTTATTTAAGTGTCTTTTGTAGGCTAATAAGTAATTTTTTATTTCTTCTAATTTTTGAGGATTGATTTTTAATTCGACAGCCATCACTTTTAATAGATCAGGCTCTTCTGTCTGTTGTAATATTTTTTCAATTTTATGTACTGGTATACGATAGTTAACATATGTAATATTGGTTACAAGAGAATGGCTGGAGGGGTAGTTGTGGGTTAGAAAAATGGTAGAAGCATTATTATTTTTTTGGTCTCCATTACCGAATAAAGCACATGAACATATCAAAGGGCAAGTTATTAAACTCAATATACATTGAACAAATTGCATGATAATATTCTATCATATTCAAATTTAGTCAATTTTTATGTAATTTTATCTATTTTTATAACTTTTAAATTTAATTGATTTTTTATTATTTAAGCTTTAATATGTAAGCATAATTAAAGTTTTTAAACTTTTTTATAAAGGGGTTTTGTATATGGAATGTTTAAAACCGATAAATGTATTTTCAGAAATAGGTCGTTTAAGGAAAGTTTTGTTACATAGGCCTGGAGAAGAATTGGAAAACTTGACACCTTCGATAATGCAAAGATTATTATTTGACGATATTCCTTATCTTGAAGTTGCAAAACAAGAACATGATGCTTTTGCAGAAACTTTAAGAAATAATGGAGCTGAAGTTGTCTACATTGAAGATCTAATTAGTGAGGCTATTTCTGGTAGTGATGAGATTAAAGATAGGTTTGTGTCTCAGTTTATTCTTGAGGCAGGAATTAGAACTGAAAATAAGACCAAGGCTTTAAAAGATTATTTTTATAATATGCCTGTTAGGGGTATGATTTCAAAGATGATAGCAGGAGTTACGAGAGATGAACTTAAGAATTATAAATCCGATTCTCTTAATTATTTGGTAAACAGTGAATATCCTTTAATTACGGATCCTATGCCTAATGTCCTTTTTACAAGAGATCCCTTTGCAAGTATCGGCAATGGGGTAACAATAAACAGTATGAGAACTAGGACAAGGAGAAGGGAGACGATATTTGCAGAATATATTTTTAGTTATCATCCTGTTTACAAGGAAAATATACCTAGGTGGTTTACTAGAGATGAAGATACTACTTTAGAAGGTGGAGATGAGCTAATTTTGAGTCGAGATGTTTTAGCTATTGGTATTTCTGAGAGAACTGAGGCTGAATCTGTGGAAAAAGTAGCTCGGAAACTTTTTCAAGAGAAAGCATCTTTTAGTACTATTTTGGCTTTTCAAATTCCACAGAGTAGAGCTTATATGCATCTGGATACAGTGTTTACCCAAATAGATCACAATACCTTTACAAGTTTTAGCAGTGATGATATGAGTTTTACTATTTACGCTTTAACTTACGACTCGGGCTCTGGAAATATTAAGGTTAAGAGTGAGAAGGCTAAGTTGGAAGACATTTTAGGTTTTTACCTTGGGTATAAGGTTAACATAATAAATTGTGCCGGAGGGAATTTAATTCACGGGGCGAGGGAGCAGTGGAATGATGGAGCTAATACTTTAGCAATAGCTCCAGGGGAAGTGGTAGTTTATTCTAGAAATCATGTTACTAATAGATTGCTTGAAGAATTCGGAATTAAAGTCCATCAAATCCCTTCTAGTGAGCTTTCACGAGGAAGAGGTGGCCCAAGATGCATGTCAATGCCTTTAATAAGAGATGATGTTTAATTAAGGAAGGAGAATTTTATGTATAATTTGCGAAACAGAAGTTTTTTAAGGATTTTAGATTTCACTCAAAAGGAAATCAAATATTTACTTGATCTGTCTCATAATTTAAAAAGAGCCAAGTATACTGGGGTTGAGGAGCAGAAACTTAGGGGAAAAAATATAGCTATAATTTTTGAAAAAGATTCAACAAGAACAAGATGTGCATTTGAGGTTGCTGCTTATGATCAGGGCGCTAGGGTTACTTATTTGGGGCCCACTGGGAGTCAAATAGGAAAGAAGGAATCTATTGCTGATACTGCAAGAGTATTGGGGAGGATGTATGATGCTATTGAATTTAGGGGATTTTCTCAGCATGCTGTAGAGGATTTGTCTAGATATTCTAACGTTCCAGTTTATAATGGGCTGACAGATATTGCCCATCCGACACAGGTTCTTGCTGACTTTATGACTATTGAAGAGCATAAGGGATGTTTAAAAAAATTGAAGCTGGTTTTTTGTGGCGATGGCAGAAATAATGTTGCTAATTCTTTAATGGAAGGTTGTGCCATTATGGGAATGGATTTTAGAATATTTGCTCCAAAAGAGCTTTTCCCAGATCCAGAATTGGTATACAAGGTAAGGGAGATAGCTAACAAGAATGGAGGCAAGATTACTATTTCTAGTTCTATTGAAGAAACGGTTAAAGACGTTGATGTTGTATACACTGATGTTTGGGTATCTATGGGAGAAATTAATTGGGATGAAAGGATAAGACTTTTAAAGCCATATCAAGTTAATAGGGAACTTATGAAATTAGCAAAGGGAGATGCAATATTTATGCATTGTCTGCCGGCTTTTCATGATTTGAATACGGCGCTTGGTAAGGAACTATTTGATAAATATGGACTTGAAGGTGTTGAAGTTACGGATGATGTTTTTGAGAGTAATCAGTCTGTTGTGTTTGATGAGGCTGAAAATAGATTGCATACGATTAAAGCTGTAATGGTTGCAACTTTGGGGTAGTCTTGTTTACATTATGTTGTGTTAGGGGAATGTGAGGTGGATCAGGAGGGATAGCATGATTAGGAAAATCAAAATTCCGAGTAGTTTTACAATAATATTTTCTTTAATAGTTATTATGACGATATTGACTTATGTGTTACCAGCTGGTGAGTTTTCTAAAGAGATGAGAGAAGTTAGTGGGAGCATGAAAGAGGTTGTTGTGGCTGGGACTTATCACACAGTGGATAGGCCTCCTAGGGGATTTTTTGATGGTATTTATACTGTTTTGACTTCAATGGCCAAGGGGATGGAGCATGCTGTTGAAGTTATTGTGTTTATTTTAATTGTTGGTGGAGCTTATGGTGTGATTTTGAGAACCGGGGCGGTCGATGCGGGGATAGCTGCAGCGATTAGAAAAATGGGAAACAAGGATAAGCTTCTTATTCCTTTTATGATGTTTATTTTTTCAATAGGAGGAACTACAACAGGAATGTGTGAAGAGACACTTCCATTTTATCTTGTCATGATTCCTTTAGTGTTAGCCTTAGGTTACGATATGATAGTAGCGGTTTCAATTATTGCATTGGGAGCTGGTATAGGAACCATGGCGTCCACTATTAATCCATTTGCAACAGGTATTGCGTCAGCGATCGCTGGTATTGATTTAAATGAGGGATTTTATTTTCGTATTGTTTTATATTTAGTATCTACTTTAGTTGCAATAATATATGTTTTAGTGTACGCAGTAAAGGTGAAGAATGATCCCACTAAATCTATAGTTTATGCAAAAAGGGAAGAGCATTATAATGCATTCATTAAAGATAGCGGGGGGAGTAGCGGATCTAGTATCCCAGAATTTACAAATAGACGTAAAATAGTTTTGCTTTTATATGGGGTAATGATTTTATTTTTGACGTATAGCATTATACAACTTGGTTGGTGGATGCAAGAGATGACCATGTTGTATCTCGGCACAGCCATTCTTTCAGCCTTTGTTTGCAAGATGAGCGAGTCACAAATGTGGGATGCATTCATCGAGGGCGCTAAAGATATGATGACAGCCGCTATTATTATTGGAATAGCTAGGGGAGTTATGATAGTAGCTGACGATGGATTGATTACAGCTACAATATTAAATGCAGCAGCGGAATTTTTGTACGGATTACCGAAGGCGTTGTTTATAGTTTTAAATGAGATTGTACAAATACTGATAGGATTTGTTGTTCCCTCATCATCTGGACATGCAAGTCTTACGATGCCAATAATGGCACCTTTGGCTGACTTTTTGGAAATGCCAAGAGCATCTGTTGTTATTGCAATGCAAACAGCATCTGGGCTTGTCAATTTATTAACTCCTACTGGAGTTATAATGGCAGTTTTAGGAATTGCAAGATTAGGATATGGAAGTTGGGTTAGGTTTGTTGTGCCGTTATTTGTTATTGAATTTATCATATGTATTTTGGTGATAATGGTCGCTGTTTATATTTAATTATGGATGAGGAGTGTATGCAAATGAGTGGTAAAAAGATGGTCATATGCCTTGGAGGAAATGCCTTGGAGGATGGCAGTGGCGATGCAACAGCTGAAAAACAGTTGGAGGTTATAAGAAAAAGTATTACAGGTATTGTGGATTTAGTTGAGAGTGGATATGAAGTAGTTATTAGTCATGGCAATGGTCCGCAAGTAGGCAGGATAGTTCTTCAGAATGAAGTGGCTAAACATGAAACTCCTGCCATGCCACTTGATATATGCGGAGCGATGAGTCAAGGTATGATAGGGTATCATATTGAACAGGCGCTAAGAAATGAGTTTAATAGAAGGGGCATGAGCAAAGATGTTGCTGTATTGATTACTCAAGTTATAGTTGACAAAGAGGATAAAGGATTTAGAGATCCTAGTAAACCGATTGGTCCGTTTTACGACAGAGCTACGGCATTAGAACTTGAAAAGAGTAAGGGGTACGTTCTGAGAGAAGATAGTGGCAGGGGATATAGAAGAGTAGTGGCTTCTCCAATGCCGGTAGAAATAGTAGAGATTGAAGCAATAAAGGAATTAATTGGGAAGGGATTTATGGTCATTGCTTGTGGCGGCGGTGGAGTCCCTCTTGCAAGAGATTTGAGAGGAAATATTGAAGGAGTAAGTGCAGTAATTGATAAGGATTTCGCCTCATCTAGATTAGCTCAGGATGTAGGGGCAGATGTTTTGATTATACTTACAGCTGTTGAGAAAGTATCATTAAATTTTGGTAAGTCGGATGAGATTTTGTTGGGTGAGGTTAATACTTCAGAGATGGAAAAATATATAGATGAGGGACATTTCGCAGCAGGATCTATGTTACCTAAAGTACAAGCTGGTGTTGAGTTTGTAAAGTCTAGTGAAGGAAGGGTGGCAATCATTACATCATTAGATAAGCTTGGTAAAGACATAGAGAATGCGAGAGATGGTACTATCATTAAAGGGTAAGGAATATGTAGGAAGCGAAATATGAGGGCGTGTTGAGGGTTTATTTTGCTTATGAATGCGCCCTTATTTCCAGAGTTGTTGTAATTTTAATTCTTGGTTGTTTAAGATTTAGTTACTTGGAAGAGTTGGTTTGTAATTTATCCTTAATCGACCTTTTTTCGCTTTTAAATTTGTATGTCACTATAGTGGATAAAGCACAGAAAACAAGCACTAGTAGGGTAAGTGTATTGATAGCGTTCATTAAATTAGATAAAGCCGTGCATATTAATAGTACTAAGAATGAGAATAAACGAGATATTGTGCTGTTAACGGAAGTTATAGTTCCTAAAACTTTTGAATTAACATTCTTTCGTAAAAAATATTCCAAGTTATTAGAATAAAGAGCAATTACAATTACTAAAAATACAATCATAGTAATAAACATATAAATATGTGAAATCATTTTAATTAAAATGGATAATAAAGCTGTGGTAGCTAAGATGATATAAATATCATATGTTGAGTGTTTAATTTTCTTAAATATCCAAGCACCTGTGATATCTGACAAACGAAATAATGTATACATGGTTCCAAATGTACTAATGGGTATATTTTTATCAGTAAAAATTACTTGCCAGTATAAATAGAAAGGCTGAAGGAAAAACCGAATAGCACTAATTAAGATAAATAACTCTAAGAGCACTCTAGATCTTGAAAATCTAATTACATCTTTCTTGAACTTTAGAAGATAAAGTGCAGCCTCTTCCTTATTATATTCATAATCTGTGTTCTTATCACTTGATATAAAAAGGGTTGTAACTAAGAAAGATACCAAATATAGGAATAATGAAATAACATATATTTTAACGTCAATGCGTAAAAATAAGACACTACCTATGTATCCACCTAAAATAGCGCCAATGTTTAAAATTATCTTTCTAGAAGATATAAATGCTTTTAATTTTCTTGAGTTATCTTGATACAAGCGATTAAAGCTAATATCAATTGTCCCAGTGCTTACGGCAGATGAAGTTCCGTATATAAACCATGCAATACAAAGAATAGCAAATGATGTCGCCTTGAAAATAATAAAATAAGAGACCATTGATAAAAAGATAGACATTAAGTAAACAATTTTTCTATCAAAAATGTCTGAAATTATACCCGAGGGAAGTTCAAAGATAATAATTGCAAGCATGTAGCACACTTGTACTAGAGCAATATCCCTTAGCGCTAAACCTTTATTTATTAAAATAACAGTCAGAACTGCGTGAGGCAGCGTTCTTGCAAATTCTGATAAAAACAATGAGCAAAAATAATACTTCTCATGTTCATTCTTTATCATAAATCTTTACTACCTCCACAAAATTTGTTTTTTCGGGTATTGGTAAAAAATGATAGGGAGTGACTACAAATACAAGCTATATCCAATACCAAAGACTACAAAAATAGCCATAATACCCATACTTACGTAGAAAGGCTGAACAATGTTTTCCTTGTATCTTGTCATCAAATCAACATACCACTGTTGATATAAAAAATTATCAGGATCCGTAAATGGCAAATTAACTAGCAGAAGAACAAAAGATTCCACTATTAAGAAAGGCATTGAAAAAACAAACCCATCTCTAATAGCAATTAAATATTTGTTTGAAGCTATCTTACCGGCAATGGGAAGTAAACTTGATTCGATGATTTCTTGTAATTTCATAAAAACTCCTAACTCAATAATGAATATTAATCTTATTAATTATACTTGATATAGATAAGATATCATTGATTTATAATGAAATATAGTATCCACAGCATTTAATTGTAATTTTTTAAAAATGAATAATACTACCTAGTATGATACAATAAATTTAAAATAAATAAAAATATTGAAGTTGGTTTAGCATGAATAAAAAAGAATATACTATTGAGGAACTAATAGATGAGATAAGCATGCCCGTTGTGGCTTATGCTGGGGAGGCTAAGAGTTTTTTAAGAGAAGCCTTAACACATGCAAAAGTTGGAGATTATGAAAAGTCTAGAAGAATTATCGAAGAAAGCCGAACTTCTATTGCAAAGGCACACGAAGCACACAGAGATGTCATACAATATTCAATAACAAATCCCGATTCTGTTGAAACACCATTTATTTTAATTCATGCAGAAGATCATTTGATGTCTGCAATTTCAGAATTAAGTATTTTTGAAGAGTTAATACAAGTTTATAAAATAATTAATGAGATAAAGAAATAGGAGAAATTATGAACATATTGCTTGTATGTAGTGCAGGAATGTCTACAAGTATGTTAGTACAAAAAATGGAAGAATATGCTAGAAAGCATAACATGGATGTACGTATTGAAGCTTCATCGGAATCAAAATTTAATGAAGTAATTGATAATTTTGATGTTGTTTTACTGGCACCACAAGTGAGATTTAGTAAAGGAAGGTTGGAGGATATTGCAAGGCCAAAGGATATTCCTGTTGAATCAATAGATACAATTGATTATGGAACGATGAATGGGGCTAACGTATTAAATCTTGCTTTTAATGCAGTAGCCAGAAAGCAAGATTTAATTAAGCGCCAGGGTTTAAAGGACATTTAAGATGAAAGAAATAGGAATATCAATATACCCTAATGTAAGCTCTAAAAATAGAATTATTGAATACTTAGAAAAAAGTGCATCTCTTGGGTTTAGGAGAGTATTTACATTTTTTATTTATACCGATGGCGATGAGTTTAGCACTTTTAAAGAAATTCTTGATATTGCAAATAAATTGGGAATGAAACCAATAGTGGATGTAGCACCTTCCATTTTCAGAAAGTTGGATATTGATTTTACAGACCTTAGAAATTGTTTAAAGCTTGATTATTTCAAGCAACTTGGAGCTTGGGCTATTAGACTTGATTCTTCACTTACAGGAATTGAGGAGTCATTAATGACCTTTAATGATTCTAACTTGAAAATAGAATTAAATATAAGTAGCATCAATGAACATATAAATACAATAATGTTTTTCAAGCCAAACAAAGATAATTTACTAGGATGTCATAATTTTTATCCACATAAATACACAGGTCTTTCAAGGGATTTTTTCAGGACAAAGACAGAAGCTTTTAAACGAAATTCAATACCAACATCCGCATTTATTAGTTCAGTAAAAGCAGAAGAATGTTCAAGGGGAATAGAAAAAGATGGAGCACCTACACTAGAGGAACATAGAAATAAGGATATTGAACTTCAAACTAAAGATCTTTTCAAAGAAGGAATGGACGCAGTCATTATTTCAAATTGTTTTCCAGATGATTTGGAGCTAGAAAAGATGGCTAGAGTAAATAGATGTTTGTTAGAATTGAAGGCTAATTTAAATCCCAAAATCAGCCCCATAGAAAGGGAGATAATTTTAGATGTATTGCATTTCAATAGAGGAGATATTACTCCTTACAGGATTCGGTCAACCATGCCAAGGGTATATTACAAAGATATAAATTTCACACCACACTCTCCCGATGAAATAAAACGAGGAGATATATTAATAGATTCTTCACAGTATTTAGGGTATGGTTGGGAACTTCAAATAGCCCTTAAGAACACTCCTAATAATGGACTTGTTGATGTGGTTGGCAGAATACACGAGGAGGAATTATATCTTCTTGATGAGATAAGAGCTTGGGAAAAATTCAAAATCATAGAAATGAATAAAAAAGATATTTACCAAAACTCTCTATAAGCTTACTCGCTGTTAATTTAAGATCATCTTTTTGTTTATAACTTTTCAGCAAATTACAGCAAAGTCAATAGTTGTTTTGTAAGATGTCACGACATTAAGTGTATTTAGTCAAATTAATTTTAGGAGTAGTCGTTAACTAAAACTGAGGACATGAGTGAAATAAAGGAAATATTAGGGGTAAAAACCAATCACCCATACATAAATGAATACAGAGAGACTGTAAATAATCTTTTTACAAATACTAATAGAGATGTTCTAGAAAATTTTTTTTATTACCTTAAAAGGGAACTTAAAAATATAACTTTTGGGAATTTTGCATCAGAATCAGAAGTAGGAACTGTCATTGAAACTGTTTTCGTAGAGCTGTCTTATGCATTAAAGTGGCAAAATGACGCTACGGCAGGAGGTAAATTATCAAGAAAAAGTATTTTCTTGTTTAAGAATCAAGATGACAAGGAATTTTTTGAAAAAAGTTTAATTGGTGACGAAACAATTCTTATTGAAAAGATTTTACTTGTAATTGAAATTAAAAGCCCAGATATCGATTTACGAAAAGCAGAAGATCAGTTTTATGATGTCCTTAATCAGTATAAGAGAGATTTTGGGATAATCACAAATGGACACACATGGAGATTTTATGACAAATCACAAATTTATACTGGAGAGAAAAAATATATTGAGTTTGATTTTTCAGAAATATTAAAGAATAAATTTAATGATCAAGAAGGGTTCTTTCTGTTTTATTATCTTGTTCGGAAGGATAGGTATTTAAGTGGTGAAATTGAAGAAGAAAAAGCAGAAAGGATACGTGAACAAAATACAATCAAGAAAACTCTTAAGGAAATACTTTATGCTAACCCCGATGACTCTATTGTATTTAAAATAGCAAAGAATATATACGAAAAAGAATTTGGATCAAACCCTTGCATTGCTTTTAAAGAATTAGAGACTATTTTAGAGGAATCAATAATATTTGTACTGAGAATATTTTTCATTGCCTACATCGAAGACAAATTTAGAGATGTTTTAGAAACACACGTGGTATACAAGGATAAGGTTTCTTTTAGGCATTTCTTTTACCCAAAGTTAATCCAGGAAAACATAAAATACAGCGAACTCTTATCCATTTTTGTTTTACTGGATAAAGGAATGGATAATGAGTTTATGAAATTTCCCATGTTTAATGGAGGGCTTTTTTCCGAATCTAAAGCAAGGCACCTAAAAAACGAAAACTTATTGACAACAGAGGAAATAAAAGATATCTTAACCAAGATTTTATTCTTTAAGGAGGAAAATGCTAGAGATAAAAAATATATAGGATATTCAAAGATAGATGTAAAAAGCTTTGGGGAGCTTTATGAGGCACTTATTGAGTACGATTTAAGAATTGCCCAAGATACTATTTATCGTATTAAAGTAGACGGTAATTACCTGATTTACACTGAAAATAATTTACCCATCCAATACAAAAACACGAGGGAAGTTATCACTTATTACTCAGGAGATATTTATCTTACTTCAATGTCTTTGAATAGAAAAAAAAGCGGAGCGTTTTATACACCAGACAATCTTACAGAATTCATGGCAACTTCAGCCATTGAAGAACAACTTAAGATTAAATCTCCTTTCAATATTAAGATCATTGATAATGCCTGTGGATCTGGGCACTTTTTGATTGCAAGTTTAAATTACCTTACAGATAAAGTTTATGCTAGTATTGAGGACTTCAAGGATGTCAAAAGTGAAATGGAAAATGAGCATAAGCTCATTGAAGCTGAAATTAGAAAGTATGGCATAAAAAATATAGATGATAAGCTAATTTTAAAGAGGATGTTACTCAAAAAATGTATTTATGGAGTAGATATTAATCCAATTGCTGTTGAGGTTACGATGCTAAGTCTTTGGATAAATACTTTTATTTTTGGGACTCCCTTAAGCTTCATTGAGCATCACATCAAAGCAGGTAATGCTTTAATTGGATATATGAGGGACGAATTTTATCATTTTATTCTTAAGCATCTTCCCAATGATGCGAGCCTGTGGTTGAATGAAAAAATTAAGAATATTATGAAAAAAACAGAAGAATTTTTGCAAAGATTGAAATGTATTAACGACATTACCAAGGAACAGATTGAAGCATCTAAGATAATTTATTCTGAGTATAAAAGATATGGAGATAAATTAAGACGGGTTTTTTCTCTAGCTAAGTTATATGAGCTATATTCAATCAAATCTTTAGCATTGAATAAAAGTATAACATTTGGAGGTAGTGGTAGTTATGATGTTGCAAAATTGATAGAAAGTATTATGAATGATGATATCTCGGAATACGATAGTGAGATAATAAAAGAAATTGAAGCATTTCACCATGAATACAAGATTTTTCATTATGGGATAGAATTTCCTGATGCAGCTAGTTTTGAAATTGTGATTGGAAACCCACCTTGGAAGAAAGCTAAATTTAATGAGTCTGAATTTTTTGCTAAGTACAACCCCGATTATAGAAAATTAAGTATACTTGAGCAAAATAAATTTAAATCAGATACAATGGGAAGTGACATCAACACTGAAAGTAAAACATTGACTAGTTTGTATGGAGACGAGAAAAGAATTGTCAGTAAGCTAAATGATATTTATAAGAATGGTTTTAAAAAATTTTCATGTGGAGGGGATCCCAATCTTTTTCGATATTTTGTGGCATTTAACCTGAAGCTCATTGCTAGGGGAGGAAATTTAACATATCTTATTCCTTCTTGTATGTGGAACGAACATAGCTCTCAAAAACTCAGAATATTTCTTTTTGAAAATTACGAATTAAATTACCTGTATCAGTTTCAGAATAAGAAACGATTTAAGGATGTGGTATCTTGCTTTAAGTTTGCCATTTTTCAAATTAGTAATAGCGGCAGGAAAACGTCCAAGTTTAAGGCAAAATTTATGATTCAAAAGGACGACAAAATAGTTGAAGAGATGACCGAGGAGCTGAAGTTTATTAAGAAAGGTCAAAATTTTCCTTATCGAGGGCTTTATTTAAGCTTAAAAGATATTAAAGACATTTCTCCTGTTAAATATATTGTTGCAGAATATAGGAGCAAAGAAGAATTTAACCTAACTAAAAAAATGTTTAAAAAATTTAATATTCTCTCTGAGGACTATATTAATTTCGGAGAAGGGTTACACGCCACGAAACATAGATCTTATTTCAAAGAATGCGATACAAGAGAAGATGACAATATATTCCTTTACAAAGGGGCCAATATTCATCAATTTAATTCAAGATATTTTGAAAGTGAAGAGACTAAGGGTACTTCTCAGTTATTATGGATAAATAAGCAAGATCTGAAGAATATAGTCCCGAATTGGTTCAGATATGAAAACTTTAAAATACAATATAGAAAAATTGCAAGAAATACAGATGAGAGGACTATGATTAGTGCCCTAAAGCCCAGAGATAGTTATTGTACTTACAGTTTATATTTAAATTATGAAAAGCCTTCTGTGTCTATTTTGAAAAAATTATTTATTATTAGTGTTTTTAATTCTTTACCTTTTGATTTTTTAATTAGGAAATTTGTTGAAATTAATGTTCAAAAAACATTTCTTTATCAATGTCCAATGCCCCAACCCACAGATGGGGAAATTTTAAGTAATCCAATTTACTTAAAACTGGCTAAGAATGCATGTATTTTAACTGTCAAGAATGACCTTAACAATTTTTCTGAACTACTAGATATTAAAGATCTTAAATTTACTGGTGAAGAGAAAGAAAAAATACTAACACTAGATTTCAAAGATGGATATTTCCAAGAGACCGAAAGAGATATTAATTTTATTGTAGCATTTCTTTATTCTTTGACTCCTGATGAATTTTTTGTTTTACTTGAAGATTTTAAAGTATTGAAGAAGAAAAAAGGTAAACATTATTTTTTGAATTTAGTTGAAGAATATGCAAGATGGTTGAAGGAAGAGAAGAAGCTATTCTCTTTATTTTAGCTATCTTCTTAAATAAAAAGATGCCTTAAATAATCAGCTTAAATATCTAATTGGGTATGAATGAGTAGTTGAAATACGTCCCAGTATTATCCCAAAGGTACTTAAAATAAAGTTCAAAAGTTATATTTATTATAATATAATATTGATTATTTATTTATATTTGGTATAATACCAATATTATATCAAATATAGGAGGGTATAAATAATGGAGGGGTTAATGAAAATATTAATTGTAAGTTTACTTTCGTTAATAGCAATATCTTGTACTCATGAGGAGCAGCAAGGGTCATCTTCAAAAGAGGTATCTCAGGAAGACGACGCAAACAAACAAGAAAAAGAAAATTTAAAAAATAAAGAAAATTTAAAAAATCATGTGTTTACGACAGAAAGTGATTTAGGTCGATTATTAAGCGAAACAGAAACGTTATTGGAAACTGCTAAGTTAACACCGGAAAATCTAAACACATCAAACGAAAACACAATCGGGAATATAGTTGTGTCCTCATTAGATTTAATTTCATCTGCAGCAGATAAGTTAGGAAGTGCATCAGAAAAAGCACATGGGTTAGTAAATATAATAGAGGTTAAAGACAAAGTGGCATCATCATACTGGACATAATAAAAGTATGATTAAAATTACCATTTGATAAACTTTTATTGGACAACAAATCAATATACACTTGATTATTTCAAGTAAAAAGTACAGTCTTAAAACTTTGTTCAAGCTATTAACAATAAAATTAATAATAGAATGAGGAGCATAGTAGACACCTAAGATATGGGTTGATGGAAAAGGGTTTAATCTCAGAATCTAGAGTCTTTTAGTTTAATTCTGTATTGTTTGTAGTTTCCTTTTTGATTTTATCTAAAGCCTCTTTTAGTACCTTAGCTGCCTCTACTAAATCATCTCCGGCTTTTTGCATAGCTTGCGAAACCTCTGCTACGGCTACTTTAGCTCTTTTTACTTCTTCTGTCTCTGATACAGGCTTTGGTTCTTGCATTTGGGCTTTTATACACTATCCTTATATTTTGTTCCTCTTTTTTGGCAAGATCAACTGTTTCTTTTGTTGCCAAAACTGATGGTCTTAAGAAAGTTGATATTGTTATAATTCATGTCTGTTGTTTTTTCTCTATTTAGATCTATTACTTCTTAGTAACTACTTTAAATAAATATTATCCTAAAAAAGAAAAGTCAAGGGATTAGGCCTTGGCTTTTCTTTTGTATTGCCCTAGTAGCATTACAACCCAAGATAATAAAATAGTGAACAAACGATTAATAATTTTAACTAAACCTTGTCTTTGAGCCAGAAATGACATGAAAGAAAGGAAAAATAATAAAACTACTTATTCCTTTCTTTGGTTTTTTAATTACTTAAGTTCCGTTTAGTGAATTTAGAACTTCTTGGACTATTTTTTCTGTTTTCTCAGCTATTTTTATTACTAATTCTGACACTTGCTCCATCTTTAATTTATTTTAATTAGTGCCATTCAGTTTTTCCTTCGGTCTTGAGTTAAAAAATATATGGCCCAATAGTTAATGATCCTAACATAATTTACGTATAGGGTAACATAAAAGACGGCAGGGCATCCCATAGTACAGATGCTAAGGCTTTGACATTACCAGACCAAGCAACAAACAGTTCAATTAAAGAGATTCTTTAGTGTCGAATTCCTTGCATTCACTAATTATTAAGTCAATTTGATCTTGAATTGCTATGGTATGATGAACTACCTTTATGACTCTTTCAAGGTGTTCAATTTCATCAAGACTTAACTCTCTACCCTTTCTACAATTAATGTAATTCCTTAGTACCTGATAGCTACCAATAGTAAATTCATAGACTTCAAAAGGCACATTTATAAATTTATTATTATTATTGTAGATAATTTCTTTTGATGTCTTGCAGTAATAGATTTTTTCTATTATGTTGTTCTCATTGTTATTATTTGAAATGTGGACGCCAATATTTTTGTTTAGTGAATTATTGTTTTTTAGTAAATGAGTATTAATTAGTTTATTTCCTAGCCTGATAAGTTTTTCAAAGGATGCAAGATCATTTACAAAAATAATTTTAGGAAAGTCAATTTCTAAAAAATCAGCAAATTTTGTGCGGTAGATATTGGAATTAAGGATTGCATAAATGTATTCTAATATTGTATGTGGCTCAAATTTTTTGGGATATTTTATATCAATATAATTTCTAAAGCTTATTTTAAAGTTTTCTATTTTTTCAAGGGATTCATTTTCTTTTTTTTCGCATTTCAAAGATTTTTGTTCTTCTGTGATAAACAAAGGAAACAAATAGCATGCACTGATTTTATTTGAGATTGAACCCTTTGCCATAATACTGGACGAAACGAAAGTATGATTAAAATTGCTATTTGACAAACACCTAGAGGATAGCAACCCTATATTATGGTCAATGTTTAACATGTGTTTCATTATCTCATAGCTGGGTCTAGATATGAGACCTTTGCTTTCAGTATAATAAACATATCTATTATCGAAGGGTCTGTAAGTTATTTTTTTAACATACTTTGCGTCAATGTCTGTGAATTTTAAGAATTTTTGTATTATTGGTAAGCTCCAATTTACAGAATCTTTGTTTAAATTGTATTTACTCCTTGCATCTTTTTCATTAAGACATGCAAGATCATTAAGCTTGGCTAGGAGTTCTTTCTGTGTGAAACCAATTGCAATTCTATCTTTAGAAGTTGTTATTCCCACATTTAATCTATTAAAAATTTCTTTTAAAGAGATTCCTTTATTATAAATAGCCTCATTATCGTAATTCTTTTTGACAAAAAGGTAATAGGGTTCTCTAATATCAAGTTTTTCAAAATTAATACTGAAGACATCATTATCATTTAGAGATTCATATTTCTGTAGTCTAGTTCCTTTAATGCTTTTGTAGTAAACACTGGCAAGTTCGTTTTTTTTGCATCCATTGTATTTAATAAAAATCCCAATAGAGACACCCACTTGGATATTAAATACATTCTCGTCGGGATTTCCATCATAATTTTTTTCCCTTTTTCTGGAGTTTCCATGTAAATTAAGAATATAGATCTTATCAAAGGTTTTAAGTAGATGGTATCTCATTCCCCTAAAAGTAATATTGTCCAAGTATCCGTTATTAGTAATAATGCCTAGCAAACCTTTGTTGGAATTTTCAATATTGTGTTCTGCAAATCTGATAAATTTTACATAGTCATCATTTAAAGCTTGGATACTTATTTCTTTCGATGACGCATTAAAATCAAATTTTTTATAAACTTTGATTAAATCTAAAATATAATTATTGTTATTTTTCGATCCTGAGTTATACGGTGGATTTCCAAGCATTACTAGAATTGGCTTATTCTTAATCTCATTGGATAGTTTATTTTCTTCGTTAATTGCGGGGAAAAGCCACCGAATATCATTTTTAATTCCTGAAGAGGGAGGTTCAAGTGTGTTTGTTAAAGCAATCTTTAATCTTAGTTCTTCATTTTTAAATTCAAAATTACAAACTTCCTTTAAATATTGAAATAGTTTTAAATGAGCAACCGCGTAAGGGGCCATTAAGCATTCAAACCCGTATGTATTTTGTAATATGTGATTATTTATATAATCTCTTTGTTTTCCAGTCTCTTTTGGAATTTCTCTTAATATACACTTGATGACTTCAAGTAAAAAAGTACCGGTACCAGTAGCAAAATCTAGCACAGTTACTTCTTCTCTATTTGCGAGCCCATTTTCTAAATTAAAGCCAAGCTTTAAAACTTTGTTCAAACTATTAACAATAAAATTAACAATAGAATGAGGGGTATAGTAGACACCTTTGCTTTTTCTTAAATTACTATCATATTTAATTAAGAAATCCTCATAAAAGTAAAGATATGGGTCCTTAGCATAAGCTACTTCTGAGACTTTATTTTTAGTGAATGAAAATTGTTCAAAAATTGCTTTTGTGTCGATATTGTTGACGATGTTGATTAACTTGTTTAAGATCCATTTTATTCCAGTGTATTCTTTGCTCTTTGTAATATCATACATTAGGCGAAATATATCTTTAATTACTCTAAAATTTTTGGGTATTAATTTTTCAATGTCATCAAAATTTATTTTTAAGTCATTTGCATTATTAAGTTTTGCAAGAAAAAGTCCATATGTAATAGTCTGAGCAATTGAATCTGAAAATTCTCCAATGCCAAGAGCATTATTGTATATACTTTTATTAAGGAAGTCATAAGTACCCGATAACGTATTTTGTTTGTTTAAATCCGAGCTTAAGTTTTGTTCAATTAGGTCTTTTAAAATTTTTGTTCTTTGTGCAAGCAAGCAAGCTAATTTTTCAACACTTGTGATTTTTTCAGGTGGACTTTGGAAGAATTCACCAAGAATATCCGCCACTTTGCTTAATTTTAAAGGATCAATTTTTGTATTTTGTTTTTCTAAGTCAGTTTTCAATAATAAAATTTCTCTTGAGATAACGTTTCCATTTTCTATCCAAATAAATTCAATATAATTTGTTAGTAAGAGATTATTTGATAGTTGCTTGTATTTCTTAATCTGAGTACTTTTTAAGGTATCATCTAAATTTTTTTCTATCTTTTTAACTTCAATGTATCCTATTATATTTTCCTGATTTTTAACAACAAAATCAGGAGCCCCTAACCCCTCTTTATTTTGTTTTGGTTCATGGTAAATTTCAATGCCGGAATTGGAATTTATAGAGTTGAATTCGTCAAACAAATTTTTCAAGTGCGACCGATCCATCTGTTCTGTTTTATCATCTAATGAAGTTTGTTTTAATTTTTTTATATATCTTTCAAATATTTTTACATGTCTTTCATTCCTATATTTATTCATACCCTTTAATTATGAATTTATTTGTAATCTTTTTCAATCTCTTTCTCAGTTTATGTTGGGTGGTGGTAGGAAATTGATAAAGAAAAGATTTTCGATAATAACATTATTGTTATATGTGCTCGAGTACTAAATTTTTTGGGAGGTCATCAACAGAAAAATACAGAGGGGATAATACTCCCCTCTGTATTTTTTATTTTCAGTAGTATAGATCATGTATAAAGTCATCATAAATTCTCTTATAGGCTTTTAAGAAAGTAGCCCCTTTCATGGACGAAGAAACAACCTTCTCGTATATAGCTTCAAATCTACTTTTTATAATCCAACCGCTCACTCTTCTAATTTCTAAAGCGATAATCTCAGATCCTCTTGTTCTGTGGTACGACTGCGCAAACAACTTCAGAGAGAATAATATTATTAGGATTGCAAGCTAGAAAAGCCAGGACAGTGGGTAAAGTCAACGATTTATTTTTCATCATTAAAATTCTCCTTTAGTTTTAAGCCCATTTATCTGTGGCTTACTCCGACTAAAATTATTCCCCTCAAGGTTTCACTAAGCAATAATTGAATCTCCGCTTAGGGTCCCAGTTTCGGTATTGGTTCCTTTTAGGATAATTTTTATTTAATATACTTACTATAAGTAATAGAACCAAATTAGAAAAAGACAACAGGCAATAATAAAGATAAGAGAACAAAAGCGCATATATATCTAGCGATAGATAAGCAATAAAGATATATGTTTTTATAGATAGAATTTAGTAATAT
>NZ_CP129408.1 GCF_030436115.1 Borrelia sp. P9F1
TAATAGGTTATAGCCGAAAGGAAAAATGCCCAAAAAAACTATAACCCAAAAATATTATATCTATTTTTTTCTTAAAAATCAAACTCTCATCTACTTTTTTTAAAAAAATAAACACCGCACTTTTATTTTAAAATAAAATACGGAAAAAGTTCAAAAAAATAAAAAATCTTAAATATTTTCAAATAAAAAAATAACCCATCTTTTTATCCAAACCTATTTACATTTATAACAATTTATGTATTAATGGATACTGTTAAGATTAAAATACTTAACAAACCGAATAATTTTACATCAGGAAGGGAAGGAAATTAAAATGCTCGCTAGCTCGACAATAATAAAACAACGACGGATCTGGGAATCTGGTCAAAAGTTCTTTACATGCTTCAATGAATGTCAGCATAAGTTGATTGTACTTGTTTCAACACTTAGCTTTATGAACAAAAGACTGAAAAAGTACACACAAGGACAAATACTTAGATATTTCAATAATAATTTGCAACAAAATGGACAAAAACAAGCAACACTTAAAAGGTTACAAAAATATCTGAAAAGACTAGGAAAAGAATTTGGAGTAACAATAAATTACTATCAACACCTGGGAAAAAACTTAGGTACGGAAATAAGGTACACCCTTAGATACTCCAAAAAAGAATGTTATAACAGAATAAACAGGCTTTTTGCACAAAAAAAATTGAACAGATTTCAAGATCGCTTTAAAGAATACAATGAAAAAATTGTAAGTGCAGATCAAAGGGGGAGTGTAGTAAAGGGGGAGTGTATAAATAATAGTAATAATAAAGAAGAAGAAAGAAGAGATAGGATTGCAAAAAATGAGAGTAATAGTTATCGAGTAACTAAATACATAACAAGATGTGGCTTTAAAACAGATCTTCCTTCTTTTATTTTAAAATTAAAAGTATCAGATGATATTAAGATCAATCACTTAAGAAACCTAAAACGGTTTGAGAACGACAGTAGACACATTTCTATTAAGACAATAGAAAACAAGTTAAAACCTATCATTAAATCCTATGCTTACAATCCTAAACATTTGTATAAATTTAACATAAAGGGATGTTATTACACTGTTTTAAGAGAAATAAGGGGAGATAACTTAAAACTCAATGAACCTAAAGCAGAGTTGCGGGCTCTTCTTAAAGAAAGGCAAGCCGAACTAGTAAAGCAAGGCTACTATGAGAGGGAATTAGATATAGAAATTGGAAAGATATATGAATCTTATAAGACTAAGCCACATTTTATTCTGCAAAATGACAAATATAAGGATTTGGATCTCAGAATAGCAAGAATTAAGAAAAGGGTACAAAGACAAATAAAAGAAGATGTAGGACAAAAACAAAAAGAAACTAGGGATAATATCTTCAGTATATTACTAGAACAGCTAAAGCATAAGGTAGATATTAATAAATTAAGGCCAGCCTTAAAGAGATTTATTGATAGCAAAGACAAGCTAAGCTACAGTAAGATGATGGATAATTCGTATTACTACGAATTGCTTGATAGGATAGGACAAGAAAGCACGCTTAGGGAAATCAATATATTTGGTAGCCAAATGGTCAATAATGTCCAAATAAGGGGCCTCTAGATATTATGGGCTTTTTAGGAAATAATATAGAGTATGGTAAAGGTGGCTTTGCATGATAAGCGCGCTAGAGGATAAATTAGCCAAGAAGAAAGCTGAGCTTACAATAAATGAAACAAAAGAGACAATAGCGCCCAAGGTACATATTACACGTGACGCAAATATATTTGCAAAAATAGAACAGGATGGGGATAGAAAGCTATATTACACTAGGCTGGTTACCTCGTTTTACACTTTCAAAGTCCACAGGGACTGTAAAGATAAATTTTGGATAGCCTTTAGAGGTATGCCCGATTTAAATGAAATATACCATCTTAATCTTTTTTCCTTAGCTGAAGGTGATAAGTTTAAAGGAATATTTTATGGGTTTCAAAAACTAAAAAATGGAATTAATGCGTATTATATGGACAGTAACCTAGGGCAGCGCACTTCTTTTAGGGTATTTAAGGTGTATCATATTGAATTTAGATTTAAAAGAGGTAGTGTTTTTTGTAGGATGGATGGCCTTCACTCTTTAATTCAAAAGGAAAAGGTTGAGACCAAGTATTGTAAACTTTTATTCGAATTAATTGAACAATTAGAAAGGAAAGTATATGAATTTTATAATAAAAAATTACCAAAGGGGGGCATGATAGGCAAATGGAGAGAAAAGAACCTAAAATAATCTCAATTGCTAGCATTAAGGGTGGGGTTGGTAAGAGCACAACTTGTTTAATTTTTGCAAAGTTGCTAGCACAAAAACATAAAGTTTTACTCATTGATATGGACACACAAGCCTCTATCACTAGTTATTACAATAAGCAATTGAAGGAAAAAAATGTTAATGTTTCTATCGTTAATATGCATAAAGTCTTGAATGAAAAACTAATTATAAAAAATGCAATTGTAAATGTAGAACAAAATCTTGATATAGTTCCCAGTTATTACACTTTGCAAGATTTTATAGAAGAGTTTATTGATAAGATGGTTACAAACTGCACTTATGGACATAGAGACAAAATAACATATGAGGATGCTACTTTATGCTTAAGGAATGTTATGCAATTTTTACCAAAAGAGTATGATTATATTTTAATTGATAACCCACCCTCACTAGATACTATTTTAGTTAATGCACTTCTTGTCAGTGATTATGTAATAGTGCCAGTTGTATGCGAACTTTGGACAGTAGAAAGCCTTGCTCTGGTAAAGAATAAAATAAGAGAGAGGTTAAAGCTTGATATTCCTATATACATAATGGTAACTAAATATAAGAAGAGGAGCACTTATGAGTATTTGTATAATGAGCTAGCAAAAAGAGATGATTTTTTGGGTACCATACCAGAGCGGGAGAGTTTAAATAGAAGTGTTTTTTTAGGGATTGATTTTGATATGAAATATGATTATATGAGTGAATATAAAACGGTTCTAGATAATTTTATGAAAAGAACATGAAAATTACACTTTTTTTAAGAATTCATTTATAGTGATTTTTTGAATTCAGAAATCCGCCTTAGATTGGGATAAAACATAAGAGTGTATTTTTTTGTAGAATTAAATTTCAACTTGTTGAATATAAGGAGTAGTATATGAAGATACAAAAAGACGATAAAGATTTAAACAACAGGATTATTGATAGTTCAGCATATGATGAAAAAACGAAGAAGGTTAATAGATTTACCGAGCTAGACCAAGAATTAAAGTCTTTGGGACATAGAGACATAGTTAATAAAATACAAGCGATGAAGGTGTTAACAGAGATACACGATGAGTTATTGTATCTATGGGCGGGTTTTAAAAGTTTCGGAGCATATGCCAAAACTTGTTTTATAACAGAATCAACAGCCTATTCGTTTGTGAAAATAGGGCAGAAACTAAAAACAGGAGAAATAACAGAGGAACTTATTATAAAAAGAGGGCTTACTCAAATAAGAGATATAATACAAAATAATGATTACGAAGCATTAAAAAAAGGCGAGGTTAAACCTAGAACCATACCTTTAAGGATCTTGTTGCCTACAAACACTGCATATTCTTATTTCAAGTCAAATACCAAGTTTACATCTTATGCATTATCTAGGCTTTATGAAGAGCATAGGGAATTGTTAGATAATTTATTTTATGAATACAGTCAAGAAAAGAAGCACAGAAAAACACATAACGAAGAAGATGCTATTGAAATGGAGGCAACAGAAGGTACCAAACAAATAGCTGAATAAAGGCACTACGAACAAATTAGTGCTCAACCCATCAATGAGATTTCCTGAACAGAAGGAAGTCTCTTTTTTTATCTTTTCTTAATCTAAATTTTAATATTTTTAAACAAAAAATACAATAAAAAAAGTATTAGTAAATAGAAAATAATATTTTTATAAAAAAGATAAATTTGATTAAAAATATTAAAAAAGATGTAAAAATTAATTGACAAAAATTACGTATTTTTGTATAGTTTAAATAGGTGAAATTGCCAAGTATCGCCTGTAAATACCAGATAAGGAGGATTTGAATGGTTAATTTGACTGGAAGCGCGTTAGATACTTTAAAGAAAAGGAGAATAGTATGAGTGAAGTATTGGAGGCAGAGGTTAATAAACCGGATGCTGTAAGGGAGCTTGAGCTTTTTTGTGAGCTTCGTAAGCTTAAGACATTTTTGAAGCCTATTGCTAAGAATGGAAGGTGTCATATTGGCAAGGGTGGTGGATATGATTACTTTCATATTGATGATATTTTAGAAACAATTGATACTGTCATTAATGAGCATGGCCTTAATGTTGCAATATGGCAGGAAATTAAATATGAAATGGTATCCCAGACTAAGATTGACTACATTGAAACCGTGTTTATACATACAAAGAATGGATATAAGCACATAATTAAAACAGATCTTAATATGGGCGAGACAATTGAGTTATATAAGCTTGATATGCAGTACAGGAGTGAGTACGCAAATCTTACTAAGACTGAGCGAAGACAGGCTAATAATACAATTCAACAAATAATGGGTTCATCATTTACTTATTTTTGTAGGTATGCACTAGTTAAGTTTTTCGGAATAACTGGGCTTTTAGAAGATCAGGATGGGAATGTTGATGCTGATACTACTAGGAGATACCAAACAAAATATTTAAATGGCAGTTCGCATGTAGGTGTTGAGACGGGTAAGGAGGGGTTGTATCAAGCATTGCAAACAATATCAAATCAGGAGATTGCTAGAAAAATTAAATCTTATGTTGAATATGGCCTGTTAACACTTAAGGCTGGCTGGTACTTCTGTTTAGGCTTTAAAAACAACATTAAGGGTAAAATTGATGAATTTGAAATAAAGGATAAGCAATTACAGGCTAAGATACAAAGGAAAGAGAGTAATAATACGGGTAAACATAACCCTGCTACTACAAAGGAAACACAGGACAGACGGGTCATGGAGTCAACGCCATTACCAGCGCAGTATAAGAATGATCATGCTTTGCTTAAGGAACAATACAGAGAGGGTAAGCTGGATTATAAAACTTTTTGGAAATATTATTTTGCAATACAAAAACAAGATAAATATGTGTTATCCAAGTATCAAGCATGGAAAGATAAGATGGGTGCAGATGCGTGGAGTAGTTGGGATGAGGACCATGATAGTATGCGCATGAATCATAATTCTTTAAACTATGATGATATTCCATTCGATGATGTACCATTTGATAATAACCCTATGGGGGTTTACGAAGGAGCTTTGCAATGATAAGAAATATTATAGAAAAAACAATAGACGGGATAAATGACATTATTGATGCTATATGTGATTGTGTCTATCACTTATATTGCACAATAAGTGGCAAGGAGTTAAGGGAACTTAAAGATAGGTTTGATTTTCTAGCAGGTGAGCTTAGGGCGCACCGTTTGTATTTAGATGTCATTGCAGAGAGAAGAGAAGAGCATAAGGTTAACGCTAACAAATGCACGTGTGGGCATAATGCGCAACCATACGAAGAGCTAGATGCACTGATTAGGGAGCAAAGTAAGTGCATTAATAGTCATAAGAAGAGCATAGATGTGAAACTTAATAGCTGGAATGACTATGAGAAGAATATTAGAATGATGGGCAATTTAAAACGAAAGATAAACAGATTAAACACAAGAGTTGCTCGGATGCGAAGTAGAAGAAAAGTTATTAAATAGTAAAGGCAAGGTTAAAGTTTATGAAGAAATTACCTATGATAAGAAAAGGCGAATTTATTAAGTACGATAGAAAGCGAAGTTTTGATGAGCAGAGAAAAGAACAAGTAAAGTTGGGAGCAAGCGAAATTGGTAGTATTTTACTAGGACATAAGGACTTCATTAGGGCGGTTGCTAATAAGACTGGACTTGTAAAGTTTGTTAAAACTGAACAGATGGAAAAAGGCAAATTAATGGAAGATTTATCTTTCACCTTTTATCAAAGACAATACAGAGATGAGATTGCTAGTTTGCATGCAAATAAGTACAAGAATGGTATTGATTGTTATAATTATTCAAAAATGTATAAGGGTAAGGACGCTCCTATTGGGTCTACAATAGATGGCTGGATACGAAGGACAGATGGGACTATAGAGCTTTTAGAACTTAAATATAGTGAAAATATAAAATACCCAGCATGCATAAGGGATTACAATAGAAATGGCAATCCGTTTGGATATAAGTATTTCTTCGCTATTTATGCACAAGCACAAGCACAAATGGCTAATACGGGTATTAGTACTTGTAATGTGTACTTTACTATGAGTAGTGGAAATAAACGATGTGTGATTAGGAAGAATGAGGCATTTATTGATCATATGTTTAGCATAGCCTACCAGTTCTTAAGTGAATTGCCACTATATAGGCAAATGGCAGCAAGCATTATTGCTAGTGAGGGTGAAGATAAATATATAGACACTTTAAGTGATATGTTGCAATCAAAGAGCAAGCTATACAAGACACTTTGTGATCCAGAATATGATTATAAGAGGGTGTTTTCTTACTATATTCCTCGGAAGCAAGTTGTTGTTAATGAAAATCAAGCTA
The DNA here is from genome assembly GCF_030436115.1 of Borrelia sp. P9F1. Classification (NCBI taxonomy): domain Bacteria; kingdom Pseudomonadati; phylum Spirochaetota; class Spirochaetia; order Spirochaetales; family Borreliaceae; genus Borrelia; species Candidatus Borrelia rubricentralis. Next base: position 6,613 of record NZ_CP129408.1, read on the forward strand.
ATGTACTTGAAGGCTTATTGGCACAAATAGACACATTAGAAAAAGATGCTAGGAGAATCATGGAAACTGAAGTTCAGGCAAGGAAAGATAAAGCTAGGGAACTGCAATCCCTACTTAAATCACAATTCCCATTCATTGATGATTCAAGTATACATCAAACAGGGGATATTGTCTTCACTTTTACAACCGATAGATATACTAACATACTAGATAGACTAAACATAATTGAAGTAAGTCCAATTATCAAGCCCGCTCCTAGGGATACTGGAATTTATACATATTCATTCACAGGAGAGGAGCTAGAGGCTTTAAATGCCCCTTTGGAAATAAAAGAAGAGAGCTTAACTGAGGAAGAAGTTATGTTGGGGGCTCAGCAGCAGGCTGAGCAACTTGGCAGGGTAGATGGTTGTAATCCAATAATAACAAAAGAAGAGCTGATACAAGATGAAACCATAGGGGTAAAAATGAATATAAAGGTCATACTTATGAAGAGGCGCGTGATAATAGAGGAGATGCAAGTATGAGTCACGCACAGAATACACGTACTAGCGAGGAAAAGCTACGTGATAGGGTAATAGAACACGCTAGGTTGCAAATTAAAGATTTAATCAAGGAACAGGTAAGTGGTAACATGTCTTCCGGTTTAGATAGGGACATGATATTTGAGATGGCAGGGATGTATAATGTAGATGGGTCTTTGTTGAGAAGAGTGCCGCTACAAGATATGTATGCAATTTTGAAAGTATATCCACTCTTACAAAATAAAGAAGATTATCATAATAACATCAATTATTATATTAATGCATGGATGGGTGTCAAGAGAATGGCGAGCGATGAATTGGAGCAGTTTAGGAAAGAGGAGCTTTACAGAGTAAAAGAAGAGGAGAGAGAGAAGAAGAGACAGGCGGCTATATTAGAGGCAATGAAAGCCGAGGTGGCGCAAAACAGACAACAAGCAGGTCATGTGGACCACAGTAGATTTAAGGAGCAAGATCGAGCAGAGCGACAGGGTTTTATTACAGTGCCTTGGGACAAATATATCAACAAAATAACGCCTTATAGGCGATACACTAATCCCTAAAACCCCCTGTAATTAAGGGGGTTTTTATTTTGGGTTTATAGATTTATAAATATTTAATTTTAGTAAAGTGAGTTTGCTTTTCCTTAATGCTTCCCATAAGAAGTAAGTAAGCATTAGCTAGTGAATCAAGAGCATCGTCACAAGTCTTGCCATCACCCTTGTAAGCATAAATATCATTAATTACCGTTTTATCAATATCTTTAAGAAATTCAACCAATTTACTATTAAATATGGGAATTAAGGAACAAATACGATTAAATTTATTTGATATAGGTTTAACTGGTGCTATTTTAAAAAGAGTATCGCATTGATTTCTCAGACTTATTAAAGTTTGTGTTAACCTTCCAACACCCTTAACGCTATCTCTATCTTCTATGAAAAGAATCCTTACATTAAACCCATCAATTATAGTTTTAATCCTATACAAAATATCATCATCATAAACGGGTCGTTTGTCTTGATAAATGTATGCATAAAGCTTATCCTTGTGTTTTTCTAGTATGCAAATAGCAGTATTATCACCACCAATGGTAAAAGCAGGGTCAATGTAGCAAATAGGAGCACTAAATTTATAATCATCACTAAATTCTATTTGGTGAAAAATGGAGCAATCACTTGCAACCCATTCACCTAAAAGAACGCGTGCTCTGTATGTTGGTAAATGTTCATATGTTATCTCTTGTTCATGAATAAAATCACTTGCAAGTGTTTCATTGTCGTAAGTGGTAAAGTTATATGTTGTGTATATCCTTGTTTGGTCAATGTAATCAGTTTTAAAAAAATGCGTAGGGAAATCAGGATTAGTATCGAAAATAGCGGTTCGCTTACCTATTCTAAGTCTCTTTAGTGCCTCCTGAATAACCTCCTGACTCAGTGTTGTAGCCTCGTTAATAAACATCAAGGCGCTATTAGCTCCCCTAAGTCTTTTAAAGTCACTAATCTTGTCTCCACCATAAAGATTAACACGCAGGCCATCAATTAAGACGAATGAAGTATTTTGTTTCTTCCTCTCATAGGGAATGTGAAGCAGGTCACATATGGTCTCCATTTCACCTAAAACATTAATTTCTATTGAATTTTGTGAATTACCCATAATAAAGTTATTAACATTTTTTGTGTAAAGATCTCTGTTTTCTAGTAAATTTTTAATGAAAAGATAGCATGCAAGGAATGTCTTACCGCTAGCAATACCACCATTGAGTATAATCTTAGCTATATCCCCCGCTTCAATTGACTCTATTACTTCCCTCTGTTTGGGAAGTAAATTATTAGACTCAAATGATGCAAAATCAGTGTACTTGCTACCCTTTCCTTTTGGAATAGTTTGGAATATGCGTCTGTATTTAGACGACATTCTTGCAGGAAGTAAGCTTAAGAGCTTTTCTAGTTTTAAATTCACACAAATATTATAACAATAATTTACAATTTATCGCTATAAAGGTAATTTTTAACTATTTGTTTAAATTCTTTATCATTAAGTATGGTAGTATAATATTGTTTCTCTATTGCAAGCCGTTTAAGAAGGATTGTTTCCCTAAAAGTTAATCTATGCCGCTCTATCTCTTCCTTAAGCTGTGATCTCTCTATGATAAGTTTATTTCGATCTTCTACGCTATGGTAAGCATTGCGAAGCGCATGCTCTATCCGAGAAAGATCAGAACATAAAGCATTATAAACTTGCTCTTTAATAACAACTTCACGATATTTCCTATCAAAGAAAAGATTGCTTATAAGTTTAGTTATCTCTACCTTTAAAGTGTCAACACTGGCAAGTTTCCTTAAGGCAGTTCCGGTAGTAATGCTACCCAAAGCATCAATATCCTCATCGGTATTAGAACAACGCAAAACATGGTCAACGCTTCTTGAATTAAGTATACTACTACTAAAAGTATTGCTATCATCAGGGTTGATATTACTTACAATAATGTCTTGTGTATGCTTGAAAGCTTGCCGACACTTGTCTAAAGCCTTGCTTACAGTAGAATAGCTAACCTTCTCCATCCTTGCAATATCGCTAATGCTAAGCTCGCCTTTAGTGAAAGGTCTATAATATTTTAAATATTTACCCTTATATATTTTACTTTTCATACCAACTAAATGAATATTAACATAAATGTGTAAAAATTTTAAAAAACATTATCCTAGATCACACTTTGTGTATTAGCTAGTACTTTATAATAAGAAAAAATTAATTGTGCAGTATTGCGGCATTTAATGCCTTGTTTAAGCAAATCTCTACTATCATATAAAGTTGTTCTACCTCGCTTTGCTATATGGTGTACTGTATCAAGTGAATCAATATAGACTTCAAATATTGTAAAATTGTGCTCACCTGCGGCAGCTGTTACCCTTTCATGCCGACACGATACTAAGCTGAAGCCAAAATATTCTAATATTTTACATGGAAATTTAGGAATCGAGTTCTTATTTAAATATCCTATGTTTTTAAAGTAAAGGTAATATCTGTTAATCTCATCAATATTAAAATCAATTGTTCGTATGTGGCGGTTGACATAAAACAATAAGGATAAATAATACCCACCAAGTTCTCTAATAGATTTATGTAACTCAGGATTGTTTTGCAAAATGGTGGGGATTCTTGCTTTCTTAACCATTATAAGTTAAAATAACATTTCATAGATATTTATGTCAATTATTTTGTTATTTAACCAATATTTTAACTCATAACTACTTTAACCAAACTAAGTATTGATGTATAATTAATGCATAGGGGTATGGTGTATGTTGGTACAAGTGAGGTCTTCAGAAGCAAATAATGCGGCTCAACAAATGGTTTTTGATGAGCTTATAAGGATGGGGATGAAGGAGGTTGCTGCTGCTGAGGTTGCTCGTGGATATTTTTATAAGGAGCTTGATACTAAGATTGATAATTTAGAGGATAAGCTTAATACTAAGATTGACAGCTTTAAGAATGAGATTAATACTAAGATTGATACATTAGAGATTAAGTTTAATGCTAAGTTTAATTTACATAATTGGATGATTACATTTCTTATTACAACCAATATTGCTATTTTATTAGCCGTACTTTTTAAGTAAAGGTGTGTTTAAAAAGGGTATTTAAAATGATTGGTAAATGCTTATCAGGCTCTTTTGGTTCCCGTAAGATAATATATTGCTAAAATGAAAAGCCCCTTAGTTTATGCTAATTAGGTAACATAATGTGACTTGTTTTATGATTGTTGTAAAAAGAGCGATTAGGATATAACCGCCCTTTATACGTATAATGTTTGTTAAACTTATTTTTTACATCGAACCATTATTATTTTAAAGTTCAAGTTTTTTTTCAAGTCTTAATTGTTTTTTCTTTTCTTTTTCTAATTTTTCTTCTTTAAACTCCTCATATGCTTTTTCACTGCAATAAGAAAGAAAATCATCACGACGTCTTAATTTATGGTCATCATCATAATTTGCTAAAGCAAAATCTCTAATAATTTTAGTTCCCACATTAAGGCCTGCCATTTGAAATTTAAATTGAATAAGTGCCATATGCTCGTTCCTGAAATGTATATCTAGAGAAAAATAATCATCTATTTTGTTTGCATAGTCATCCAAAAAATCTAGATAATGCTTATAATTAATAGTAATATCAACCCCCGCGTTGTATTGATCTGCAATATACCCAGCTAATCGCTTAAGATCAACACCTTTATACATGTCATTATTTTCATTTTTTGCTTTTTTCATTATTGTACTCCTTATTCAAATTGAATCTAGCTAGTTATATTATAACAAATAATTAAGTTTTTTGTTACTTATTTGTAGTTTTTAATAAAAATAAATAAGTAACAAAAAATAAGTAAAGCCTTTTTATAAAAGTAATTACAAATTATCTTTAAAATAAATAATACAAAATGCACATAAACTTTATGGAAAATAAAAATGAATAAAATTAGTGTTAAATAACACAATAATATTTATCTTAAACTTAATTTGTTTTCTTATAACACCACAAATCCTCACTTTCTACACATAAAAAGATTTATTAAGGTTTTGCAATTTTTAAGCCTATTAAATTGATTTTTTTAAAGTATAGGGTCTTTTCTTGCAAAAGTTGGGTATCCTTAAAATCCCAAAAACAGGCTAGCAATATTTAGAAGAACTACACATAAAAAGCTACGTAGAAACCTAAACATAAAAAATACTCTTATTAACCTCTATTTTCTGTATAAACAAACTTTACTTTAATTATTTAGTACAATATTATAAGTAATATACTAGAAAATATAACTAAATAGTGTTAAAATAAACATAAAAGAGTAGAGAGAGTGAATAAATATACTAAACTTGATTTATCTAGTGGAGGCAGTAAACCAGTTAGATGAGTAGACAAATATCAACAAATACGGATAAAAAAGCACCCAATTCCACTGAGATTATTTACTCTGATTTAAATAATCCAGATTCGTTTATTAATTCTTTAGCAACAGCCTATAAGAGTAAACGGATTGACGATGAATATATTTTTTCCCTAGCTAGTGTTCTTAATAAGGACATATATGCGAGACTCTTAAGTCTAATACTAGACAAGGATAATCCCGTACTCATTGCAAAGGGTGATAATCCGAGTTTGGATAAAAAGAAGCCTATTAAATATAGAAAAAAGAATATTAGAAAAAAGACTAACTTTTATATGAGCATTACTAAAGAGCAAATCTTGAAAATATTAGAGCTAGCTTACCAGAAAGACAAGATAATGGGTATGTTTTACTACCTGCAATACATGACTGGGTCAAGATGCGGCGAGATTGCTAATATTAAGTTGCAGGATATTAGGAAGGTTGCAGTAGACGGTGAGTATATGTACCGTATTAATATTCATGTTGCTAAGAAGCGTGGGGAGACTGTAATACGACCAGTGCTTGTTTCTATGCTAGATTTTGCTAAAATTCAAGAAGCTCATAAGGAATATGCAGAAAAAAACCTTAAGAATAGAATATCAATTCATAATTATAATTACTTAAAGCGAACTTATTTGTTTCAAAAAACTAAATACAAGAGCTTATCAACTAACAATATGAGCTTCTTTTTAAGAGAGATTATAAGAAAGGTTACTAGAAGACAATATATTGGCAAGTGTTCTCATATCTTCAGGCATTATCGTATCTTTTTAATGAAAAATAGTAATATACCATCTTATGATATTAAAGAAGAGTTTCATTTCTCCAACATTAGCATGGTTGATAGATATGGCAAGCCATTAATTGATAAGAAAAAGGATTACGAGTTTATGATTAATGAAAAACCTGAATTTGCTAGGGCATAAAAACACAAGAATTATATTGCAAGTCAATTTGTATATTACAATTAGTTACAAGGAGATATTAATGGCAGAAGCACAGGAGGAGAAAAGACAAATGGGGAGTCAAGAATCAAAGCAGCGTGTAGTAATGGAGGAGCTTATAAGGTTGGGCATGGATAGTTGGATAGCCGCATGCTTTGTAAATGGACTTTTTCAGGAGATTACTCATCGTGACCTTGATCGTCTAGAGGAAAAGCTTAAACTCAGACTGGATGCATTGGGAGATAGAATCAAGAATGTTGAGACTATATTAGCTGAGGTTAGCAGAGACATTAAGAAGCTTGTTACCAAGATGGACTTAACTTAAGGATGACATTAGAGATTAAGAGCTGATTTAAACCAAAAGATAGACAGCATAGAGAAAAATAATAAATGGATTTTTGGATTAACATTTACAATTTGGATTACTACAATGGGTGGATTTATAGCTCTTTTTTTAAAGTAAAACCCCCCAAAATAATTAATATATAGAGGTTGACATATGCAAGCGGAACAAGTGCGTAGTGAAGGCACAAGATATCATTTTACAGAACAACAAGTTTGTGAAGAGTTTGTAAGAATGGGCATGCAACAAGAGATGGCAGTTCAATTTGCAAATAGATACTGCCATAGTGGGCTTACTCATTTGGAACTTGAGTACTTAGAGAAGAACTTTAATGTCAGAATGGATGCGTTGGAAAGTCGAATCGTGGGTGTTGAGGCTAGATTAAGTGATCTTAAAGATGATATTAAAAAACTTGACGCTAGAACAGATAAGCTTGACGCTAGAATAGATATCCTTAGAGCTGAGCTTAAGGAAGATATTAAGAATGTAAAGAATGATTTAAATCATGAGATAGACAACGCTAAAAGCGAACTCAGTGTTAAGATAGACAGCATAGAGAAAAGTAATAAATGGATTTTTGGATTAACATTCACAGTTTGGATTACCACAATGGGTGGGTTTATAGCTCTTTTTGTATCCATGTATACAAAATAAAACCCCAAAACAATCAATACACTATTTTCAATTAAGCACAATAAGCATAATCCCCACTAAGCCTCTCCACTTAGCAGGGAAAATACATACTAATTTCATTCTTTCTTACAAAAAGATAAGTCGATTATAACCCAAAATTAACAAAATAGTACACTTTTTGTTGAAAAAAAATATTTTTTGTTAAAATTAATGTATGGATGAAAAAGAAAACTTCTTAGCAGATGCGCAAGGAAGTATAGAGAGGGCTAGGCAGCATGCGGATAGACTCTATGAGTACTCTATATTTTTTAGGAATTATATTGAAAGCACACCAGAGGATGCACTAAAGAATGGAATAGCACTTACTTTAATAGACGATAAAGACAACACGGCTGTTGTACCTCTTTGTGAGGGTTTGAAAGTAAAACTCAAAGAGGCGTTGCTACAGGCTATGATAAGTTATAGGTTTTACGGATTTGGGTATATTTTAATTAAAACTAATGGCATTGATGACGATCTTAAGCGTGAGGTTAACCGCGACACACCTTCGGGATTTATATTCCTAGAACCTAGACGAATAGTAGATAATAATCCCAAATTAGACAAACCTTACATTGAATACGTTAGGAATGTATATGAGGGGAATGAAGCGACTGGGAACGATAGTACTAATATTAAGATACACAAGAGTAGACTTATTATGTATGAGAATTACGACATAATTTTAGATAAATTTGTTCCCATCTACTCGCAAGGATTGCTCACAGGATTTGAACTTTTTGAAGATATATATAGACAAATAAGTAAGAGAATGAATAATTTTAATTTTCTGCACTACAAGGATGAGACATTAGTTGACCTTATGAATACCCTAGAAGAGATGCGAATAGAGGCTACTAAACTCAGGCAAAACAGTAGAAATAACTCCTTTCTCAATTTTTTAACAACAAGCAATAACTATAATTCACATACAAATAACAGGATACATGCGCTTGAGAATACAAGTGAGGCTCTTGAAAGAGAACTTAGTAAGATTAAGAATAAGTTACACAATGAGGGTATATTTTACACCTCTAATGAGAATGCTAGCCTAGAGATTATTAAGTACGATTTGTCCTTCCTAAAGGATGCCTTTGAGTTAGTTAAGGCAAAAATTGGAGCGGATACCAAAGAACCATTAACTAGGAGCTTTAATGAGCAAGTTAAAGGATTGGGAAGTGATGGGAAGGGTGATCGAACTAATTACTATGATTATCTTAAAAGCGTACAAGAGGCAGTTGAGATCTCGGTCAATAGTAAACTTAACGCACACTATAACCTTAATATGAAATTTAATGATATTGAGGTTTTAAATACAGAAGAACGATTAAAACAGGAAACATTATTTATTGATGCATATACAAAATACCTTACGCTCATGCAAGATCCAAGGATTACACCTGAACAGGTTGAGTATATTAAGAACAATTTACCAATACTGGGCAAGTAAACGGTAAAAGGGGAGGATATAAGTGATGGATGAAAATCCTACATTACAAGTAAGCGATAACTCACACGCAACACGGCTTACTGAGGAGATTGGTCCTAGTCAGGCAACAAGTATCTCACAAGAAGAATACCAAGTAATTATGGATACGCTTCGTGAACTTAAAGATGAACTTAAGGCTAGTAAAGCACATGAGTCTACTCTAGCTAGCAAACCCTCAATAGATGAGCAAGTTGCAAGGGAGATTGCACAAAATGAAAAGCGTGAGCTTACACAAAAAGAGCTTGCGGAGAAAGCTAAATTTATTAGTGAAGTCAACAAGCTATCAGAAGAAAACTTAGCTAGCCAGTTTAATACTGAGAAATTAGAAAGACAAGGATATGCTACCAATGAAATAGTGGATGCACAAATTAAGGCATTGGTTAAGAAGTTTGTACCACAAGAAACTATCCTAGCTATAGCTGGTACTAGTGATTTAGAAAAAGTTAACAGGGGAAGTGAACTCTTAAATCAATTATTTAGGGTTTCTAAGGCTAGTATTAAGGAGCGAAAGAACAGACATAACTCCTACAGAGCACTACATAACGAACTCACTGCCAGTGAGGGCAGAGATCTTAAAAGCTTTGAGAACAATGGCGCTAATCTTTTAGCGGAAGATGATTTTAAGTATGCAAATCTAAATTATTGGAAACAAAGAAGAGATGAAACAAATAAACATGTCTTTTAGGGCAAAGGAGGATATATATTATGTCAAAAGACACAACGGACTTGCAAAAACAAATTCAGCAACTACAACAAGAAAAAACCAGTCTTGAGACGCAGTTACAACAAGAAAAGGCTAAGAATAATAAGCAGCAAGATGCTTTATCGCTGATTCAAAATAAGGGCAGTCGTGATATTAGACCCACAACAAAGATTGAGAATGATTTTGTTGATCAGAATAAACATTTCAGTAGTAGTGCATTTACTAGAGTCGATCCTAAGACAAGAATAGAGGCATTGCCTTATAAGGAGTTTTGCCACAAAATGGGAGTTAAGTTAGTCAATGACCCTAGTTATGAGAAGCAAGTAGAGGTGGGCGGAGGCGATGAGCTATATGGAGTTTGCATTAATGCTGATGAGTACTTAAAGGTGGCGCATATTGTGCGAACAGTGTCTCAGGGACACTTTGTTTGCAATAGCAACGACATTAAAGCAGGTGATAAGCTAGTCTTTTCTGCAAAAGGCATATTGGAAAAAGCTGATAAGAGTAAGCATTCTTATGCACATGCAACCGCACTTAAAGACTCATTTGAATTTAATGATAAAAAAGGTACATATGGTGTAGAAATTGATTTTCATGGATTTGTTGCACCAAAAGTAAGTTAAAGGGGAGGATATTTCATGTCATATTTAGATGATAATTACTATGCACGAAGGGTAAAGGAAGCTCTGGAGGATAGAAAAATAGAGACGCCTGAGTTTTATAAATGGTTTGCTTCAAACCAAATAATTAATACAGATATTACCTCAGGGCATTTCCAGACAACTAAATGGGAAGCATTTGTTGAAGATACGCCAACAGCTGTTTCTAATGGAACCAATGTTGTATCAAACATTCAGTTTAGAAGTATTACGACACAAACAAGTTTCTTAAGACTACAATATGCATTCAATCACCTAAGACGAGGCGCTGAGGATAAATATACTAAAAATGGGTATATGGGTGATCCTAATAATAATATATTACCCTTTAAAGAAGCATACATAAGAGCTCACAACTTAATAGATAAAATCAGATCTGCTTTTTTCCTATTAGGATACATATCTGTTAATAAGGATGGTAAGTATAAAAAGATTTTACTCAATGACATGAGGGGCAAGCCAAATATGTTCGGGCTCCTAAACACACCAAACCAAATTACTAAAAGCGTTGATTCTAGTGATATTAATTCACCTGAGAAGATACTGGAAGTGTTTAAAGCAGGTCTTTCTGAAATGAACCTAGAGGAATATGCATATGCACCAATAATGGTACTAATGGATAATCAGACTAGTCTTAAGCTTAATTCTTATGACAAGGGTGGCAATAAAGCTAAATATAAGGATATGTTACTAGATGATCTTTCAAGCATTAATAATGGTAATGCAACGCAACTCAAGACTAGTCCTTTACTTAAAAACAAGATCATAATATTTCCACATAAACCTGAATTACTGCTTATAAATGAGGGGCTACCACCAATAATTAATGAATTTGTTGAAAGACGCTCTAATGATATGGAGACAAGTTATATTGATTTTGTTATCGGAAGCACCATGGCTCATGATAAGACTATGTTAGTCATTAACATAGGGGATGCCTAATAGAATGCAAGATAATAGTAACCTAGAAGTAATACACGGTCGTATTTTAGAGCTTTTAAAGTTAGATACAAATGCATTATCTTTACCAAGTTTTACAAATTATATTCGTCTCCTAGAAGATATTCTTGTAACAAAGAAATTAGATTTCGCAAGTTTAAGCTTAAATACATCATTTCTTCTTATTTACTATTTCATAGGATGCCAGCTTATTAAGAGAGGAGAGCTTACAGGATTCACTTTCAATAGAATTAAATCAGAACGATTAGGAGAGATGTCAGTAGAGTACTCAGATCCTGCTCGCAATAATGATATTGATAGTAAGGATTTTTGCAACTCCTTTGGCGAATTATTAGAAGATCTAACTGGACAAGGCAAGAGTAGACCAAAGGTCTTAGGAGCTATACCATGAGTAAAGCTTTGGATAACTTGAGTGCAGCTGCGGGTAGAATAATTGGCCACTTTGCACAAGAATTATTCCTCTACAAAGGAGTGGTAAGCAAAGATGAAACTTATAAAACGGTAGGCAAGACCCACTTGCGCACAGATCCTGTACAGTTTACAGGAAGCTTAAGTTCATTAAGCGGAGCAGAATTAGATAATCTTTTCAGTATAGGGATTCGTGACTTTACCTCTTATCTTAAGCTATATACAACCGCCACAGACTTAGACATAAATCCAGAAGATTTAATAAGCATTAATGGACAATTTTATTTAATTGAAACTGTCCGTGCACATACAAGAGCAGGAATTTTCTACCTTGACATGATTATAAGGGAAGAAGCATGGGAATGATAAGAGAATACGGCATAGAGATTGGTTGGTTTGATACACATATTGCTAGCATTGCAAGATTTCATGAATGGGGAACAAGTAAGCTAGAGGCAAGAAGCCACCTTTATAAGGTTTTCAAATTACCAGAGTTTCAGCTGGCAATGCGTAATATAATTCGGAGTGCCATTATAAATAAGGGAAGCATTAAGGCTGCACTAGAAGAGGTTGTATCTATATTTATTGTCTTTTATAAGGATTTCTTATTAAGCAATAAGATTACACCTAAGCTTAAAGAGGCAACAATTAAGGCTAAAAGACTTAAGGGAAGTAGGTATCCGGCCACACCATTGGTTAATACAGGCAGGATGTTAAATCTGATCCAATACAAACATACAACTAGGTCAGGTGGATCATGCTAATAGATTTACACAAGACACCTACGTATATCTTTAAAATTTTGGAAATGTTTGCTTCTTATTTAAAGGAAAGGAAAGCAATTGACATTGAACTTGTAAATATCATAAATCATCCATACCTAGAAGATATTAATACAAGCAGTAGCAATGTCGTTGCTATTAAGATTATAGATTATGGCGGGCTGGGAGATCGTGAACTCAGGAGTGGAAGTTTTTATGACAGTGTTAATGAGTATGAGCTTACAATGAGCCTATATTTTATGTGCTTTGCAAATCCTAGAGAACGGATAGACCAAATTGACTTACTCAATAGAATAACTATGATCTACCAAGAATATAATTCATTCCTTCATAACACGTCAAACATTTTCAAATTCAGTAAGAAAGTAGATGAGGAGCATACATTAAAGATTAAGTACATCTTAAAACACATTGGACGACTTACTATTCAAGAGCCTGTTACGATTAAGAGCAAATACAGTAATAAGGCAATCTCTAGCAATATTATTACAAAAGTTAATATTCAAGTTATTGAAGAAAAAATTAATTAGGAGAGGGTTAAAGATGCCACAAGACACAATTACGGTCAATTTAGTTGATAACTCACTACAAATGAATGTCGTTAATTACTACAGACCACTATTAATATTTAAAAGCGAAGTATTAGATGGAGTAAATCTCATGCTTACAAGTAATAGCTATGAGGATGAGATAGAAAGTCTTAAGATAATATCAAGCATATCTAGCGATACAAGCAAGCAACAAACAGCTAAGACTGAACGCGCTTTGCTAACTAAAGCAGCTCGGGACTATTTAGACGAAGGTGGATCACGATTCCTTGATATCTTAATCTTTAAAGATATTAAGGAAGTAAAGACTTACCTCTTAAAGCATTTACACCCATTTGTTTGCTTTATTAATCCTTGCGATGACAAGAATACGACAGACATTACTTCTCTTATGGGTCCAAATAATTTTGTTGTCTTCTCAAAGACAAGTAGCGACTTGCCAACTGCACTAAAGAGTAAGAAAACAGGTCAGTTAGAAAATCTTATCCTTTTCTATAATAAGGAAACGACTACTAAGGAGAATAAAAGTGAATATGAGAATACACATATTAAGTTTATAGCACAGTATCTCCATCAGGCCAGTATGTTTCATGCTACCAATCCTTATGGAATAAAAATTAAATCAGAACCTATAATCACAGATACAGAACTCATCTCTTCGCTAAGAAAGAGTAATATTAACTTCTACACTCTCCTTAACGAGACTGGATATGATGGTGTACTTGCTGTTAAGGAAGGAGTTGATCTTGCAGGACGCCCTATTGATGAGATATTTACATACTATTACATCAAAAATAAAGCAACAGAAGAACTCATAAGGGTTTGGAATAATAACAACAGAAGCAATTCTAAACTAAGTGCAGCACAACTTGAGGGTGCAAGTTCTAATGTATACACTTCAGCACTAGAAGTACTATTTAAGAGATTTAAGGATAATGGGCTCCTGTTCTCATACAAAGATATCAAACTTAAGATAGAACCCATTGATTCATCTTTAAGAGTGTCACTTAGTATTATGGTTCAATATAATCACAGCTTTAATGCCGTAGAGCTTAAGATTACAACCGAAGATATCAATTCAATATTTAAGGAGGATAAGTAGATGGCATACGATGGACACAGTAGTTTTCAAAGTTTTAAAGATACAGTATTTATTTTCAATGAACATGAATTTAAACATGGACGAATTAAGTTAACTAAAGGAAAGAGCGATATTGCAAAGACATCTTCATTAGGTGATATGGCATTTTTCTTAAAAAAAGAAACTAACTTTTATATTATCGAATTAGAGGTTACTAAGAACAGTTTTGATTATAAAAAACTAATGTCATTTTACAATACACAGGAAAATGGCGATCAGAGACCAGAGGATAATTATAAACCCTTAACTTTTCTTGATAAACAAGGCGGTGTTAAGATTACAACAGACCATGCGTTCTTTACTAGTTACAATGAACTCTCATATAATCCCGAAGAGCCTGCGGAAGTTACATTTACTCTTAATGCGATTAAATGCACAACTGAATTTATTCAAGATCACAAATAATGGAGAGATGACATGAGATATTCATTAGTAATACTTACTAGAGGTGGTAACACTAAATTTGAAATAAAGACTATGTCAATGTATGAATGGGATACCATTTTAGGTTTTGATAATACAATGGATACACTTCGTGACATGAATAAATTTGAACTTATTCTTAATCACATGATTCCTGAGTTTAAACATGAGCTTTATGATTCATTTTTGAAATTCTTTTATGCTGAGATTTTAGATAAAGATAGAAGATTGTCAGAGGTTTATAAAACAGACTTGTTTTTGCTTATATATAAGTTACATTATGATATGTTTGATAATTCACAAACAGAACGATTGCCCAAGCTTATATACCTAGAAGGATTTTTTGACTCTCAACTTAACTTAAATAAATACACCTACATTGACGAAAACTGGAATTATGAATATGTTTCGGGTTTATTGAGCATGCAACATAATTCCTGATAGGAAGCTTGATTAAATGAACAGTCAAGATAGGAACTCTAATTTTCTTAATACCTATAGTGCATACAAGGAATTTATTGAAAGAGAGCTTAAGTCAAGAAAAAATAAATACATATTACCTCTAGTATTAGGTATTTGTACTGATTTAGAGCAAATCAAAAAACTTAATGGCAAGGATTTTAATTTGCTCAGAAAAGCTTGCCTTTTAAAATTAGAGCATGAAAAATGGAAACTTATAATTAACAAAATTCCATTATAAAAATTGAGGACATAAAACAATGCCAGATCAAGAAGATAAGTTCACGATTCCATTAAGAGTAAGAGTAGAAGCGGACACAGATAGTGCACACAAACAAATTATAGAAGATATTGGTGCAACAGAAATTGATGCGCGTATTGGAATTGATAGCGCTTACTTTAAGAGCAGACTAGATGAACTTAAGAAAAGTTTAGGAACAAAAAGTATAGAAGACTTAAAGATTGGTATTAGTACAAAGAATGCTCAAATTAACCTAACAAAACGAGAATTAATCGAAGAGAAGGAATCCATTAAACAAATATATGCTTTTAAAAGAAAGACAGTAGCAGATGAACTTAAGCAAATTGAGCAACAAGTACAAATGAATCCTAAAACAGACCTAAAAGCTCATACTAAAATTCTTAAAAGCAATCTTCGCGAAATAGACGCACAGGAAAAGAGTAGACTAAAAGAAGTTGGAGAGCGAGGCAGAACTCAAGTTAGCAAGCTTAAAGTAGACCGTAGCATAGAGAGTCAATTCTTTAAAGAAAGGATGACACAAGAGAAAGAACAAAAACGGGGACAACAATATGCACAACGCCTCAAGGATAGAGAAGAAGCACGAATTAGACGAGAAGAGGAGAAGCGCATTAAGAAGACTTTTCAAGAAACCTCAAGACTTATGCGAAGTGGATTAAGCTACGAGAAGGCCAGAGAAGAGGGTGAGAAGAGAGCTAGGCAAACGGATAGTGATTACTATAAAAACAGACTTGCTCAGCTTAAAGCAAATGGTGTAGCTACTAGTGAGTTCTCAAGAGCTATTGCTTCAATTAAAGCAAATACAAGTTTCTTAACTCAAACTCTTGCCAATGTTACAGGTAATCTTATAAGTAGCCTTACTAACTTCTTAACAAGCGGTCTTAAGGATGGGTTTTCCTCGACTAAGGGTAGGGACATGAGCAAGGCACATGCTCATATTAAAAGAGGTGGAAGAAGTTTTGATGAACTACGTCAAATTTACAAAGGTAATTCAAAATTAATGCCTTCACTTACTCAGGGTGAAAGCATTAATTTTGAAATTATTAAGCAAATGAACCAACGGGGAATTGATTTTAACAAGGAAGCAGAAGTAATAGCAGGATCTATTAACCTAGAAAACATGTATGCACTAAGAGGAGGAGCTACTAATAATGCCACACGTAAGGGAATAGAGTTGGCTTTAAGTTTAGTAGAAATGCAATATGCAAGCATAGGGGAAGCATTTGACATAGTAGAATCATTAGGTAGGGGAGACCTTAGCGGTTTATATGGCATAGCACGTAAATTAGGTGCTCAGGGGGGTCGATTCACAGAACTAGGAAGACAAGATAGAGAACGCAAGTATGCAACAAGCCAAGGAGGGACTCATCTTATTGAAGAGGACCTAGCTCGTGTTTCATCGCTACTTAACAGTAAGATTAGAAACACAACAGGTGTTAAAGAAAAACTTGCACTACATCAGAATATAGGAAAGGCTTCAAATGTTACCGCTGAAACTCAGGCTAATATAGGTGACCTACTAGCCCAAAAGACAGGACAGACAATTGAGGCTGCTGTGAATTTTTTTCAAAATAATCAAATACAAGCAGAGAAGCGGAAAGAAAACTTATCTTTTATGCAATATCGTAAACAAGAATTAAGAAAACGAAAACATATATACAATAAAGCTAAACCATTAGGCAATTATTCAATAACAGAAGAGTATGTTCCAGATTTTATTGATAATACAGTAGAAAAGAAGGGCAATGATTACTATGTTAAATCACAACAAAATAGCCACATGGGTGGTACTAGGGCACGTAAACTTACAAAAACAGAAGTAGATGCATACCTTAAGTACTTAAAAGACAATGACATGATTGAAAAGCAATGGCAAGAAAACAGAAATGCTGGACGCACTCCAGAGGATATTCTGGAAAGGAGTAGCTTGCATAATAAGGGTAAAGATATAAGTCACATTAATACAGAAGGTATTAATAAGTCACTTGCAACCTCAACAACAGCTATGAGTAACTTCACAAATGCCGTCTCATATGCTACGCAACAACTTAACACAAGATTTCGTGGCAAATCTACCCTTAAAGACAGTATCGGTACAAGCTAAAGGAGAGGCAAGATGAGTTTTGATTTTTTTAAAAAAATAACAAACCCCGATAAATTGTTAGATGTCATTAAGGACGCAAAATGGGGCTCGGGTGAGGATGGGGACACACCTCTTATGCTAGAAAAAGAAAAGGCATACACATTCATTAAAGCGAACTCAAAAATAATATTAGAAATTTGCAATCAAATCATATTATTATTCGGAAGAGGCAGTAACTGGATGGCTCTCTATCCACGTCTTGATTTTTATGGACTAGGTTTTATTCCACAATTGTTTTTAATATCAGCTACAAATGAATATATGGAAATATCAACAGGACAGGATGGAGCTAGCTACCCTATAATCAATCCCTTAACGAGAAACTTACAAAATGCTAGTTATAATATTTATGGCAAGCCATACACTATCTCTTTAAATGATGGGATCTTGACCAGTTTTTATGAAAAAATTATTTTTGATGAAACATTAAAACGCATCCCTGCACTTAATGCAGTATTTAGAGAAACTAAAAGTTTAGTTAGAAAACAACTAGAAGAACGGGTTAAGGCGGGTGTGCCCTTCTCATTCTTCTCTCCTCTTACTGGATATATTGCATATACAAAAATACCACGGCTTGTAACACGCCCTACGGAATTTGAGGGGACATATAACGTTTCAATAAGCATAGAAGAGATTGATGTAGGTTATCTGGAAGATTTTGAATTTGAATAAAAGAAGAACATAAGATGATCAGATACGATTTTAAGATTGAATTTTATAATTATGATGATACTAAATACGTAGTAGCCTCTAAACCTAAACTTATAAT
This sequence comes from Borrelia sp. P9F1, assembly GCF_030436115.1. Classification (NCBI taxonomy): domain Bacteria; kingdom Pseudomonadati; phylum Spirochaetota; class Spirochaetia; order Spirochaetales; family Borreliaceae; genus Borrelia; species Candidatus Borrelia rubricentralis. The sequence continues at coordinate 24,757 of NZ_CP129408.1, forward strand.
TGATACTGAACAAACAAGAACTCATGTAACACTCTCTATAGGTAATAATTATGGATCAGAAAGTGGTATGCTTTACAAGACAGGCTCACTTAAGATATATAACGTTCCTCAAACTTTCAATGTAGATAAGAAACTTAATATCAAGTTTCATGATGCGGTTAAAATTAGTTATAAAAAGCTTACTTACTCTAGGGAGTATCATTTCCTACTAAACGGACTCATTAACACTCCCATGGATACAGATTATATATCAAGAGATTTTAGCGTTGATTATGAGGTAACAAACTCTATGATAAATTACAAGATTAGTAATATATTTCAAGAACGAGAAGATCCTAGGAATCCGAAATCAAAGATAATTAAGAGAAATATTAACTTTAAAGGCAGGTCAATAAGTGCGGCCATAAGGGAGGTATTTAAGGGAAATGAGGAATTACACTTGCCTACAAGTATTGCAAATAACACAATCAATAGGGCCTTTACATGCGGTTCTTTAGATGAATTCTTAACAGCCCTAGCGCGCAATTACGCCATTATTTGCAAAGTAGAACCCAAAGACAGAAATAATAACATAGATGCTGTCTATCGTTTTTATTATAAAACGGTACCAAAAGAGAGTGGGGGGAAATTTATAAAACCACTTCTTCTTGAAAAATTCGGATTACATTTTATTCCACAACAAGAATTAAAATACGCACCAGAGAGCAGGCAGCAAATAATATATTGGAATGCACAGGTACTCTACACGCATAGAATTGAAGTTAACACTAGAGTCTCATTCCATGACAGGTTTAATAATCTTATAACAGGCGTAGTAGAGGAAACTAGCGGGTCTTTAGCAAGTAGGGGGCCTTGTGTACTTAATTTAAGTATCAAAGATGATAAGAATACACTTACTAGAATCTAGGAGAGCTTTTAATGAAGAAAACACATGATTATAATGAATTTAGATATCACACAAACCTAGAAGACATGGCATACATTCACCACGAAACATTAGATAAAATGTGCCAACATATTTTTATATCCAGATTAGGAATAGTCAAGGAATTTTATCCTAGTACACAAGAGGGAATAGTAATAATTCCGGAATTTGGTAATCTTGATATTGCAACAAAAAATATATCAAACATGCAACTCCACCTTAAGGAAAAAGATGAGGTTATATTACTACAATCAAGTGTTAATTTATTTGACACAAAAGATACCAATTACTTTGATAAGACATACTTCTACATTCTAAATAGAGTTGATATTAAGACTATAGAAAAAGCTATTATTGATATTGACCAATTTGCGCTAAAAAATTACAAACTTGATATAGAAGCACAAGAGAATATCAATATTAAATCAAAAGATAAACTCAATCTTGCCTCACAGGATTTAAAGCTAGAATCAAATTTACTAGAAATTAAGTCAAGTAATCCTATTTCAATATCCACAAATAGTACAAGTTTATATAGTATTCTAAATTCTTTACTAGACACACTAGAAAGATTAAACTTTGCGCAAGAGCTAGGAGCTAAAGCAGAACTGCAAGTGCAAATGCCACTACTTAAAGCACGCTTGAGTCAGTTATTATCATAAAATAAACATTTCAATAATATTAACTTACCGGAAAGGAAAACCATAAATTTGACAAATCAGGCAAGTTTTACTTTAAAAAATTTTAAATTTGTTAAAATTAATATATGGATATTAAAATCAATGATACATTTGATTGCATTTTCAAGAACGACCTTGCACTAGTAGACGCAATAGAAGAGCAAAAACAAACACTTTTCCTTTATTTAAAACTTCCTAAGGGTAGTCTTAGTTGGGATACGAGCTATGGGGTTGACTATGACCTTTTACTTAAGCTATTGCAATTAAGAGATAAAACAAGATTGGAGTTTTTCTTCACAATAATTGCTACAGAATTACAACTTAATCTGTCTAATATCCAGACAATGTATCTTAAGGATCGAGTTAGGGTTGATCTTTTTTTTACACAAGGTGACCACTTACCAATGGAATTTAGTATATGAGTAAAATAACAATATTTAACCAAGAGAGTGGAATCATACTCAAATCAACAGAAGAGATCTTAAGCGAAAAGAAAGCTCTACTTAAGGAACAGGGCATTGTTGTATCTAAAAATCGAATCTTTGATATCATGAATTATCCCAGTGCCGAGATCGACAGACAGATACTTCTAGCATTAAGTGAATTATTTAAACGTATTGATGAGGGCGGTTCATTTTTCAAGGAATGGGAGGCAAGACTTAGCACACCAAGCAGCTCTACTTTTGATGCAGTACGCAAAGCATTCCTAGAGATTGACGGAGTTCGGTATTGCAATCTAACAAGCGGGGCAGGGGTAATTGCTTTGTTTTTACTAATTACGGATAAAAATTATTTCATAAATGGTGATCTTAAGACGTTAGACACTAAAATCAAAAATCAAATATGGGAAGTCTTTTATAAGGTAATGCCTTGTGGAACGGCCTTCTTGGGAGATATTACCGTTGATGGTCTTAACGATATGAGGCAGAATAAGACTTACAAATTTAGTCTAGGTACTCCTAAATATGTGTACATGAAGGTTTACTACAAAATCAATCATAAAGATTACATACATATTGATATTGATACTAAACTCAGAGAAATCTACAAACAAATAATTGATGAAAATTATAAAGACATGGGTATTGATTATGCTTATCAAGATTTTCTAGCTCCCGTAAGCATGATTAAAGGAATAAAGTCAATAAGGGTGGGTACTATTGTTAAGGAAGATGAGACAACAGAGAGCAAATCTATACAAGACAGCCAGTACACATTTAATCAAGACATAGAAGTAAAGCCTAACCAGATGCTACTTTTTGATATAAAAGAGCGGTTACTTATTGATATTGATAAGGGGTAATAAATGGACACAGCTCATAACTCTACATACAACATTCCAGAGGCTTTAAGAAATACACAGTTAGGCAAGGTTATTGATAACGAAATTGAATACAAAAAATTTATTCTAAATGAGATAAGAGAGATAACAGATAATTTTTCATCAACCAATATTAAGGCACATCTTAAAATCAGATTTATCGCTAAATTCTTGGCAAAGATATTTAAAGTATATCATCTTGATAAAAATTTAACTTACGACATTGTAAATGGAATCAATAGTGTACTCCTAGCAAGAGAATATATTGGAACAGATAACAGTTTTAACCTACTCTTTGCTAGTTATCTTTATACAAATGTAGAACTTACTACTAATCCAGACAAGTCAGGTGAGATTATAATAAAACTCCTTGACAATATTAAATCTCCTTTTAGAAGGTATATCGTACACAATAAGTTAGACAAAATAGTCAAAGATGAAAAGTTCTTCAGATTTAAAAAAATTGTTATATCGTACTCTGAGAGAAAATACAAACTCACATTTAATTACATGCCATTAAATTATACAAGTTCAATCTATGAGTTTATCAAAAGCCTTATTCCTGTTGGAAGGGTCGTGCGTATTAAGGATAGGGATGACCAAGTGATAATGAGTAATTTAGCTCAGGAGGAAAAGGAGAAAGAAGTTTTAAGTACTACTATAAAGAAATTGCAGCCCGCTTTTTATTCCTACACTGATGCACTAGATGACACTAGTAAGGACATTGTCTTAACATGTAGATAAGTCAACAATAAAAAAGGAGAGGATTTATGAGTCAGGAAGTAGACACAGATAATGAAATACAAATTAAGGACTTAAATAAAAAATCAAAAGCGGAGCCTAATGATTTATTGCTACTAGATGACCCTTTAACCAGCTGTAATGCCATAACTTATAAAAATTTTTATGAACAAATAAGGGAGGCTACTTACACAGACCTACCTAAACTAATAGAACATTTAGAAAAGCTAAACACCATACAAGACTTAAAAAAAGATACTTCCCTTACAGAAATCAACGTAACTAAGGGTAATGTTCCAACAGGTAGAAGAGAGATAATTTTTTATCTTGATTATCAAACCAAAAAGATAATCCCCATTACCCTTAAAACATTTGCATATAAGATATACAAACACTTACTTGGTGTCGCAAGTCAATCAAATAAAGACAAAACAGCCATAAGTAATGCTGCACAAGTTAAAGACTGGAGGGATGATGATTTAGTAACACTACTTAGAAAAGAAAATGGAGTAGTCTTTAAGGCTTCTTATAGAGATTTCCTTAAAAAGATTAAGGATGAACTCATTAACACCTCTGATTTAAATACAGCAATCAATCCTAATGAAGATAATATCTGTTTTTATGAAAAGGGAAAAAACAGAATATCAGTAACCTCCTTTAAAAGATTCATAGAATCAATAACCGTACATAACACTTCAAATGACAGCAATATTGACACGAGCTATGAAAAGATTACTTTTTTTGATTCTAAGAATTATAAATTTAATGCATACAATATTGATTGCCTTAAGAAGGCACTTGATCTGGACAATTACGCAACAGTTAACTACACACAAAATAACTACGTCACAAATGCAAAACTAAATGAAGAATTTAAATTTGACAAGCTTAGAGATAAACTTAGAGATTTATTTAAAAGATGCTATAAGGCCTCTGATATAAAGACAACGCATCACCTTATACTACACAACTCTAGTGATAGTGATATTGAAATTCTACCATGGCCAGTTTGGCTACAAGGCCCTCCTGAAGGGTTCGGGGGTACAAAGACTTTAGAGAATGACTCATACACACATGAGGGTGAATACGGCAAGAAAAATATAACTTTAAAACTAGAAACTCAAAACGAAACAGAGATAAGAATACCACAAAGGTTTAAAAGCAAATCGGATGCATATATATATCTAAAGATTAGCGTACAGCCTGTCTATTATAGCAGTAAAGGTGAAAAAGGTAATGTTAAGCGTGTATATGTTAAGTTTAACGATGATTCAGCAAGGCGAGAAGTATTCCGTTTTGATTCATGGGGACAAAAAGCCCATTACTCAGACGGAAGCTATGTAGGTCACCTATTCCCTCTATATAACGGATGGTACAAGATTATAACACTTACAGACAGCACACTAGATTTAGTACAAGTATAAGAATAAAAATAAAAGGAGGTTAAAACATGCAGGAGATATTAAATTTTTTGCATAATCTTGATTTATACAAGTTCATTGGGCTTGTTGTAGCCATACTAGCTATTTTTTGGCTACTAAGACCAGTGTTTACAGATTGTATAAAGATAATTAAAAAAATATTACACATTAAAGATAAACAAGACCCATAGGAGGTAATAATGAGCGGTCGAGACAAATTAAACCCACAAAGTGAAGGCACCACAGCGGCGCTAAATACGGATGCAGTACAACTACAAGCAAGCAACATAAACATAGGAGGCTTATTGTACAGTGTATCGAGCATATTAAAATTTGCCAACATAGAACATCCAGTAGTAAACAAGATAGTAGAAGGCAGTAGAATCATTTACGAACTAGTTGGCTTTACACAAAGCATATACAACTCTATTATTGCAACCAATGAGGACAAGGAACAAGAGAGATACAAACAGGAAATGATTGACATTATCAATGTAGCGGGGCAAATAATATCTAATTCTTCCGATAGTCATGAGAAGAAGGAATTATTAGAAAAGCTTAGAGCACAACGCAATAAATTAGCTGCTGAAAAAATTGAAGCTCTTAAAAGGGAGATGGCAAATGAGTCTACTTTTTAATGCAAAAGCAAGGATATTACTCTTTTTATTAATACTACTAACAGCATGCACAACAATAGCTAGTATCCCTCTAGAGCCTGAGGCACCAGAAGAGCAATCACTTGACTCATTGACTAAATATGAGAGCCAATTACTTGAATATGTTATATACCTACAAGTCTTTTTAGTTAATACACAAAAGACAGTAAAGGATAATGACTACCCTAAATTTACTTTCTTTGATACAAATAAACTAAAAAGTTCACAAACAATTAATACCTTGAAATCCAACATTACTCTTATGAAGCAATATATTGATCTGACTAAACCTATTGCAGAGAAAGTATATAAGAAGTATTCAAAACGAATCTCTATGGGTTAATTAAGATATAATAACAAATTCCCTTATAAGCTATAAATCTTCAAGCAAGCTTACAAGGGGTTTGTTTAACTAAATAATCCAGATAACCTTGATTTGAAGTTGCCTTAATAATCTCTTTGGCATTGAATTTTATATCATTAGGTACATTATTTTCCAACACAACTAATTTTGTACGAAGATGCGAAAAATTAATCCGATTTATTACATCTACATATCTGTTTCTAATCTTAATGATAGAATCTCTATCAAGTTCAACTCTGTCTAGCATACCACTCTTGCTTCGCTTATTTAACCTACTCATTATCCGATCAATAGATGAATCAATGAAAAATATTACCTCAGGCAAGGGAAAAGGTGAATCAAGCAGATTTGCAGGATTTCCTTGATACACAACACTAGAGAGTAAATATCTATCACATATTACCTTATGACCAGAACAGGGTGGGGCATTAAGCAGTAAAGATGCCACACCTCCCTCTCCATATATATGTTCCTCTCTATCGGCAAAAAGCAAGTATTCTATTGTTTTATTTGAAAATAAAGGCGTCTCTCTTCTAAGCTCTTCTCTTATAAGAGTACCAATGGGACCCTCAGTAGGTTCTTTTGTGAAATGGTAATTAAACTTACCAACACACAGGTCCTTTATTGCATCTATTATACTAGTCTTACCAACTCCATCCACACCCTCTAGTACATAAAAGTTACTAAGTAACCTACACCTATTCACAAGTCAATCTTAACATTTACGGCAAAAAATATCAAAATGTGTTAAAATAAGAATGAATCTTAGTTACTAATGTGTTTAAATGAATTCACTATAAATAAACCCCCTTCACCTAATAGGGAGTCTTCATGTTTTTATCTACTATACCCCAAAAAGACTCAAGCCCCACAAGGGGGCTTTTCATCTTAGCTAAATCCAATAGTAAGAAGACATTATAGGAATCTACCAAAGGTAGATTAAAAACACCTTTTCTTAACTATTGTACTCAGTATAAATTAAACCTTAAAAAGACTCAAGCCCCCAAAAGCTTTATGAACCCTTTAACACAGTATATAGCAGTGGCACGAGCGTTAAGAAAAGCCCAATGTTGAGTGTGATAATAGTTCCAAACATCCAACTGTGTAGCTTTAAAGTACCCTTAATCTCCATCTTGGTCATGGCAATTTCATTCCTTACCATAGCAATCTCATTCTTTAAGTTATCCTCTAACCTACCCAGCTTTAAGTCGAATTTACTCTCTAGATGTTCCAAGTCCTTGTATGTAAGCTGATTGTGGTAATACCGCTTAGATAAATTATCAGCGACAAACTCTCGCATACCAAGATTTACAAACTCCTCGTATATTACCTCTTGGGTCACCTGCTCTGTAAAAGGCTCTGCTTTTAAAGCTTGTGCTTGCATATCAATACCTCTCGGTCCAATTATAGTCTATTTGCCCATAAAAGTCTTATCCTAGTCTCCAAAAAAGCTTAAAGCCCCAAGAGGGGCTTTAAAACTTGCGAATAATAATTTAACAAATCAACAAAGGAGCTTGCAGTTATCCACGGGATAGTAGACAACGAACACTCATTTGTACTCATTATTGTATCAACCGTTATTATACATAAAAGAGAAAAACACAAGACCCCAAACAAAAAAAAACTCCTCAGAGGAGAATCCGCTTTTAAAACAACCGAACAATAGGTTATAGCCGAAAGGAAAAATGCCCAAAAAAACTATAACCCAAAAACGTTATATCTATTTTTTTCTTAAAAATCAAACTTACCTTTAATTTTTTTTTAAAAAAATAAACACCGCTCTTTTATTTTAAATTTTTCTTGTGGTGTCCAAAAAAGCTTAAAGCCCCAAGAGGGGCTCTAAAACTTGCCAATTATAATTAAAATACCAACAAAGAGGCGTGCAGTTATCCACAGAATAGTAGAGAACAGATCCCCATTTGTATCAACCATTGTTATACATAAGAGAGAAAAACACAAGACCCCAAACAAAAAAAAACTCCTCAGAGGAGAATCCGCTTTTAAAACAACCGAA
>NZ_CP129409.1 GCF_030436115.1 Borrelia sp. P9F1
TCAGTAGATTCCTTTACTAAAACACCCATAAACAACCTCTACTCAATTATACCATAACTAAACCCCTTACTTTCAAATTCATTTCTAACATCCTCTACTGCTACTGCTCTATTTACTAAACTAGTATTCACACTAACACCCTATGCAACACCACCAACTCTAGTTAGCGTTGTAATAATACTTTTCTAAATACTTAAACACAATCTCAATAGTGAGCACCAATGTTAACTCATTTTTATATAAAAAAGAATTACTAAACTTTCTACTTAAAAAAGCAAAAGCCCATACTTGTATTACTATTAAAGGCTACAAAAAGTAATACTAAAACTTGCCTTTACGAAATTTATCTAACCGGATTTGTTTATTTAAAGCTACAGCAGCCCGTCTTACAGCATTATCCCTCTTAAGTCTTTCTCGTCTTTTCTTCTCCTCTTCCCTATCCTGATCCGTTAAGACTGATCCATTAAAAGACTCCTGCTGCTGGGCCTGCTGCTGCTTCCCCTTACTAAAACCTAAATTTTGCACGTGAACAGTGCTTGCATCCCCTGTCTTAACTCCCTTACTTTCCTCAACTTGATATTTATACACAACCCTAACACCACGCTTGTAACCCATGCTGTCTTTAAACAATAAATCAAATATTCGGGTTACACAAAATCCTGATACGAACACACAAAAAATAAATGCAATGACCCCTAATAGATAAAACATAAAATCCTCTCCACTTATCTTAAGTATACAACCTAATTTGTTGTATTTTGACGTGTTAAGCTATTAAATCGTTGAATAACCTTCCATATGAAGTATCTTTACAGATAGGGAGGGGTGTTTTATGTATGCAAGATTGATAGGTATTTCGGTATTAACACTGTTTACTGGTTGTCAGTGGTGGCTTGAAGCTAATTTAAGGATTAAAACAGTTAATGAAACACCACAGGAGACTCCAGAGGTTGCAATTCAGAGGGCTGCTGAGGAGGTAAGTAAGGCTACTGGAAGGGGAGTTGATGAGATTAAGGGGTTGAGTAAAGAGGATCTTGATAAGATTGCTGTGGATGCAAAAAATAGTTCTTTAGAGACCCGCAATAGCACTGAGGATAGTAAAAGCAGCAAAAAGCAGGATGAATTTATTGAGGAGATACAAAAATCAACTAAAAATCTTGACTTAGCTTTTAAATCCTTTCTGGGGGCTGGTTACAACAACGAGGTTGTGACTCCTATATTAGCTAATATAGACACCGCTTCGAAAAAGTTAGAGTTGGCTAGCAAGATAAAAAAGATGGAAAAGGAGAGCGCCAACAAGTCAATAGAAGAGGTTAAAAGAGCTGTGAGGGCTCTTGGTGGTGATACGGACTCTTGTATAAGAGAGCTTGACGATCGTAAGTATCATGCAAATGCAGTAAAGGAAGGACTTAAGGAATGCGTTAAAAAGCTTATGGATAACGCAGCTGATCTGTTTCTTAAGGGTGTCCGCAATGAGTTAGAAGACCATTTAAAAAACGCTCCAGATAAGTTTAAGGAAGGCTTGAATAAACTACTGGGTGCTTCTTATGATCTGTATAATGCATCATTGAAGGTTAAGTATAAGGATTAACTAATCTATATCACTAATCTATATCAAGTAGAAAACGAAGGGTAGAACTACCCTTCGTTTTCTATTTTTATTCACTCTATTACTAAATCGTTATTTCCTTATTTCAATCACTAAATATCGTTTAAACCCTGCTGCCTTTTTACCCCTGTTTGCTTATTTTTTGTCATGAAATACATTTAAAGAGAAGGAGAGGGGCTTTTATGCATGCAAGAGTGATAGGTATTTTGGTACTAACACTATTTATTGGTTGCCAATGGTTGGATAAGGTTTTAGGTAGAGTAAAGACATCGTTTCTGGAGACACTGACTCCACCACCACATGAGGATCCGGAGGTTATATCTGAAAAGGCAGCTGAGGAGGTAAGTAGAGTTATGGGAATAAGAGCTGAAGAGATTAAGGAATTAAGTAAAGAGGATCTTGATAAGATTGCTGTGGATGCAAAAAATAGTGCTGCATCTGCTAGTAAAAGTACTATGGGCAGTACAAGCCAGAAGGATTCTGAGCTTGTTGATAATATTCAACGGGCAGTTACAAATTTTGAATTGGCCTTCAAGTCACTTGTAGGTGCTAGTTACTATAGCAGTAAAGTAACTCCTGTGCTGCTTATTCTAAATAACACTTCGCAAAAGTTGGAGTTGGCTAGCGAGCTGGCAAAAATATTGGAAGAGAGGGGTGATAAACACACACTAGATGAGATAAAGAAGATTGTGAGGGCACTTGATGGTGATGTAAGTTTTTGCTTAAACGATCTTGAAGCACGTATAGGGCTTGCAAATGCAGTAGAGGTTGGTCTTAAGAAGTGTATTAAAAGACTGCTAAATGGTGCAAGCACAGCCTTTTATGAAAGTGCTCACAAAGAGTTAAGTCACCATCTAGAAGACGCACCAGATAAGTTTAAGGGTGCTTTAAAGACACTGCAGAGTGCTGCTCTTGATATATACAACGCATCGCTGAGGGTCGCACTTAAGTATAGTTAACTTATACAAAGACTTTTTCAAGTTTACTACTTCAGTTATACCCTTATACTTAAAAATTAGTATTAATATGTAATTATATGTTTATTTCTGTTTATCCAATATAAAGCCTCGTTGCACTAATGTTTTAGTTCCTGTCTTTAGATGTAGTTTTAGTATAAAATTCTTTTGACAAAAATATAATAGAAAATTTTAAGAAAGGTGCACCGTGACTTCCTTTAAATAAAGGAAAAGAGCAGTGGCTATAAAACCATGCTACTCAGTCAAGATCCGCCCTTCTTATAAAGAGAGTCTATTCTGTTTTTTTTCTAAAGACCTGTTGACAAGTATATACAAATAATGAGTAAAAACATAAAAATGACTATAATTTGTATAAAAAGTAAGGCACATGATATCTGGTCTAAATTAAGATTCATTGAGACTGTCAGTATTAAATAGTTTTACTTTAATTTAAGATACGAGCTTATTTAATAAAGAGTACAAGCCTAGATTTCATATCTTTGATGTAGCTGGGCAAGTGAGCTATACTTCCTAACAAATGATTAAATTACTCTCTATTTTTAAGAAAAGAAAAGACGCTACTCCTGTATTCCCCCCTATTATTGTAAATCCTGGACAGTTTATTATACTTGCCAACCATTTACTTACTTCAACTAATTTTAAATTTAATCTGATCGGGTTGACGATGGCTACTGGAGCTGCAGTAACTGAGCTGCAAGGAAGGCTTTTGGTTAAGCAGAAGGATAGCAACACAATTATTTATAAATCAGAAGACACTAGCTACGAGGTTACAAGACACACCCTTTGTGATGCTGGTGTGGTAGTTGCTTACATGAGATCTCTTGTCTATAACAAGACTGATTCTCATGTTATTACATGGAAGCTGAATAGAACAATTAAGCACTTATTTAACACAAATATTACTACTAAGACTTTAATAAAAATATATTCTATTCTAATTGAACAATCAGGGCATCCTATAAAGGATGCCTGCCCGCTTAGGGGTTGTGATATCAAACTAGTTGAACATGACACGCTAGACCTCGCAGGTAAAATACGCTACATTAATTCATTTAAACCCATACAGATAACAAAGCTAATCTAGATCTCTATAAAGGAAGTGCTTCTTACATTAAGAAAACCATCGCTCTTTTAGTAGAAGATTTCTTAAAAGAGAATAGTACTACCCAGAAGACAATCTACAGTCTTAAAGCCTATCTTAAAGACAAGACAGAAGAACTTGGCATTAACTACAAATCTACATATAAATACAGAAAAGTCCTATACTCTCGTCTTCTAAAGTAGCCTCGCAACAAAGGATTGCTCAATTAGACGCTGCTTTCATCTTATCTTAGTCTTGTACCAAAGTTTTCTATATTATCTTGAACCTAAGACAAAACTAAACTGAGTATTAAATTTGGAAACATAATATAAAAAGTGTTTCTAGATTTAATACTCATCTATTTCTTCATCAAAGATTCAAATTTCTTCATTCTTTGCCGGTATTCACACTCACGCCTGTCTAGTCTATCAAGCCTGACCAGAGCATCTCTTATTGAAAGGAACAGAGGTACTCCAACTAGAACAATTATTGGAGAATACACAAGCAATACACCTAACTTTAAGAAAAGCTCATTCACGAACTCACTCACCATAAATCTCTACACATTAACAACTAGCTTACAAACTAATACTGTTATAAAATGCTATAAAGGAAAGCCAACTCACATTCATGTTCTGCAAATCCATACCCACTCTGCAAGCACATAAACATACTCAACATAACTAGCCTCCAATTATCAAACCGCCTCATAAAACATCCCCTTTATGCTTTTAAGAATTACAAAAGGTGGCTGTAAAACAGCCACCTTTTGTAATTCTTAAAAGCAAATATACCTCTTATTGCCAATTTCACTAACCTTTTCTAGTTATCTTCTCTCTGACGTGTTTTAGTTAATTATTTAGATATAATTGAATACTAAAGTAGGTGGTATATTCAGATTATTTACCTTGATATCCAAAAGATTCATTATGCATTAAAGGACCAGCGGGTTCTTTTTACAAGAGACAACCTAAAGATATCATATTTTCTCCGATTTAACAACACCGTTATTCCTTGCATACATTAAGTGTATAGGACGCTAAATTAGGTCTGTAGCAGAGTATTCTACACTTATCTTTCTGCAGCAGGTAATAAAGTATTAAGACTAAACTATATTTTACTTTAAAAAAAAGAGTCACTTTCATGTTTTATCTCATTATTTGTGTACAATTATCTGGCAGGACTGATGTGTGTTTGTAACTTGACGTCCTTGAACACGTTATTAGATATTCATTTGTATCAAAAATTATTTTGTTCCCTTTTGTATCCTAGCAGGATCGGAATAATTTTTGTGTCCTGGGGGATAAAATAATTTTCGATTGACTGCAAAAACAATTGCTTTAATAATTACTTTTTAACTAAAATTTAGACCTACTAGCTACCCATGAGCTTCCTTTCTATTCTTCTTAAGAGCAGGGTCTGGTTGTACTGCAGCTTTTGCGGCAACATCGGGAGCATCTTTTCTAATTTTACGAGCAGAAGCATCAACCCTTGCTTGTTGTTGCGGCTCTGCTACTTGTGCTGCAGCACCCTTTCCTTGTTGATCAGCAGCCTGTACAGGGTCTAATACGGGTTCTACTTTCTTCTTAAGTCTTGAAAGAAATATTTCTTTGAAATCTTTATAAATATTGACCAGTATCTTATTAAACCTGAAGCAACTTTTTGTCTCGCATAAGTACTCCTCATCCTGTTTCTTAATTACAATATCTCCACGTTCTTTATACTTCTTCTCAACCCACTCAACCACATATTCGTATATGTAGCCCCAATTCATGTCCTGTATAGTAAGGACTGGAAAATTAGTGATACTAGCGTCCTGTTTCTTCTCCTGTATCTCCTGGCTTGTATAGATTTTCCAAAACTTATCTTTTCTAACCCAAGCCCTTAATGCTAAATATTTAAGTCTAAACCTCATCTTACCTCCCATGAAGTATTCATACTGCCTCTGGAGCAACTATTTCTGAAATTTGTGTGTCCTTGTGTTACAGCTGGTGTTGTATTTTTAAATCCCCTGACCATGGTTTGCTGCGGGGCGCCTTTCTTTTTTTTAAATCTATCCAGTAAGTTGTAGTAATAAGAATTATTAAGAATTCCTCTATAGCTTATCCCATCTCCAATTTCATTTACGTACTGCCTTATTTTTTTCCTTAACTCATTCGTGCTTTGGTCTGCTAAGTATTGCCTGCAGGTTCCATTCTTTAGCCTGTTTAGTAGTATGCTAAATATGTTGCTTCTAATATCTTGTTTCTGCTCTTCTGTTTTAATTTTTGATTCCTCCACTTTTTGCTTTTGCTTTCTTATTTGCTTTTTGCTTTCATACTTATCCTTAAATCTTAGTTCCCATATGATGTAATAATCACTTACAACCCCATCTTTTCTGTCCATCATCATCCATATCTTATTTCTATATTTATTCTTAAATTGTTCCTTAAAGTGTGCTGTTATGTGTTCGATTTTATATTCACCCAAGTATTGCTTTATAGCTGTTTCTAGATTAAGCAGTGCATTGATGTAGGTTGTCTCATTAGGACTTATTTTCATTATTTTCTCTATGTACACACTACTTATTTTGTATTTCGATATTAGTCTTTTACAGATTCCTTCTTTGTATGTTTCTGGATTTACTTCTCTTTTACTTTTACTTTTTTCTAGAGGCACTTCTATAGAATTCTTATTATTATAGTTATTATTAAGGTTAATTACATCCGGAACTTTCTGATGCGAAGTAGCTTGTCTAGATTTAGATTTAATGCACTTCTTTTGCTTTAAGACGGGCTTCTTGTTACAAGATTTACTGGTATCTTTACTGTCTTTATTATTGTTATCTTTGCTACTATCTATACTGGTATCAGTATTAAATTTTATACGAGCAATATGTTCATCAAAATCGCCAATAATTATTTTATCTCTAAGCTCCCCTATAATCTCTTCTTCTAAATAAGTATCAATTATTTGCTTGTGTTTGCTTGCCAACTCCATGTTTTGTACATAATATGAGGCACTTCCATTGTCTTTACCAAACCTTAAAGTCACTGTTTTAAGCAATCCCATCTGGTTTAAGAGCTTTATATCCTTTTGTATGGTGCGTTTGCTTACCTCCCTTTCATTATCTCGTCTGAGTAAATCCATGCACATTAAATAGATGTCCCCAGCAGAGTACCTCTCCTTAGTAAGCTTGTAATGCCTATTCTTAGTGTTAATCACCCAGTATATTTTATACAATCTAGAATTGCGTCTAAGTTTTCTAGTTATCATAGCCTTAGCTTGTGCTACCTTAATTACCGTGCAAAGGGCTGCTTGCTTGAACGCGTTAAGTTTAATTAGACTAGTTAGTAATAAATTTTCTGGATTTTCTTTCTTTAGACGGGGTGTTTTATTGTATTTTTTGGCAAACTCTGCTACCATTTAAATATCCTTAGCTTCGAGACTGCTTTAGATTTTTATTATGTGTCTCGAGGCTTAATCTCAAGTCTTAGCCGTAACTAAGACTTTATTTTTTTTATTATCTCATTATAAAGGTATTGTCTAATATAGGCAATACGAAAATATGCTCTTTATCATACTTTACCACGAATCCTTGTAAACGATTGAATTGGTTTTTTCATAGACTACATCTATTGGTGGCAGGCTTGAGGATTTAAAACTCCAGATTACGGATTTAAGAAATGAATTTGCAAGAACGAGCACTAGTAATCGTGACTTGCAAAGAGAGGTTACAGAAAGCTTAGCAAAGCAAAGAACAGATATTATAGCTATTAGACAAGAGTTGGTGCACCTTGCAGCACTCATTAGTGCTTTAGTTAATTGTGTGGATAGAAGGAATTTATTAGGTGAAAGGTAAAGTATTTAAATTCATTTACAGCGTAGTATACAAATTTTTAAAAGATTATTTCATCCGAGTATACAAATCTGAAATGTTAGAGGGTGCGGGCCTTGTGGCTAGGGAGCAGTCTGGGGTGCTTGGTAGGGTTGATTGCGGTAAGCATAGGCTTGTACTCCCCTTGCAGCATCGTTTTAGGGAAAATAATCCCGTTATTGCATCATATGGATGCTACTTCCTCTGCATTTTATTCATAGCATTAGTTGTAAAGGAGATTAAGAATCGGGTCGGTAAGTGTTTTAATGAGTTTGAAGTCGATCTTTTATACAAAAGCTTTGCTTCCCTGGGAGGCTTAAGAGCAGCAAATTCTTATGTAGAGAGTCCAAACTTAATCCTTGCAAGCCTGGGACTTGATGAGTATGTTTGCTACCAGGACAAGCATTATAGTGCTGATTACGCAGCAGAGGATGCTGATATCCTTATTGGTCAGTACAAAGATGAGAGCAGCAGTCTTTATCATTTCGCAGTATTGGGTTCTGTTGGCGAGGTTGTATGGGATTCACTTGGCAACTCTAGCGCAGTAAGGAGCGGCTCACTTTCAAGTTTAAGGGTGTTTAAGCTACTTGACCGTAAGCTCATTAGTGCTGTTAAGCAGAGATTATTGGACTACAAACAACAGTTTTTAAACCTTAAAGAATCCTTAGAGGAGATTTAGAAGGCATTGTATTGAAGTATTGAATTTAAAAAATTTAAAAATGGTTAAAGGGTTTGATTGATATTTTAATGGTTTCGTTAATTAAACTCTGGGTTAGAGGTTAAAGACTAAACCATTGGGGAGGTTAATTGGATATTATAAAAAGTGTAAATATCATCCTTGATGCTGTAGGGCATCAGGAGGCTATAGTTAACAAAATTGGCGGAGAGGCAGGCGTTGTGCTTGCAAAACAGGGCCTAGATATTACAAATTCAGTAATAAATTTCGTTATGACTCTTAAGGAGCACATTGATCGGACAAATGAGCGGGCAGCCTACGAGCAGATAAAACTCAAGCTTAAGTCTGCTATAGATATAGCAGACAAGGCTACAGCTAGTGCGCAAGCAGGCGACTGGGACGCGTATGAGAGCCTTTATCCGAGAGCGAGGTCGTGCAGGCCGGGAAGCACTTGATCGCGTAGAAGCGGGGGAGTAGTGGTATTATGTTTGTACGAAAAAAAATATTACCACTACTCTCATTATTGCTGCTACTGCTCCTAGCCTCATGTTCTAGCTTAGCAAGCTTGCCTGTCGAGCCTGATATGCTTGATGGGGATAATATTGAAAGCTTGGTTGTAAATGAAGCTGAGCTTTATAAGTATTGCTTAACTCTTAATGCCTGGCTTGTTACTGCTAGGGATTATGTAGGCAAGTACTACCCTGCAGACAAATTTCCATATTTCCAAAGGTTTGATTCTCAGTACGAGGGTGGTGCGGGCTTGACTGGTGTTAGGAGTAGGATCTTGTATTACAAGAAATACGCAGAAGAGATGAGGCCCATAGCGCAGAGTATTTATGCTGCTTACAAGGCACGCAAGGAGTAGACTTGCCAGAAGAAGATGACTACAACCGAATTGAAGAGAGGGTCGATGGGGTCGTAGTAGAAGACAGCCTGCTAGACGCCAGGACTCGCGAGGATTCAAGTAGGGTTGGTGGTATTCCAGCTGAAGCAGAAGCAGTAGAAGAACCACAGTCTAGCAAGCCTGCCGACGAGCAGTCTGATGAGCAGTCT
Source organism: Borrelia sp. P9F1 (assembly GCF_030436115.1). NCBI lineage: Bacteria > Pseudomonadati > Spirochaetota > Spirochaetia > Spirochaetales > Borreliaceae > Borrelia > Candidatus Borrelia rubricentralis. The sequence continues at coordinate 9,253 of NZ_CP129409.1, forward strand.
GATGAGTGTAGCCAATCGGAGCTTGATATTGTGTTCTTCACAGACGAAGGCCAGGTATTTGATCTTACTCCCTACACTGATATTACAAGCGTGTCTGTAGAGTACAGGATTACAGACCCCACACTCAAGACAGCATCAAGTGTATTTAAATTTACTGCATATGGACTTTCAAATGAGTTTCTAAACTTTCTTTTCTTCAGACAGGATGATGTATTTGTCGTGGTACGTGAGGGTGTGCGTTCTTTATTTAAAGGAATTCTGGAGAAATTTTTCACAAGAGAGGTTCTAGACTCAACTAAAGGTATAAGCTTTACTGTAGCTGATTACTCCAGATTGCTGCGCATATCATTTGAGAATCCAGTGCAATTCCCCATCAATTTCGTACCCGATTGGCTTTATGTATACAATCCTTACGTAGAAGATCAATCACTAGTACACCTAATCCTTGCAAGGACTAAGCTTGCAGACTCTATTGATAATGAGGCAGGAGAGGCTATCTTAGAAAAGGTACCTGCAGTAATTATTGATAGCGGCGAGGAGATTGAGACCATCCTTTCAGCTCTCCTTTACGAATTCGGCTGTGCATATACATTTACAGGAGAAGGCAAGCTTGCGATACTGCCTATTTGGAGATCTGAGGTTGTAAAGCGTGAGGTACTGCTTTGCAGTATTGATACTGCAAGTTATGTCTGTTCAAAAAGCAGCGCTAGTAGCTATGACTCAAATCGCATTATATGGAGAGAAGGCCAGTTTCAAAGCAAAAGTGAGGCAATAGAGCGCAGGCGCCCCCTATACTCAGCTCCCATTAACGTTGCAGGCACTGGGGGTGCTTTGTATGTAGGCGTGCTGCAAAAGGGAGTAGTATATCCTGATTTTGCAGACAAGCCGAGAAGTGCTGTTTATCAGGAATATGATCCTACATGGTTTGATACAGCATACAAATGGGATTTTACTCGCCATGAGGTATGGCATGATAAATATGCGTTAAATGAAAATCTAGCCATAATCTCGACACATAATCTTGAGGCTAGATTTAGTGCTGATTCTTCAATTAAGCTAGTTCATGAGGAGTACTATCCAACAAGAGCAAAATTATGGTTTAAAAATACTTCCCAGTCGCAAGGTTCAAGATATATATACTATTTTGATATTTATGGTGATGTATTTTATACAACCGTACGAAATATAATGCAAACAGATAATGCTGATGATTTTTATGCAAAACGAGCTGAGTATGCAACCAGATTTATATTCGATTCAAATTCTGCAGTAAGGTTATTTGACTTCCTAACTAACTTAAGGGTTAAGGGTCACACGATAGTTAATTTTAAGTCAGCACAGGAATTAGAACTAACAGATTTTGTCAGACTTAAACTTGAAGACGAGGATCTAGAGCATTTCTTTTTAATCCTTTCAAAAAAAATTATGCGGTTTGATATGCATGTACGTTTCTTTGAGTATGAAGGACTTACCTGGGGAGACTATTCCCATTATGACTACCTTACTACCTCCCAGCATATAGGAGCAGTCAGTCATAAGTTTTTCATAAAAGAAGTAATAATTGCTCCCTTCAATCATGCACTCTACGCCCAAGATGAGCTTGCTGAGCCCTATGCTGAGGATGAGACTAGCGAGCAGGCACACATAAGGCCTCACTTTACGGCTACAGGATTTAAAGACGAGGAGACAATAAGGCTTGCTGTTCAGTTTGCAAAAGCAGAGGGTGTAAATAAGATCAGGCTGCTAGCAGGTGACCTTTACCTCTACACGCCCGTGGTACTGGATAACCTGGAACTTAAAGGAACAGATAGGACTACCGTCTATACTGGCGGGTATGCAACAAATGTTTTTCGTGCCCAGAAGGCTTTCAAGCTTAAAGGATTTGCTGTCTGTCAAACTCGAATGAGTGAGCTTTTAGTAAGTGGAGGCAACTTCGCAGAATATCCACAGCCGGAAGCTGTTTATCAAGTTGAGGGTATAAACGCAGTTGAGGCAGCAGTAGTAGTACTAGATCAATGTGATGAGTACCTGTTAGGCAATAGATTTGCTGAGCCTGCCGCATTGCGACTCTGCTCTGTTTATGGACTAGTTGAGCAGGAGCGTGCTTCCATTTATGCAACCGCAGCATCTTTTATGTATCTTAAAGATATGAAATTTGGTTGCAATCTGGGTGTTGCATTGCAGAGTGAGGGTGTAGAGAAGATATTGCTTGAGAATACCCAGTTTAGTGGTACAGCTGCCGCATGGAATGTGCAGGGTGTGGCAAACATGAACGTAATGGGTTCACAAATAAGAGACTCCATAAGGCCTGCTGTGGCTAGTGGAGACAATATACTAATCAGAGGGTCTGATTTTAGTGATAATAAGAGTGCAGTAAAGCTTGCAAGGTTTTCTAGTGTAAGAGTTCAAAGCAGCCAGTTTAGCAATAATGCAGGGACAGCTTTACATCTAGAGAATGTTGCACGGGCAAGACTTACTGATAATATTTTTACCTTAAATGATGTTGGCTTTGAAAGCACACTAACACAAGACTTGCTTATGCGAGATATTTATAGTCAAAATAAGATCGCATTCATTAATACAACTAAAGCAGGTACTGCTAGCAGAATAGTTGATGCTGGTACCTATAGGGATAATACTCTAGACAAATAAGAGCGGGAGGTGGCGTGGCGATAAGTGACCAGGATTGGTAAGATATAAAGAGAAGACTACAAGCTGATAATGTTAAGATCCAGTTTGCAGTAGGCAACATGCAAGCTGCAGACTCTTATGTAGGCAAGCCAGGCGAGCCTATTTATCTAGAAGATAGGGAAGTATTTGCTGTTTGTGATAAGAAGAGTAGCGGGCGCGAGCGTGTCTACTACAAGACAAATAGAGGCAAGCCCGTGCTTCCAGATGATCTTGAGGCTCAACCTGCAGCATATGATGCAATTTTTCTTAAAGAAAACTCCCGTAGGCGCGCTAACGCAAGAGTTTGCTGCTGAGGGTTCAAGACTGAGTAGGAGCAAATTAATTTCTACATTCAGTAATACAAATAAATTTTGCATACCCGATGGTAGGAGCCTACCCTCAAGCTGCTATGCAAGACGTGTTTTAGGAATAAGTAGTGCTCCGAATTTGGTTGGACGCTTCCTACGTCACTATGACTATTCAGACTCAAGGGTACTGGGTAGTTTGCAAGAGGATGCGTTTGAGGACCATAAACACCGTGTGAAACTGGATGAGTTTAATATCGGATATGGTAGTTTAATAAATAAGTTTGAAAGGCTGTCTCGCCAGGATAGCTACTATTGGTCTAGAAGTGACTATTTTCGTTTTGTATACGACCTGGATACAGGCGACCACATCTCAATATTCTCACTCCCCTACTACACACAAACAGTTAAAGGATATAGTAACTACGATCGCGAAACGCGCCCTCGTAACTTAGCTTATGTTGCATTTTATAGGTACGATCTTTAGGCGAGGTTAAGATGGGTACAGGTTATGAGGCAGAGGACGAGTTACCTCCACTAGATGGGACTGGAGATACAAGAGAAGTGATGCCACTGCGAGCAGTAAAAGAGGACATGTGGCTTGCTGCAGTAGAGGATGAGGATGAATATACACCAGAGGGTGCTTCTAGTGTGTTGCTACAGCAAACCCTGGAAGTAGAAGAGGCCGCCTCGTCTCTAGCAGTAGAAACTGCGGTAGATGATGAGGATTTAGAAGAGAATTTAGATGAAGATTTACAGGAGGCAGAGGATGAATAGTTAATCTGATGAATTTGATTACAAAATGCGACTTGAAGAATTAATTAAAGAGCACTTCCCTTCGCTAGAGGGCGCTTGTAACACTCGTGAGGCCTTACTAGCAGCATTCTTTACAAGAATGGTTGAGTTTTCAAATAGTAATGTACTAGCAACGAGTCTGCATGCATTTAGGATGTTTTTTGCAACACTTGGCATGAGTGAGGTTGAGGATTTAATTCTAGACATTATTCGGAAAGAAAAGCTAGTACTGAATAATAATTTCTTTGCAAACAACGCCACAACCGCTGCTTATACCGAGGATGAGATTGCAAGGCTGGCTGGGGAGAAGTAAGGGTGCAGTTTAAAAGACTTCCAGTTTACTTTAATGCTTACAAGGAAAAACCACAAGCGGAGGTATTTATCTACTACTCAAGTCGTGGTACAGGAAAGACTTATGATATCGCAACGGTTAATCTTGAGAGGAAATTTAGTCCACAGGGTGGGGATACACTAGCTATTCGGAAGAAGAAAAACAAGACCACGGAATCAATACATAAGGAAATATTGGAATTACTTGACAGGTATTCCTTAAGAAGAAGATTTAATATTAGTAAAGCTAAAATTGAGACAAAGGACTTCATTTTTGGTAGAAAGCGTGCGTTTGTTTTTGAAGGCGGCTAAAATACGTCCGATCTTAAATCTTATGCACATTTTAAAGACCTCTGGATTGAGGAAGCAAATCAGTTCATAGCAGATGATATTGAGAGGCTACTGCCCACAATGAGAGAGCTCGGTGGACGCGTTTACATGTCAAGCAACCCCGTATCACGCTCACACTGGTTTTACAAGAGATATATTGCAAATCAAGACGACCCCAGCGTGTGTGTGATTAAAAGCACATACAAAGACAACCCGTTTCTTAATGGAGGGGACACAGCCGCATGGCTTGCAAAACAGCGCCTCGCATATCACGGGAATGATATTGGATACAGAATTGAGGTACTAGGAGAGGAATTTGAATTTCAAACAGCTAGACTTATTAAGGATTTCTCCATCTGCGACGCCTCACTGCTTGCAAGGACAACAGGCAGTTTTTACACCGGTGTGCATATTAAAGACAACAGAGTAGCCTTCCTTGAAGTACTAATCGGCAGGATCGCATACCTTCCAATTACTATTGTAACTAATGCATCATGCAAGGTGTTGCTTTCAAGAGAAGATTATGCTAGCCAAACACAACGCTTCAGAGGCGTGTTCGTGCTTCCCAATACACGCAGTGAACTTGCAGGTGTTTTCTCAAGACTGGGTAAGAGTGCCCTGCTGGCTCGCAGCAGAAGTCTTTATGCACTTTCTGATTATTTAATCCCCAGCAATTTAAACATAATAGCATGCGAGGATACTGAAAATGTTATTTCTGAATTTAGTGATACTGAATATCACTACGACGATGAGACCGATGAGGGTGTTTCTAATAATATTGTTATGCAAAAGGAGCTTGACTACATTCCAGCATTCTTAAATGTAGTCTCAATTTTCTCATGAAAAGTAGAACAAAGGGCTGGGAGTGTAAGTTAATATGCTAAAAGAAATTAGGTGCAGTCTAGCGTGTCTTGTTGCAGCAATTCTAAAGCTTGTAAATAAGTAAATAGGAAGCGTAAGTGATTATGCTAGAAGAGATTAGAAAAATGATAATAATTTTAAGTTGTGTCACTTTTCTCAAGCAAAGAGGACAGTAAAAGTGGAACAAAGAGGCAGGTTTGTTTAAGTTTTCTTTCCTAAACAGATCAAAAGAAGATAAAAGAAAAAGCGTGCTGTACCCTGCAAGTGAGGCTGTTGATGCATGCGATGCATCAAGACTTTACGAACAGATAGCAGAAATTTATGCAGGGTTTGCTTCATCAAGAGATATTTACCACGACAAAGGCGATGGGCTTGATATCCTGTTTAACAAAAACTTTAGAATGATCATCAAACGCATGGTGTACTCAGCAATACTTACAGGAGAGAGCTCGTTTCACATAGTAATACCAGACTCTGATGATGCTGCCACTCCCTTAAGACAAGACTTTTCTGTCTTAACACATAATTTTGGAGAGGTTTGGAGCGCTGCAGATTGCAGACATAGAGACATTCATCCAACACGAGTCGTTACAGTGAGCTCATCATTCCTAAATTTTACAGCGCTGCGCAAAAGCAGTAGCATAATGAACACACTACTTGTTGAAACGCTGGGTTTCCTACGCGTTAACAACTTCACTTTCCTTAAATCAGCTACCCTACCCTCAGTTAAAGATATGACTGCCCATGACCTTGCTGAGGTCAAACGTAATGTAGATGGAGTACTGGATGATAATCATAAAATGATGATACTTGGACGCGAGGACGATATATCAAACATAACACGCTCTGTAAGTCCACTCCGCGATGCCTTCGAGATTATTGTATCTAACATAACACTTCACTCAGGTATTCCTAAAGAGATACTTTATCCAGTATCACCCTCTGGTGAGGGGAGAGTGGGTAATTATGACATTTTTTATCTTAATATCGAGCAGATCTCTAGATTAATGGTGGCTTCCTTCATTAATACCGTGCTTGCGCGATTTCAATTAAAGTCTAATTGGAGTTTTAAGGCCGTCAAGCCTGTAAGTCAGAAGGAGCAAGCTGACATTGATGAGAAGCACGCACGCACACTGGGTACTTATGTTGAACTTATACAAAAAGCCACTGAACTTGCCAGACAGGACTTAAGGGAGCAGGTTGAAGAGCAGTTTAGAGCTTATTTAAACAATGAGTAATGAGTAATTTAATGAAAGAAAGATTTGCAAAAAGGAGGTTAAAGATGCAAATGGAAATGGAACAAGAGGAGCTAGATTCAGTCTCTATTGCTTTTACTACACTTGATAGTGGATCAGATGAGACAGCTGTGCAGCAGCAGAAAGCGGCAGCTGGTGTCAGCACCATTACGATACCTCAAGAGGATTACAAAAGACTTAAGGATGCATACAAAAAGCTACCCGATATTATGCCTCGAGAGGAGATTGACCGCAGGGTCGAGCTTGAGAGGAATTCACTGACTAAGGCTAGGCTGCAAGCAGAAGCTGATGCATTCAGGGACTCACAAAAGCTGTCTGAGCTTGAAAAGAAGTGTCAGGATTACTACACCCCATCAACCATAAAGGATGCGGGTAGTGTAAGGGAAACAAAACTGGCTTTCCTTGAGGCTATGAAGAGGAAATACAGCGTGCCTAAATTTAGAGTTGATGAGTCAGGTGATCTTGACTCCCAAATTGAGAATCTGTGTCTACTAGTCCAGGAGTTTACAGCCTACAGACAAACGGTTAATACTCGCAATAGAGAGGTTGGCAAGATCATCAATAATACTAAAGCTCAGCGGCATAAGGAAAGATGGGGGGCGGCAGCACATGTTTGATTTGTTTTTATTTTATTTTAGTAAAAAGTTTTCTCGAAAAACAGAGTTTGTTAATAATACCAAAGCTCAGCGACACAAGGAAAGATGGTGGGTAGCACATGCCTGATTTTGATTTTACATCAATTGAGAAGAGATTCATCCTAGGTTGTGACCATAAGAGTGGATTAAATCAGACTGAAACTGCAGTAGTTGATGTTAACTCTGACATAATACAGCCTGGCATGCCAGTGCTTGCAACTGGCAAATCAAGCCCAATGGGTGACATATTAGTCAAGGCACCCTCCTCTGCGGGTAATGGGAACTGCAGCGTGCGTGGGTTTGCATTAAAGAAAACCAATATTAGTTCACATGAGAATCCAGACTACTTCCCAGGAGAAATGATCCCTGTTAGAAGATTTGGTGAGGTCGTAGTTAAGGTTGACAATGGCTGGGCTGACCCTAAAATTGGTGACTTTGTTTTTCTAAAGGCAGAAAAACTAGTCAAGGACGGCAAGGGTGCGGTGCAGGTTGGCAGGGTTAAAGACACTGACCCGCGTGATAAGAAGGTCATTTTACTAGATATTAACATCGGTGCAGAGTATGAGTCCAGCGGTAGCCGTAAGTTTTCTTAAAAGCTTATTTATAAAAACCTAAAAACATCTTTAATTTAAGAAATTAATTTAAAAGGAGAGCAACCATGCTAAGTATTTTCATAAAAGATATAAGTATTGAAAAGCAAACAATAGGAGAGGGACAATGAGTCGAAGTATTTTCACAGAAGCAAGCGGTACCTATAGCGGTGACATACTACAGCTTGCAAAAGATGGCCTTGAGGAGTTTGTTCCATACAAGGTAATAAACAGGAGTGAGCTCAGGCAAGGGTATTATGTTGCACGCAGGGCTACCCTTGAACACAACGTTACTTCAAATTTCGGCGATTATAACAATGAGATTGGCAGAAGCAGCTTCTCTTTTGCAGAGGTAGCATACAAGATGCACGTATTTGATACGGTACAACGCATTGCTTTAAAGGATCTAATGTATGGATCTGTTTCAGAAGAGGAGGTTAAAGCTAATCTTGAACTTGGTCTTATGAAGGATGCATACCACTCAATTATTTTTGGCAAGCCTCACATTAAGATGGAGGGGATCGCCACCCTTACAGGCAGAAGCAGCATTAAAGTAGCATCAGTTACTAGTGGATATACCCTGCATGATAGTGTTGTGCTTGCAAAGCGCGAGTCGGAGAAACATAAGGAGAAACTAGATGGGATTTATCACCTACTGCTGCCACATGCATACTCACACCTACTAGCAGATCTTTATAGCGAACCGCAATACATTAAGATTAAGAAATCACTTGAGGATGACCATAATATTTTAACCTCAGTCTTTAAGGGACTCACGCACCCGATTCTTTATGAACCCAATCCAGAGGTAATGTTTGTTCCAATGATACCCGAAATATTCTTTAGAAGATTTTCAGCTCCAGATGGCGATTACATTCACGCCTCAATGGAATCAGCAGGTGTTATTCACTTCCAACCAGCCGAAGTAGTTGAGATCGAGATTACTAAGGGCCCGTAGTTGACAAACATAGGGAGGGCTTGTTTGAGAGTGGAAGCATTGGAAATACAGGGCATCACCTGGGATGAGTGGCTAGAGCTTTGGATCGCAAACACGCAGATTGAGTATCTTGCAAACGAGTGCAGCAAGGATGGCGTGATACAAATACCTGAGCAGCTTAAAGGTGAGCTTACAGAAGTGCTGCGTTATGCAACCTCAATTTTATCACTATACAGGATCACAAGTAGCGTTGCGTACAAAAACTGGCTACTAATTCTACTAGATGTCGTCTACTCAGAAGTTTTTCATGTAAGGTGCAGCAAGGCTGGCCAGCAGAATTGTAGACTCAGGCAGCTGCTTTTACAACTCGACTTTCTATTCCAAAGAGTCGACACAAGACCATTCCTAGATATTGGGTCCTTCTGTTAAAGAAGTCCAATATTAAGTTAAGAATGAGTTGATAGCAAAAAGAAATTTAAAGGTATGGGTACCAAGAAAAGATGAGGAGGTTGGAGGAGAAATAGCAGAAGAATAGCAGTGATTTAAATGTTTCGTGTAGCGATTTTAAAAAACAAGAGGTTAGAGATAAAAATGGCAGAACAAAAGTTAAAGATACCCTCAGGGGCAGTGTTGGCAGCAGTCAATATTGATAAATTTAAGTGGTGCTTTAAAGGTAGTGATATTAAGAACAATGGGGACGATGTTGTTGATCCTAAGGATTTAGTTGTAAAGGACTTACCGCTTACTACCAAGCAGCCCTCAAAATGGAAATCAATTAAAGAGTGTGTGTTTAAGGTTAAGAAACTAGGAGAGGATTCAAAACTCACAACATCGTATGACCTTAGAGAAGGTGGTGTGCTTTATTATGAACAAAAATCACTCTTTGATGACCTTAAAGAAGCACTAGGTAAGAACGATGAGATCGAGGTGCTGCTTATGCGCACGTACTGCCTTGGCTACTCATACAATGTCAACTCAGTAAAAGCAACAGAGACACTCAAGACAACATGTGGTTCAATCTCAGCTATAGGAAAACAACCAGAACACACAGTTGAGTTCTCAGGGTACTCTGTACGAGAAACTGTAGAGAACAAAGAAGAACTGCTTGAAACCTACATTGAGCGCTCACACTTCCCAACCATGGATATTGTAAAAAATGGGAGTAAGAACGGTAGTTATGAGATAGGCAAGCTTAAGAGGCCTGCAAATTATGAATTCGTGGTGCTTCTAGTCAATCAGATACAAAGTCTTAATCAGCGTACCAAGTTTAGCGTAGCAGAAGGACAGATTGCAACATTTAATCCAGCACAGGACTTATCAAACCAGAAGATCGACCTTAAGTGTCAGGTAACACTTTCTAAACCATTAGTATCGCTATCTTATGACTACATAGAAGGCGCTGTGTTTTTCGAGATTTAATTTAAAGCAAAAAGGAGGCAATATGATAATTAATGTTAATTTAACAGGCAGGGTACCCATTCCCTACATCCCATCATATATAAGAAATGGTAAGGATTTTAATACAAAGTCGGAAGCAAAGGAAGTAAAGGAAGCAAAGGAAGCTGAGGACAGCCAAGCATATATCATACTTGAGAATATTGACTATGGGTTTATGGAGAGACTTAAAGCGAGGCAAATACAAATACTACAAGACATTAAGAAGGGAGGTGGTGAGCATGATTCTGCAGGTGTTGCTGCAGCAACTGAAGCCCAGATGAAATATGTTCGTCAAGTATGGAGGGAGCATGTAGCAGGGTTTACAGGTCTTTTTGATCAAACAGGCAAGCTTGTTACAAAAGAAATGGTCGAGAGCGATGCAATACTTCTAGATGATATGCTGCTTAACATATCACTTGAACTTGGCAATCTAGCCTCAACACTAAGGGCAGAGCGTTGCCTAAAAAAGTCGAGCTTGCAGTCCAGTACATCGCAAAGCGTGAGCACTACAGTAACGTCTTAAGGTATGCAGACAAAATTAATTCAGAGTTTATATCAGAGATGAAGAGTGAGCTGGACTGGATTGCTTCCAATGAGACTGCCATTTCATATTTGATTAATCTAGCATTAGTGTCAAGAGCTACAGGTAGCCTACCTGAGGCTGGAGGTCTTTTTAATCAAAATTACTGGTTCGTTCTAGTTCTAAATGAACTTGCAATTTATATTGAACTACAAAAAGGTGAAAGCCTGAATGAATAATTGGTATTCGAATCTTTTGGATTTAAATCTTTTGAATTCGAATCATTCGACTTCTACTAGCCAGCGAGGCTGGTGTGGGTGGTGAGGCCTTGTTTAGAATGGCTAGTGAGGGCAAGCTCGGGTTTAATGATTTAAATAGTGCCTTGCAAAAGGCTACTGCTGAGGGTGGCAAGTTTTACAAAAACACCGCTCGCGAGGCTCGCACCCTTAAGCAGTCACAAGAACAGACTGCTAAGATGAGTGAGAAGCTGTTTCTTCAAATAGGACAGGCACTAGAACCCATGATGATGGGGTTTGAGAAGGTAAAACAGTTCCTAATAGTAGGCGTGCTGACGCCTATTGTTAAAATAACAGGAGCCGTACTATCGCTTTACGCTAAGCTTGTACAGATTGCAGGTTATATCGTAGGTAAGTATGTAGAGGCACTCAAGATGGCCTTCAGACCAATCATCGCTCTTTTTACTAAAGTGGGTGAGCTTGCAGGCAAGTTATGGGGTTCTGTTTCTCAATTTTTAGGGCTTTCTAGTAAGAAGAGTGAGGAAGAGGAGAAGGCAGAGGAGCCTTCTAGAGTTAAGAAATACGACCCAAAAGCTATAGCAGATTATGATAAGCAAATGATGCAGGATTATGAAGAGCTGCAGAAGAAAATATTTAAGATGAAGCGTGACATTCATCTTAAACCCTATGAAGAGCAGCTTAAGGCTACCCGGCAAGATGAGGCATTCATTAACGAACGCAATAAGGAATTCCTTGCTAAGTACAGTGCAAGCTTTGATAACTTAAATGAAGCAAATCAGAAAACACTAGCGGGTATTGAGAAAATTGTTAGTGATTTTGCACAAGCTAATCATGATTTTGTAAATGCCCATAAGGATCTAAAAGCAGCCCTTGCAGAAAAGGAACGAGAAATATTAACACTCCCTTATAGGGAGCAGGAAAGGGCTACCCGTAAATTAGCTGAGGAAGCTAATGCTCGCAATAAAGAATTCTTTGCTAAATATATAGCGGGCAGTTTAGCAGACTTAATGAACAAAGCAGGCAAGTAGTTGTCGCGATGCAGCGTGAGGTTAATGAATTTGAAAAGAGTGCTCCTGACAGGTCATTTGCTGATTCATACAAGGCACTACAAGACAAAATTAGAGATATTAAGTACCAACTTGCATTACTACCAGAGGATGCTCATGGGCGCGCTAGCCTTAAGATACAACAAGAGATAGCTAACATGTATCGCGAGTTTAGCGATGCTCACAAGAGTGAGTTTGAAAAGCTCAATGATACTAATAAGAATGCCCTGCTTTCTGCTGCACAGCAGGCACGCAAGGCTAGCCAGGATTGGTTTGCAACCATTCAAGCGTTACTTGCAAGTCTTGCAGGCTCCGTAAGTAAGGTTTTAACACAAGATTTAGGAAAGGCTTTTGCACAAAACACCGCCAAGGGTACAGACGCTTTTATCGCATCTGCAGTTGATGTTTCAAAAGACTTAGTATCAAGCCTTGGTGTATGGGGTCAGATGGCTGTAGCCATTTTTGATTTTACCGTGGGTATATTTAAGGGAATAGAAGCTAATGCTATAGCTGAGATTGAAAAGAGGCGCGATTAGGAATTAGAGCGGCTTGCTAAGCAGAGTGAAGTTGAGCTTATGCGTATCGAGGAGGGGTTTAATCGTGAAATTAATATGCGAAAGGAAAAGCTTTCTAAACTGGATGAGCAGTACAATAAGGAAATTGAATTCTTAAAGCAAGCACAGAGCAAGGGTCAAATATCAGGAGAGGAGTTTCAGAAGCGCTTAGCTAGTGTACAACAGGAGTACCAGACCAAGCGTGCTGCACAACAAGAGGCCATTACAACTCAGGAGACATAAAAGAAGATTGAAGAGGAGCGTAGTCGTAAGCTTACTAGCCTTGAAGAGGAGAGAATTAAAGCTCAAACTGAGTTTGATAAAATTAGTGCCTCATGGTGGTATTGGAGTAAGCAAACAGATCTAGATAAGCCTCCATAGATAAAAATAGCAATAAATAAAGATATAGAAGATAAGTAATAAAAAAATTGCCAAGAGAAGTGCAGGAAATAACGAATTAATTCTAAAATTATCAAAACACGTCACTAAGTTTTTTCTGGATGGATAATAAAGTATTATAATCAGGGATACAGCTTGCATCTCCATCAGTATCTTAAATATTACTACAGCCTTCTTTGTGACCACCAAGGCCACCTGTTTTTAAAATTAATTCTTTTTATCTGTTCTCATGCTAATCAATCTGCCTCAAGTCATTGGTATTTGTTTAGTTTCATGCCCCGAGACAGCTTAATTAGATTTTATTATTTACAGGTATGTTTTATTAAAATAATACTAGAGAGATCCTATTTGTATATAAGTCTTCAACAATACACTGAGCCAAATGTATTAAAAATTTAAAAAAAGATATACTGATACAGTTATTATCAATAAATCTTAAAGATAGGAGGATAAAAAAATTGAGTACCAAGAAAGTACCTAGGGTCATATCAATAGCAAGCATTAAGGGTGGTGTTGGGAAGAGCACAACTTGTTTAATACTCGCTAAATTAATAGCACAACAACATAAAGTTTTGCTTATCGATATGGACACACAAGCTTCCATTACTAGTTATTATGGCGACCAATTAAAGGCGAGGAAGATTCATGTGCCCACATTTAACACATATGAAATGCTAAAAGGAGAACTGCTTGCGGATAGTGCTGTAGTAAATGTGTATCAAAATATTGATATAATTCCTAGCTATTATAGCTTACAAGATTTTGTAAAATATTGTTGGCAAAGTAAGGTTATTACATTTGAAGAAGCACAATTTTTCTTAAAAGATGCAATGCAAAACTTAACAAAAGAATATGATTATATTTTAATTGATAACCCACCATCATCAGATATTCTTTTAACCAATTCTCTTTTTGTTAGTGATTACGTAATCACACCAGTCGTGTGTGAATTATGGACGTTTGAAAGTTTAGAACTTATTTACGCTCAGGTTCATGACATATTAAAATTAGACATCCCAATATATATAGTAGTAACTAGATTTAAGAAGAGAAGCACTTACAGGTATTTTTATAATGAATTTATTAAAAGGGACAACTTTTTGGGTGTTGTATCAGAGAGGGAAAGTTTAAATAAAAGTATTTTTTCTAAGATCGATTTTGATATGACATGTGATTATGTGGGGGAATATCAAACAATTTGGAATAATTTTATATCGAAAACGGATAGATGATTAATAGAATACCTATAAATTTTACACGCGTGTAAAATTTATATTTGACATAATTCACATATATTTAATATATTATTAATATATTTTAAGGAGTAATAATATGGCCCAATTAAAACCCAATATCAGTTTAAGAATAGAAAACCAAGCCTTATATGCAGAGAAGGAAATTAAAGAACAAAGATTAAAAAAACTTATGGAAAGGCTAAAGTCATTAACAGTGAAAGATATTAGAACAAAAATAGATATGATTAAGACGGTATTTGAAATATATGATGAGAAATTATACGTAGTTGGGGGTTATAATAATTTTGTAGAGTTTATAAGGACTTGCGGTACTTCAACCACAAATGCTTATCTTTTTATTAAAATAGGCAAGGCATTAAAAGAAGGGCATATAACAGAACAGGATATTATCGATAGGGGAATAGACCATATAAAGATGATAGTAAAGGAAAATAATTACAAGGCCCTGCAAGAAGGAAAGATAAGGAAGGATATTCCATTAAGAATATTAATACCATCAGAAGGTACATATTCTTATTTTAAGTCAAATACTAAATTTACTTCTTATGCATTAGACAGAATTTATAGGGAGCACAGACATTTATTAGATAATTTGTTTTATGAATATAATCTAGAAAAGAAACATAAGAAAAAAATTGATACGGAAGATGTTATTTACACGGAAGAATAAGTAGCAAGAGCGGAGGCCTTTGTAGCAATGCAAAACAAATACGAGCAGAGCACACATAACAGAGATCCTGGTCTGCCAATTAATAATAGACTTGTCAAGGTTAGTTTGAGCAAACAAGCTCTCTTTAGAGGAATGTGAATCTAAATATTATTAATAATAAGCCAACAAGCCATATGTTTACTGTCAAACGATACAGAAGCCACTGCTTAAGCATGCCAGTAGGCTAGAAATCTTGAGAATGTCTGGAGCGGAGAGAACAGTACCACTGCTAGCCACTGATCTAACTAATATTTACATAATCTTTAGCAGTGCTCTTTGAATAGTGAAATTTGCATTCCACAGTTTAAATAATGCGTCTTTAAACTTTTCAGGTGCACCTTTCATAAAGGGCTCCAACTGTCTCTGCACTCCCTTATCAAACAGAGTAACTATACTGCCCATAAGATTCGTAACACACTCTTTAAGTTCTCCCTCTGCTACCTTTGTACCCGCGTGCTGATTATCTTTAGTAACACTTATACAATAATCAGCGACACCAAACTCTACCACGTTTCGCCCAACCTCTCCTATCGTACCACTCCCACTCTCTAGCATTCTGGCCAGCTTACCAACTAACTCGAACCTCAAGGAAGCGGTCTTAATATTGCCTATCACGGGAATCATAGCATCACGGAATCCAGCGCCCACTAGAGCCTTAAAAGCGAGAGCAAACTTACCAGCTGCTCGTTTAATCTCATCAATAATACTAGCGTTATCTTTGTGGTTATTATGTGCCTCAGCACTCTTAATAGCCGCCTCAGCGCTAGTCACAGCATCCGCGGCAAACCGATCAAGCTCATCTTTGCTTAAAGCCTTAACCTCAGCCACAGACTTACCAGTAGCCTTACTTACCTCCTCAGTTGCCTTTTCTGCTACAACCTCCGGTGTATCTTGAATCACCCCATAGGCATCCTTCCCCTCTGCTTCAGCTTTGTTCCACTTACAGCTGATAAACAGAACCAATATCAAAATACTTACTATTCTTCTCATATGCATGACACGAAAGCCTCTCCAATGAAAGGATACATCACAGTAGATAATAAACAATTTAGTAAATAGTGGGGAGGGGAGGGAAGACGTAGAGATAATTTTAATGTTTTGAAAAGAGAATATTGCTATAAGAATGGAGAGAGAATACTGGAGAAGATAAGTGCTTCAATATGCGAGCACTGAATAGTTAAAACAGCCATCTGTTAATTAAGAACAGTATCGTATAATTTGCGTAAATTCATTTAGTGTTATTTTAAATAGTAGGGATACGTTCATATTATTTACCCAGACGACAATTTTTCTTGCTAAATAATATACGAATTATTTTCTTTATTTTCAGATATTAAAATATAGCGGGTTCATTGAGGATACATTATTATAGTAAATATCTTGTATAAATTCCCGGTAGATAGAAATAGCAATAAATAAAAATATATAAGAAAAATTGTCAAGAGAAGTGTAGTTTTGATAAAAGTGGGAAAAATTAAAATTAAGTTAAGTTAGATAACTAGTATTTAAAATTTAAGAGTATTGTTTAAGAGGTGAATAAGGGGTGCTGTTTAATGAGTGCTGAGAATAAAAAATTGTTAGTGTTTTGCAATATAACAATTCTCTTGCTACCAAGATAGACGATATTGTAATTTATATTTTAAAATTTTGGGTATCTTAATTTCAACACTATTATTAGCATTTAATAAGGCTTGCTTTACATACTCATACTCAGTATCAAATTATCGCTATTCAGGAAAGCTATAATAACTTATCCCACATTTACAACTTACTAGTGTTAAAGAAGATATATTAAAGATTTAAATACTTAAGTATCTAAAAGACAAACAGGGTATACTTTATAAGTAAGGGGAGAGGATTAAATGAATACAGTATTTTTATTAATTGTAGGGATTGTTTTATTTATAACCTATGTTTTAGTATCAGGTTTTTGCATCCTTAAAGTGTTTAAGTCCATTTTTAATAATAAGTCTGAGATCAGGTTTGTGTCTCGGTCTAGGCAGTTTAAGAGGGGTGGCGAGGGAACTGGGAAGGAACCGGGCTCTGTTTATGTTAAGAATTTAGGCGTTAATAGAGGCACTCAACAAGATGAGTTGAAGGGCTCTAATACGAGGTATGTAGCACCAAAGCAGAAGAAACAAGATGTGGTATCACTACAGGGATCGGTTAGGCAACAAGACGTTATGCAAGAACAAGACAAGCTAAATAAGCAACAGGATGCTAAGAAAGATCGAGAGCTATTAAGGAAGGCTAATGCTGCAAGGCAAGCAGCTGTGGCTTTAAATAAGCAAATGAGGAGAGATAAATTTAGTAAAGGTAAATGGTAGTCTTAGCGATTTAGTCATCATTAGACCAGAGAAGAGAGCAGAGAGCGTGACATTAAAAGTAACTGTTCTAGCTAGAATGGAACAAAGGCAGGATGAGTTTAATAAGGCTTTAAACACAATAAAAGAACCCGTCCTTACAGAAGGACGGGTTCTTTCTTATTTTATTAAAATATTCTCATATTTAAACCCAAGAGACGAGTTTAATGGTGCTTTATATTTTAATGAGTATATAAACTGTTGTCTTTGTCATCGTTTAGGTCTTCGGGTGCAAAGAATTGTTAGCATCTGATGCATCCGATTTATTTATTTTGCAAATATGACCTTAAATATAATTTAAAAAAAAGTTAACATGTCATTTATGAAGATATCTATCCTAAACTCGGGTTGCACAATGAAATTGGTATTTGGAAACTTTAAATATTTCTAGTATGGATACTTTTAAATATTCTCAAACATTTGACTGGCGAGTGTACTACTAATTTTGAAGTAAAACAATAGTTACTAGGAGCAGAGTAAAATCTTTAAGTTATAGGTATGCTATAAAAATCATTTGTTTGCTACGTATTATGCAGTACCTTTGGAGTGTGGGAGATATGTTTTGTTATGTACATAAAGATTGTAGGTATTTTAGTGCTAATATTGTTTATCGGTTGTAAGGACGACAAGGATAAGGAAAAAGTTAGGGTAGGGTCTGCTGATGAGTCAATTGCTGCTGAAGCGGCAAAATTAGCAGAGGAAGTAAGTAAGTCTACTGGTAAGTCTGCTGATGAGGCTAAGTCTTTAAGTAAAGATGAGCTTGGACAGCTTACAGATGAAGCTAGGAGTAGCGCTGAGGCGGCTCTTAAGAGTGCTGAAGAGCGGGTTGGCATTAGGGATAGGTCTGATGTTATTAAGCAGATTACAGAAGCGGCTGGTAAGCTTGTTTTGGCTTTTAGGTCTCTAGTGAGGTCGGGATACAGTAGTGATATTGTGGAACCATTTCTAGAGAATATGAAGCATGCTTTAGGTCAGTTATCTTTAGCAGGGAAGCTGGCAACTATGGCAGAAAGTATCAATCAGACTCTAGATTCTGCTTTGGAAGCTGTAGTGAAGCTTGAGGGTGATCTAGGCTCTTGTATAAAGCATATTAAAGCCAATAGCGATCAGACGGATGCACCAAGTAGTGGTCTTAATTTATGTGTGAAGGATCTTATGGAGAATGCAGGTTCGTATTTCCATGATAATGTTCGTGATCTGATAGCCGGTGTAAACGTACCAGATAAGTTTAAAGATGCATTGGAGAATCTACAGGCCGCAGCTCATTTTATCGGTAGAGCTACACTCATGCTTAATTATAAAGACTAGTTTACATTGTTTTATTCGTGCTTTATTGCTACAAGTATTAAAATTTTATTGGAAACTATTTTATGTGTTGCCTCCTTGCTATTTATTAAGTTGTTTACTGTCCACTGTGAAGTACCCTTTGAGGGGAGGTTGTGTTTTATATGTGCGTGTCGTGTGTTCTAATATTGATTTTTTGTGTATTAATTGTCGGTTGTGTGTGGTGGTATAAGAATAGGGGAAAGGCTGGAGTTGAGTCGATACAGGATTCAGGCAAAGGTTATAGCAGAAAGGATAGCTGAGGAGGTTGGGAGTGCTATTGGCAAGTCTGTGACTGAGGTTAAGGCTTTAAGTAAAGATGAGCTTGAGCGGTTTGCGGCAGATGCTGCGACTAGTGCTGAGGCTGCTTACAGTGTTGATGTTACAAATAGCAGCGATGGGGGGCCACAAGCAGGTCTGCTGATTCTGTGAATAATTCTGAGCTTATTGACCGTATTAGGGGCTCAGTTGGGAAGCTTGATTTAGCTTTCAAGGCTTTAATTGCTGTTGAGTACAGTGACGATATTTTGGATGTGGTGTTGGATAATCTTAAGGTCGCTTTGCAGAAGTTGGAGTTAGCTGGCAAGCTTGCTGCGATAATAGAGAGTGGAGGTATCCATATAATAGAAGAGGCCAAGAAGACCGTATTGAAATTTGGTGGCGATATTTCTTGTATAAAAAGTATTGAGTATACTAGGGGGTATGCCAATGCACAAGCGAATGGAATCAAAGCTTGTGTTAAAACTCTCATGGAGAATGTAATTAATCTATTTGAAAAGGGCATTCGTGATAAGTTGGGTTCTGCTTCAAGATACTCACCTTATAAGTTTAAAGATGCCTTAAATACACTACGGGCTGCAGCTCTCGATATAGGTGCTGCTTCTCATAAGATTAAGTATTAGCCTTTACTAACCTTCATCACTAATCGTTGTTTTTCTAAAGCATACCTCTTGTTAAGGCTATTTTGTGTGATGCCTCCCCTGCTATCAGCCACAAAGGGTTTGTAACATGACTAAGGCTCTTCCATGATTCCTAAATTGTTTATTATCCACTGTGATGTATCCTTTGGTTGGAGAGGTGTGTTATGCATATGAGAGTAATAGTAAGTATTTCGGTATTGATGTTGTTTGCCAGCTGCGAGTGGTGGGCTGAAGTTAGGGGTAAGATTAAGGTCAAAAAACCCGTTGAGGATATTAAGGTTGTAGCTGAAAGGGCTGTGAATGAGGTTAGTAAGGCTACTGGTAAGTCTGCTGATGAGGTTAAGTCTTTAAGTAGAGAGGAGCTTGACAAGATTGCAGCTGAGGCTAAGAGTAGTGTTGATGCTACCTTTGAAATTACTAAGCAAAATGATAAGAAGAAGTCTGAGCTTATTGATGAGATTAAGAAATCAACTAAGAAGCTTGATTTAGCTTTCAAATCTCTAGTGGGTGCTGGATACCAAAATGATACTGCTAGCCTGGTTTTAGATAGCATTAAGACTGCTTTGGGGAAGTTAGATTTAGCTGGCAAACTTGAAAAGATGATAGAGGATGGTAGCAATAAAACAATAGCAGAGGTTAAGCAGGTAGTAGGGGCTTTTGGTGATGTTGCTGGGTCTTGTATGAATAATATCAATGAGAAGCAAGGTCAGCATGAGCAGAAAAACGACTCAAAAGTTAAAGAGGAAGGCCTTAAGGAATGCGTTAAAAACCTTATGGACAATGTAGTTGATATTTTTCTTAAGGGTTCTATTTCAGAATTAAGAGGCATCATGAACGAAGCCCCTGACAGGTTTAAAGGTGCTTTGGGTAAACTGTGCGGTGCTGCTCATAATATGCAGCAGGCAGCAATGAAGGTTAAGCACAAGTAGTAGTAGGTTTGATCTTAGTCCCTTATGATACTCATATGTTCAGTCCTGTTGGATTCATATATTTATCTTTGAAAAAGATTGCTTAGAATCTAGCCTAGGACTAACATTTGACAGCGGGGAGATATAGAATTTCTTTTAGTAAAGAATTCTAATCCCCCCGCTGCAATCCACGCTTTTAAAGCTTTTATAACATCCTATTCCTACTTGCATACGGCAAACTAGTGTTCATGTCCCTATCCTTTACAGAAGAATTCAATCTAGTCAGTACTGTTGCTGTGCTGACTAATCTTATCTCCATTTCTTCTACCAGGCTTTGTTTTTTTATTGCCTTTTTTATTGCCTTTATGTATTAACACTAATTCATTTGCTATCTTTGATAGATTATAGAAATAAAGAGTCAAAAATATGTCCAACATTAAAGATAATATGAGTATCATCCAGCAATATATGGTATAAATAGTATTGGTAGCAAGTATAACACTAGACGATCCCGCTAAAACATAAAACCCCCTAACTCTAAACCTTCCAAGTCAAATTCCACTGCCTCTGTTTTAATCTTCTCAAGTTCTTCAAGCTTAATATCTCTTTCTGCTTTAAGCGTTCTATTGCTGGCCTCAGCTCGTTCGATTTCTTTTAGTAGATTTTCTTTATTGGTTTTAAATGTATAATCTAGCCTCATATGGCTATCGCCTGCTAATTTAATTCTCCTATTGTTATCATCTATCCTTGCATCCAGTGCTTTTTTCTCATCTACAATACTATCCCAGTATTTTCAAATGTTCTTTATGCTTCCTTACTCTAGATTCAACATAATTACTAAACTTTAAATAATTCGATATCATCTTTACTTAAAGTTTTAAATTGTCCACAGCTCTTCCGGTAATCCTTACTTACGTCTTCAGCTGTCTTTTGTGATACGATTGCAGAGATTTCCTTAACCATTTCATACTTCATATCCTTCAATTTTATACACTACTTACAACCAGTAAAATAACATCAATAACAAAATACCTGGCACTTTTATGCGCGTAACAAACCCTCTTCTGCCCTTTAAGGATACCCCATAACAAGTAATAAGCAATTACGATAACTGCAATTAGTAAATACTCAGGCCCAAAGCAAAATCGGTACTTACAATTCAAGTAACAATTTAGGTTTTAGCAACTAATGTAGCCGCACAGGGTTTTGTACAAAATCGAAAAATGTTTACTCTTTGTCCTAGAAGATAGAACACTAAACTATATGATATATTAAAAAATAGTAATTATCTTAAGTTATGCAGAATAGTAAAATATATTAATTTTAATATTTACTAAATAAAAATAAATATATGATATAATATGGTACATATTCTTGTGTAAGAGGTAGAAGAATATGAAGCCAATGATTAAAGTGTTAATGATAGTTAGCTTATTGAGTGGTGTTATTTCATGTAGGCTATACGATGCAATACTAGATAACGTCGAAAACTCGTTGAAAAACAAGGAAGATTCTTCAGAGAGCAATGAAGTAGGTATTAAATCTTTTGACGGTCAAAAGGATGATATTAAGACTGATGTAAAAAATAGCGGAAGAGACGAGTATAAAGAAGCTATAAGTTTAGGTGGTGCTAGGGAAAGCAGGCAAGGAGAAAGAGTTGTCAAGGGTAATCTCGATGATAATATAGAGGCAGGGCAGAATATAGATGACCTTAAGAATGAAGTCGTTATAGAAAATTTAAAGGAAGGCATATTGAATAAAGAACAAGGAGCAGCTGTGGTTGAGCAATTTTCATTTCTAAATGAAATTAAGGCGTCTGAGGGTATTAATAGAGAGGCTAATGCTCGGTTAAAAGAGGTTATGAAGATATCTGGGGAGTTAGATAAAATAAAAACAAAACTTGATGAAATGAAGGTTAAAATTGATAAAGCGGGATCTGATTTTAATAAGGCAAGAGAAACTTCAGGTGGGAGTGATCAGGCTAAAAGGCAATTATTACCTGCTTTAAGTCAAGCAATTGAGAAGGCTAAAAAGAGCAGACGTGCGATAGAAAACAGAGAGTATATGGATACAAATAATACGTTAACACACGCTAAGAGAGCCTTTGAAGGTGCTGTTTTAGAAACGGAGAACGTTTTTAAAGAAGTATCAGGTTATGCACTATGGCATTATTATTCAAATGCACGAGAATTAATAAAGAAAGCAGAAAACCTGTTTAAGAAGGCTAAAGAGTCTCAAGATCAACTTAATTCTGGAATGGAACAAGTAGAGAAGGATTTTAATGAATTAGAGAAAATATATAAAGAATTTAAAAAGTAAATTCTAATTGGGATAAGGTTATGTAAAAAGGGGACCTGCTAAAAAGAGAATTCTATTTTTTGTTCGTATGGCCCCGTCAATGCTATAACGTCTTATTTATAATAACTATGCCAGCAAGTCCAGAAAGCTTAAAAGAATTCTGTTTTGATAACTTGATGTATATATGGATAAAATAAAATCATTTAAAATGAACTATAATTATTCTATCTATTATATTCACACAAAACACCTCTTCTACTCTTAAAGATAATTTAAAAATATAGGAGAGGTGTTCAATTTAAAATAAGATGTGCTGACGTGTTAAAATTCAAATGAAGTGGTATAGTGATGACTAGAATCGTGTGATGAGGAGTGGGTTGAGAAACAATATCAATGCTAAGCTTGGCAGTACCTAGCTGCTATCTTTGGCTATGAAATGCAAAGAGTAGTTTGAATAGGATAAGAAGCCATTAACATGGTATAATTGAGTAGAGGTTGTTTATGGGTGTTTTAGTAAAGGAATCTACTGA
>NZ_CP129410.1 GCF_030436115.1 Borrelia sp. P9F1
CATCCTCAATTTCCTTGTCTTTAGGCTTTAATAAAGCACTAAGTTTTTCAAACATTTTCATAAACACCCCCCTTTTTTCACTGCCATATCCTCACAAGACTAAGGTCTAGTATCGCAAATTTTGTATAAAACCTCGCTAAGCCTGTCTGAATCAAACCTGCCTATTTTCCATTCATCATAAACCTCAGCAGGATCCACGCCCATCTCCGTGCTTCTTTAAATACTTCTTGAAGTTTCGTCGACTCCTCTCAAGAAGACGATATAATTTCTTAGTGCCTGTTCTATTGAATACCTCGTGTGGATTGCTGCCATATTCAAGACCCTTTTTGTGTTCATAAAAATAATCAGCATTCCTCATCAGATGAGTCTGATTGCGTAGCATAGCATGAACTATCCTTTCCTCTCGACTAAGCTGAACCTTACCACCACTCATGATACCACCTCCTTGTTAATGTTAATACCTTGTCTAAATTTATCCAAAAACACACTCAAAGGCCTTGCACCTGAGTCCTTAAACCTGCCACTAGAATCAGTCTCACAGAGATTGCCATACCCATCAGAGTAAACCCTACTGCTTAAGAGCTCCTGTTGTTTGTACTTATTCGCATACTTATCCATGAAGGTACCCCAAATTTTGTAAAAATCATTCGCCTTGTCTGTGTTAGGGTTTAACATCCAAACCTTATGACTGTAAACCTGTGTAAATTGCTGTGTGTAGTACTCAGCTACATCTTCTGTAGAATAATCACGAGCATAGATCAAGCTCGACTCAAGGTTACGCAAGGCGTTCCTGTGCGTTGCTACATTGTTACTAGCTAGCCTTATTCTAGCCAGAGTATGCTTATTGATTCTATATTTCTTCTCTAGTTTGCACTCCATATGCTCCTCATAACTCCTTTTGTATGCTTCCTTGCGGGCAGGCGGCGCGGGGCAGCGTGGCGGCGCTTGTAAAGGTAGCCTATCCTGCCTATTGTCATTGTTCTTAAAGCTACTAGCTTTAAGATATATCTTCCCAACCGATTTGCTGATAAGCTCCACCTTTTTCTCATCGATAGTTTTTCTAATATCTTTCCTGTCTTTCTTCTCGTAAGAACTCTTCTTGTAAATCCCGATGCACCCAAAAGCGGCACCTACTTTATTAGAACTAGGCTCTTTATTGTATTTTTTTAAAATCGTTTTCTTAGAATTCTTATTATTATTAAAGCTTACTATACCTTTAGGTATAGGGGCGGCATTTTGTGGGGAGGCATTTGACAATATGTCATCTTCATACTGTTCAATTGTTTTAGAGGGCTCGCCGCTTGTTTCTGTTTTGTTCCCAACCACTTGTTCAGTTTTTATAAAGGGTTTTTTCAAGGGCGTGCAAAGCGTTTCTGTTTTGTTCCCAACGTCTTGTATCTCTTTGCTTACTGCTTGTGTTTCTTCTGATTCGATCTCAACAGCATCATTAAAGACTATGCTGTCGATTTTCTCTTCAAAAGAGCCCTTTATTCTCTTATCAGCAAAGTCATTAATAAGTTTTTGTTCAAAATAGTTTTTAATTATCGTTTTGTAGTTTCTCCATAATTTCCAGTTGATGACATAAAATGCGAAGCTGCCATTTCCTTCACCTAAAGGTTGAATTACGGCTTTAATGAGACCTAAGTCCTTTAACACCTTAATATCACCTCTGAGTGTACGAGAAGAAGCAGGTTTCAGGCCGTCTTTGACAAGGCAAGCATTAACCATTCTATGAATGTCACCTGCTGAGTAGTGCTTAAGTCTACCCGAATTGAAATATTGTGTATTATTCCTCTCAATAGCCCAACAGATCGTACGCCCCCGCCTAATGCGCATTTGAGTGCGAACCACTCGTGATTTTACGTAATCAATGGTGACTGATTTGACGAATCTGGTAGCCTTTCTGCTCTTCTTAATGATTCTAGTAAGTAATGTCTCCTTAGCCTTTGTGGAGTTCTTGAAAAAGTAAGCTTTTTGGTATAACATTTCTAGTATCCTTTGGGGTATCTATAAGCTTTTCTTGATCGGTTGGCTTATGATACCTTCAGTTAATTTTTATGAATTAATTATAATTCAAGTTTTTAAATTCTAAAAGAGAGCAGGTGTGGGCCTGCTTGATTTTTTTTATACTCTTTTTTAGAAGACTTAAAATATTCACTATCATAGCAAAAATATATATTAATATCATTAATAATGTCAACCAGCTGATTATGTAATATTTATAATAATTTGTATATTATTACATAATGTTAAGTAAATTATCAATTAAATCTTCTATTCTGCTTATATCTGCATCATTACTTGCGGAGTCAAACTTCTTAAAAATTTTATCGTATTTACAAAATAGGCACTTTTTTTTCCTTATTCTTTCAAGTATCTCTATTTCGATTAGTTTCCTCTCTATTCTTTTTGCTCTTCTCTCTTTATTGCTTAAAAAGCCTTTTTTATTTTTTGCTTTCTGGGCTAGCAACCCTAATTCTAATAATTCAGGGTCAATATCTTGTAGTATCTCCTCCTTTCTTTTCGCAATCTTTATCTTTATGCTTGGTAAATCTTGCCTTTTTTTAAAGAATAAGTATTGAATAAATTCTTCAGCAATATAGTCGGATTTTCCAACTCTTATCATTGCGTCTATTTCTATGAATGTCTTAGAGATAAAGCTTTTACTGTAGTTTAGCCCATAAATAGACTCAAAGATATTTTTTATTTCACTACAAGTAAATAATATAATTTTGTGATTATTTGTGATTAACATATTGTTACCGTCCTTTCTACTAAATGTTTCTTTTATTATATTGATATTTGAAATGTAATGTTTTTTAAGTAAAATCAGCATTACAGATTTTTTGTTGACTAAAAGTTATTATTTGTATAGTATAAATTAAGCCTTTTTACTAAATATATGATCATACCTTATTTCTCGATAATAAGATTTAAGCGTCTTGGTTGTTTTATTGAGGAGAGGAGCATGCGTTTTGTTGCTAGAGTATGAAGTCGATGTAAGAATTGTTTACAAAAGCCTACTGCAGACTTAAGAACAATGATAACGATTGTATGACAAATGAGAATGATAATCTCTGAGTAGACTTGAGCAATCAAAATAGTTCTTAATTATCGTTTTGTGGTGTAGCCATAATTTCCAGTTAATAACATAGAAAGCAAAGCCACCATTAGCTTGACAAAGAGGTCATTCTGTGTTACAACCGCGAGATCAATCATTATTACAGAGCTAGTTTAAAGCCGTAATCGTTCATAACAGTAGACCTATTTGAGCATTGGAATACGCTAAGAGCAGAGATGATATTAAGGATTTTGCGGAGCAGGTGTCCTACATACGGACATATTTAGGGTTTAATCCTGATCTGAGTAAAAATGGCAATGGACTTATTGGAAGAGTAGAGAGATCTAGAGAAGAAATTGATGATTTAAGAAAACTTTTAATATCAAAATGGATAGGCAAGAGAGGATGACCCATGCCTACTACAGTAAGCTATTTAAAGAAATAGAGGCAATTAAGAAAACAAACATTTCGCTTAACACATTTAATAATATCGGAACATTCATTGTAAAGGTCTCAGCTGTTGCTACTGCTCTTTTTGGATTACTTAAGCTTTTGGGGTGGTTGTAAGTGCAGTCCTGGGATAGAAGTCATGAAAATCATACAAATCAGAAGAAATCACAAACGAAGATAATAGCTGCGCATGGGATCATACTCGCATATTTATGCGTGAGCTTTGCCATCGTGATATCTATAGTTGCGTTGATTATCTGTGGTGAGGTACCACAGATAACTTCTGTGGCGCTTGCAAGTGGAGTTGGGTTTTTTGGTGCAGGCATTGGATGTAAGGCAAGCAAAGAATTTGTTACAAGAATGAGAGGTAGGGAGGCTGGAGAAGATGTCTAGAGAATTAAGGCAGGCTTGGGGATTTGATAATGAGTGTTTGGGTAGTCTAGATATATTTCTAGCATTAAAACAGGGATGTAGTGGTGGATTTTATCTTAAGGACGAGCAGAATCAGGAGACAGATAATCGTTCCCTGGGTGGTATGGCCATACTGGGCAGTGACATTCCAGCAGTAGATATAGCTAGGGTATCTGAGAAGAATCTAGTTAAGAGACTTAAGAGGAAATTCGTGCCCAGTGACAGCTATTTAAACGAAGGAGTATTCCTTAGCAAGGATAGGGTTAATATCTTATTTCATTCAAGACTTAAGAAATTTTTAAGTTTAAACATAAATACAAAAGGAGGATTTATGAGTGAGGAGAATAGAGAAGGGAAGCAGGCTGTGCAGAATGCATAGCAAATTGAGAACCAATATTGTGCGCAGTTTGCAGAGCGGATAGGAGACAAGATAGCAGATGCCCTGGGTAGCATCATAGAAGCTATTGCAGATAAAGTAACGGGTGCTGAAGATGCTAGTGCGGATAAGGTCATAGACAGAGCCAGTTTAGCTTATATTGAGAAGTTAACTAATCGTATGGAAACTTTTAATCAAAATTTCGCTAGGCTATCGCGGCGGGAATCAAAGAGGGATGTTGTAGCTGATTACATTACTTCTTACAAAGATCTTATTGCAAAAATTAAATTACACCAGAAGCAAAATGGATTCGTAAGCTTTACAGAAGCTGAGGATGATTTTACGAGTAAGAATAAAGACAGAATTAGAATAGAGGACAAGATAGAGGAGATAGAAGAGAGTGTCTAGTAAGAATAATTTTAGTATTAGTTTTAATAACCCGCTTTATAGGGAAAGATTGATAGCGGATAAGTATTTTGATAATCCTTATCTTGATGTAATAGAGGGGCTTTTTTTAAAAACTCCTGTTAACCAGAAGGGAGGTACCCTTGCCTTGTATGCTATGCAGGATAAGCAGGATAGTAGTGAGCTTGCATCATTCTCATCAGATCCTAAGCAATTAAAAGACGGTTTGGCTAAAGGCACCTTTTTGCTTACAGGATACAGTCTTGAGCGGTCTTTTGGTGATATTGATTATAGAGATGAGGAGGCCATAAAGCAAGCTGAGAAGATAGTTATGCAAAATTTAGCTGAGGTGGTACATCGTGATTATCTTCTTAAGGGTATGAATGAGGTACATACAAAATCAACTCCCGTTGAGCTTAAGACAACAGATGACTTTATTAGCAAACTTAAAGAGGCCAGATCCAAGATGAGCTTGCAACCTAACAGAATAGCAATGACTGCTAAGACCGCTGGTGCGCTTATTGCATCTGATAAGGGAATTCAGAAGCGAATGGAGATTTACAGGATCCCTGAATTTGATGAGGCAGCTCTTTTAAAAGTAGCATTAGGAATAGAGCCATTTATTTTTCAGTTGCCTGAGGATAGTACTTATGATGGATACATATACTTACTGCATTACGCACGAAGTACTGATGTTTACTCAAAGAGTGTAGGACTGAGGAATTTCCTCTACGATGGAACTAAATCGGGTAGTTATGAGAGGGCAAGATTTTGTAACGGGCAGTTTGCTAGAAGGTACTACCAAGAGAGGGGTGGGATTAATGGACAGCACTATGCACAATTTAGTCTTATTGGACAACTGAAGGTAGAAAATCCTAATTTAATCTCAGTGCTCAAACTAACTGACGCTAAGACCCTACCTAAGAATTATCCATTATCTTAAGATTAGTGGTAATGGTTTAGGGTTAAAGTTTCAAGTTAGTGGAGAAGATTTTAGGTTAAAGGGTTAAGGTATGAAGTTTAGCAGTGGGGTAGCACCCACAAGTCAAGATTTTAATAAGTATCAAGAGTATTTCAAAGAAACATTGGTTAGCCATATGGTGAGTCTTTAAGTACTGCCGAGGCGAGATTTAGGCTAGAGGCTAGACATATTCCAACACTTAAGATCGAAGGCTCTACTAATAGCGCAGGATTGTACACTCATGAATTTGTTTACTACGATAAATACAAAAATGCGAATTCCAAGTATCGATCTATAGACTATTATTCCGCTTATGTTTGATAGCGGTGATTATATGCTTTGCATTCTTCAAGGCAGCGCTAAGTTTAATATCAGCGATCTTGTAACGGTCGCTGATATTTTCGCATCATATGAGTTTTTATGAGTTTTTAGTTTGTGCAGGCAGAAGGTAGCTTATCTACTGCTGCACTTCCAGGGGTCTGTCTGGGTTAAGGCAGATAGCTTTTGATAAATCCTTTAAGGCAAACAGTAGCCTTAAGACTATTGGATGCCATAAGCATTAAGCTACAGTTAGAGATCAAGATAGACAAGCTAGAGACTAATATATGTACAGCAAGAAGCGATCCCATAATTGAGATTAAAGAGATAGGAAAGCGACTAAGAGTGATATTAGGACAGTAATATATCTGATTTATTCGACAGTAGGAGTAGGCGTACCCGCATCGGTTATGTTTCTTACGTATTTAAAGATAAATTTGGGGATATGTTGGTATATAAGTGAAGGTATTGTTGTTTAATTGTAAAGAATTGAAGCATAGGGGTTCATTAGCATACATGCTCAAGATTGTCTATTATCTGGCTAATAGTATAATGCCACGATTGAAGTAATATGTGTTTATTTTATTCGCTTCATTCTATGCTATTTTCCTGTTTTTAGTTAACTGTTACAACCAACAGCAAAACGAACAAACTATAGGATAGAGAATAAAATGATTGATTTAAGGATTATGTTATGCTTCCTTGTTACCATTCCATTTTCTTAAATAAGGGAGAGATAATCGAAGCAATGTTATAATACACCATTGCGTTAGTGGATAAGGATATGCTTATAGCTAATTCTCATTAAAAGCAAAAGCTATCTTTGACTTAAATTTTTTTTGTTTAATGAGCACGATGGCTACGGCTTAGAAGGTCGTAATAGTTTTATACTAGCGAGATTTACTTATTGCAAGAGAGCTTTGTTATGCCTAAAAGAGATACTAGAGAATAAAATATAAGTACTAATAATTTGGTCAATAAATTTATTGATGAAACAAAATCCCTTGATAAATATTTGCATATAAATATAATCGGTGAATAGAAATACAGGTTTAGATATCAATGGATATGCAGAAGCATTCTTGCAAAATATTAGGCCTAATATTTAATTCTCGATGTGTACATTGCTCTGTAGCAGGAGGCAGTATAAAAGAAATAGATCAAAGACACACTGTCCTATATTATTTATTGTGAATATCATCAACAAATAATTAATATAGATTCCACGGGAGCCAAGACTAACTAATTATAGTCTAAATAAGAGATAATAATTGAAAATAAAAGCCACTCTATTGTCTTTTAGAGTGGTTTATTGTTTATTACTTTTTCCAATTCTACAAGGAATAAGAGTCATTACTTGTTTGGAATATATGCAGACATACTTTGAACTAAATTGTACTTTTCGATGAGAAGAGTATTGTAAAATGTTCTTAGAGCCTCAATTCTTGAATCAATTGATGAAGAATCGTTTGTACTCTCTGGTAAATCGTTTTTTGTGTTATCTAAGGTGGTCTTTATTGTTGCATCTATTTTTGTGACACTTGGTGCTTTATCTACTTCCTTCAGTTTTGCTATAATATCGAGTGAAACTGCTAGTTCGTGAACGGTCTTGCGAAGTTTGTTTGCAGTCTTAACCTTTTCTTGAGTGGTAATGCCAGTGTTCTTTGCTGCTTTTACATCTTGTATTATTTTTTGGCTTAGTTCATTTACTCTCTTGTCCATTAAGTCAAGTTGGGGTTTAATATTTGGAGTATTGCTTACATCTTTATAATCATTTGTAATGGCACCCTCACTAGACTTGGATGCAACCGGTGTTTCAGCATCAGGGCTTTCTTCACTCTCACTAGACTTGGATGCAACCGGTGTTTCAGCATCAGGGCTTTCTCCTTCCTCAGATAGGCCAGATTGGTTGCAAGACAACACTAATATAAATAGTAAAAATATAATCATTCTAATCATTTAATCCTCCTAATTTAGAATCATTATAATATAATTATGTTTTTGTAACTATTACTAAATGTTTGAATTTTTAGAAGGCATATTTTGTTTTGGAAACAATAAAACTTATTAGTGAGATTATTAACGTTTGTATTCATATCCTTAACACTTCTTTGTCTCTAAATTTAAAGGACTCATTTTTACATAACAGAACTTATGCTCTTTACAAGGAATTTGTGGTTAGATATGCCTTCCATGATAAACTTTGCTGTACTGGGTTGTATCATAACCGTAACAAAGAGACCTAAGGGTATATTCACGATCATGGGGTCAAGAATTTTTTTGTTCTAAACGAGATAACAAAAAGGAAGCTACCCTCTAGGAAAGCTCGCTTTTGTTTCTCTTTCTTTTAATAGTTGAGGTTAGTTTTTAAATTCTTTATATATTTTCTCCAATTCGGTAAAATCCTTCTCTACTTGCTTCATTCTAGAATTAAGTTTATCCTGCTGTTCCTTAGCCTTCTTAAGTATATCTTCTGCGGTCTTTATTAACTTCTTTGCATTTGGATAGTAATGCCATATGTATGCGTGCTGTTCCCTTTTTATTTCTCTTAAAACATTATCAGCTTCCAGAACAGCTCCCTCAAAGTTATTTTTAGCGTGCTCCAATGGCAAGACTAGCAGTATTATACTCTACTTGTTCTACTGCAGTTTTACTAGTTTTAACCTTCTTAATTGTTCTGTCTAAATCAGGCAATCGTTGTCTATTAACGGAAATATTTCCATTTTTTCTTGCGCTCTCTAAATAAGAGTAAGCTTTCTCAATTGTAACCTTCATCTCATCAAGTCTTGCTTTTGTTCTGCTTAATTCCCTATATAACTTATCAACCTCTTTTAACTGAGTCTCAGATTGCTTTTTAATATTCTCGGAATCCTTAATTTCATTTGCAAATGAATTAGACGCAAAATCTGCTTGTTCTTTATTCAAGTTGCCATCATCTACATTCTCTGCAATAATGTCGTCTTTAAGTCCATCTAACTCCTGTTTTATCTCTTCGACACCACCGATGCCTCTTCCATCAACAGCTTTTTTCCCTTGT
The DNA here is from genome assembly GCF_030436115.1 of Borrelia sp. P9F1. NCBI lineage: Bacteria > Pseudomonadati > Spirochaetota > Spirochaetia > Spirochaetales > Borreliaceae > Borrelia > Candidatus Borrelia rubricentralis. The sequence continues at coordinate 9,020 of NZ_CP129410.1, forward strand.
ACACTTTCTCCAGCATCATTTAAACTTTGAGCCTCACTCCCACTTCTACCACTGTCTTTTACCCCAGTCTCAATATCAGCCTTTTTACCGTCAAAAGATTTAACACTTGCTTCATTGCTTTCTGAAGAACCATCTTTGCTTTTTAAGGAATCTTCCATCTTCTCAAGTATTTCATCATACAGCTTGCATGAGACAATGCTACTCTCTAAACCAAACAACATTAACACTTTAATCATTAATTTCAATTTCTTCTACCTCTATCATAATAATAGATCCCATATTATATCATTTATCTATTTTTAATAGGTATAAATTTAAACTAAGTATGCTCCAATTTGTCTCAACTATAAATGTGAATTTACTTTGACTAAAAATGAAATACTGTAGGCAGGCTTTGTATACACTTATTATTTTTATTTGGCGACACTCTTGTTAATTACCAATTACCGTATTACTAGATAAGAAGTATTTATAGTTGGGATATTGATTATGTTTTTACCAGCAGAGGAGCAAAAACCCCAAAGAGTCTTATTGCCTTTTTATTATTTTATATAAGTAATTACTAATAGAGATATAAGTATGAATATGGTGTGGTGATTTGAGTAGCACTTAAATGTTGCGATTCTCTTGCTGAGAAGGAAACTAGCGCTAAATATAACAGGGATAGAGACCATTACTCTAATGCGGGTAGGACAGTTTTCTTAATGAATGTTGCTTCTCCATTGGGCTTTTAGCAAGTGTTGTCAAACAAGAGAAATACTACCATACTATAATGAATATTATGGATATCAAATATTTAAAATATTTCGAAGAATACGTGGTAAACATAAAGAAGGTTAGTTTAAAAGAAAAAACAGAGTATACAGATCGATTATACTTGCAAAGTTTACTTAATAACATTAGTTGCAGTCCTGTTCTTGAAATTCAGCACGAACCACAAAGAGATAAAGGGGGCTTGGGAGCGCCAGATTTCATCGTTAGAAGTGGGGGGAATATAACGGGTTATATTGAAGTTAAGAAAATTGAGCACAATTTAAATAATATTCTAGAAAGCGACCAAATCAAGAAGTACAAACAACTTTCAAATAATATTGAATTTATTTGGATAAGAAACAAAAATGTCTGTGGGAGAGAAATTCTTTTAAGTAGGCCTGATATAGAAAATACAAAATCAAAAGTTGATAACAACAAGGCAAGTAAGGTATTAAGCATCATAAGGAGCTTTTTTGAACAGCCAATTGAAAAGATAGTAAGTATTGAAAAATTGGCTGGTTTGCTTGCAGAGAGGACAAGAGTTTTAAAGGATTTAATTGAGCTAAATCTGGATTTTAATTTAAAATTAAAAAATCAAAATACTTTAATATCAACATATAACCTTCTTAATGAAAGCATATATAATGGAGCACTCAGTGTTGATGAGTTTTCAGATTCAATTGCTCAAACCATTACGTATGGGTTTTTCCTTGCAAAGCTTAATAGTAGAAATTACACAAGAATAGATTTTTATAATATAGGATATTTAATACCCAGTAATTTTGGACTCATTCAAGATATACTGCGCTTGATATACGACATTGCGATTAATAAAGAATACATTGATATAAGATGGATCTTGGAAGAATTAATCAATATTATCAATAATATTGAGTCAGAAGTACTTTTTAAACAGTTTTCCTTCCTTAGAAATGAGGCTTTAAAGGATAGAGGAGAAAAGGATCCATATCTCTATTTTTATGAAGATTTTTTAATTAAATATGATAGGGAGTTAAGAAAAAGCAAAGGTGTTTATTATACACCCCATCCTATTGTTAATTTTATCGTTAATAGCTTAAATAATGTTTTGAAGTCCGATTTTAACTTAAGAAATGGGTTTGCAAATAGAGAAGAAGTAACGGTGCTAGATTTTGCTACTGGTACCGGTACTTTTTTGCTTGAGGTTGCCAAATGCATACTAAGAGAGGTTCCTCCCCAAAGTGGCAAACAAGAGCAGTACATTAAAGATCATATATTTCAGAACATATACGGATTTGAATATTTAATGGCTCCATATGCGGTTGCCCATTTGAAACTGTCTCAGTATTTAAAGGAAGTCCACAATTTTGAACCTGAAAGAATTAAAAGTGAAGGATTAAGGTTAAAAATCTTCTTGACTAATACTCTTGATTTAACAGAATCAGCAATTCAGGAAAATTTTAAAGCATTTTTACCTGCAATTAGTGAAGAAAATAAATTAGCTAATGAGATTAAAGACAAACCAATTTTAGTAATTCTTGGGAATCCGCCCTATAATGCTGGATCGAGAAATAATAACGACCATATTTTGGGATTAATGAGAGACTATAAAAAAGACTTAGGCGAGCGAACAATAACCGCATTGAACGATGACTATGTAAAATTTATTAGATTTGCAGAGCATAATATCGAAAAGTCTAACAAAGGTTTATTAGGGATTGTCATCAATAATGGATTCTTAGACAATATTACTTTCAGAGTGATGAGATTGCATTTGCTTAAAACTTTTGATGAGATTTACATTATCAATTTGCATGGTAACTCAAGAAAGAGGGAAAAGGCGAGCGATGGGAGTGCCGATGAGAATGTATTTGATATTCAAACGGGTGTTGCAATCAGTATTTTTATCAAGTACCAGGATATAACCAAAAAGAATGATTTTGCTAGAGTTTATTACAAAAGTGTTAGAGGAGCCAGACTGCAGAAATATGAATTTTTGAATAAAAATAATGTATTTAGTATCAGGTTTGAAGAACTTGATACTAAAACACCCTATTACTTTTTTGTCAAAAAGAGTTATGATAATGAGATTGTTTATAATAAAGGGATCTCTTTAAAAGAAATTTTCAATAAGTTCAATGTGGGAATAACAACTTCTAAAGATAGGATAACAATTGATTTCACACAAAAAGAACTTCTAGCTAGACTGAACGAGCTTGCTTGTCTTAGTGAGCAGGATGCAAGGAGTAAATACAACCTAACTAAAGATTCCATAGATTGGAACTTACCAGAGGTACAAAAATCTTTAAAATCCATAAATATTGATGTAGCGTATGTTAAAAAAATAGCTTACAGACCTTTTGATAATAGATATATTTATTACACCGCACGCAAGGGTATTATCTCTAGGCCTAGATATGAAATAATGAAGCACATGTTAAATATTGATCATAATATAGGGATATTATCCACTAGAAGTTTATCAAGTAATAATTTTAAATATTCTTTTGTTTTATCTAATATTGTAGAAAGGGGTTTGCTTTCAAGCGGAACAACTTATTTATTCCCTCTGTTTCTTACAGAAGAACAAAAATCTTTAAAATGCGAAGAAAAAGAACAAAACCTTTCAAAACGTTTAATAAAGGAAAATTTTAAAACGGATTTTAGAAATTATATTGATGCTAAGTATTACAAAGGTTTTGGTGCCCAAGAAATATTAGGATACGTTTATGCCATTCTTAACTCTGATTTATACCGAACAAAATTTATCGAGTTTTTAAAAATTGACTTTCCTAAAATTATTTTCGTAGATAATTGCGTGACATTTGAAAAAATTAGTCATTTGGGCAGAAAGCTTGTTAACCTACATTTACTAAGAGAACACGACGAATTAGATAAAGATGTTGGAATTCATACTTCAAGTGATCGTAGTGAAAATACAACTGTGGGAAAGATAGATTACTGTAGGGAAACCAAGGAGCTTTCCTACAGTAATAATAATAAATTTATAAACGTGCCAGACAGGGTTTATGTAATTTACTATTGGCAGCTATCAAGTACTAAAGAATTACCTTAAACATAGGAAAGGTAGAAAGTTAAGTCTTGATGAAATTGAACACCTTGAAAAGGTTATAAAGATAATACAATGTACTCTTAAATTTCAGGAACAGATTGATTTGATAATTAGTGAGTGTGAGGAATTTGGAAAAGATAATATTTGAGTAAGCTTGGATTTAAATTTATTCATATAGTGATTTGCATAATAATATAATTATCTTTGTTTATATCTTGTCCTCTATAATTAGACCATGTTCTAGTTCATCTTTAAACAAACAAGATCATCAATGGCCTTATCAGGATAAGTATCAATATTAACATTTTTACTAGCTATGAGTTAAAGGGCACCAATATGTTGTACCTAAACTATACTAAAGGCTAGAGACCTGCACGAGATTTAAATTTACTGAGTTTTAATCTAAAGTTTGAAAATCGACCTCAATTACAATACTACAAACAACAAGGGTGTTATTTAAATTAAATATGAGTAACCTCATATAGATATAGCAATCATATTAATTATTATTCATTTCTATGATTTTAAATTTTTCCCAAGCTCTTATCTCATCAAGAAGATATAATTCCTCCTCGTGTATTCTGCCAACCACATTAACAAGTCCATTATTAGGAGTGTTCTTAAGGGCTATTGAAGTTCCCAACCATACCCTAAATACTGTCAAGAATCTATTAATATATCTCCTCGTTTGATTTCATCGGGAAAGTGTGGGGTGAAATTTATATCTTTGTAATATACCCTTGGCATGGTTGACAGAATCCTGTAAGGAGTAATATCTCCTCTATTAACCACAAATCTCCTTGTTCAAAGTACAACAGGAAACCTATTATCCGAAATCATTATAAGTGTGTTTAGACCTCTTCTATATGTTAGTGATACTCTGTCTTAAGTCAAGAAAATAATGTGAAATAAGGAACATTTTAACTGTTAATTGGGGGACAATAAAAATTAGTTTCAATAGTAAGAATACTTATTAAATGAACAATCAATGCAAAAAAACTAGTAACTACCTTACAAAACAAAATAAGAGAATAACCAAATAATTATTATTAAACACAAACCAACAAGATATATTGATATTGCAACTCCTATGATTTACACCTATTCTACTAGGTACAATTAAGAATATATATAATATGCTTTATATTAAATACAATGGAGGTTATTGCTATGCATGGAAACATTTTTAATTAGTTCTTAACTTTATTAAGTTTAGGTGTGCTAAGTTGGTTAGCTTTAACCAGTTGGTGCGCATAAATTTAAGTACCAAATGACATGATAATGACTTACATAAAAAATCCAACTTCATTTTTTAATAAATCTACTTCAGGAAATCTTGTTAATTTAGTTTAATTTCAAATTAAGGTAGATAATAGTCTTTTTGAACATTTACTTGATATTGCGATATTTGCGAAAAACAAAAAAACATATGAAGAATTAATATTGTTTGCTAATGAAAATAATATTAGTGTAGAAACCATTAAATTAGCATTAAATAACAAGGTATTAATTTCTTTTTACAAATATCCTTCAAATAGTGTGTACTTAAAAAATAAATCTTTTTAAGATCTTTTATTAGCACAGCCCGAAAATTTTAATTTAGGAAAAGAACATATTGTTATAATTGGATGTGGTGGTATTGGAAATTTCATGACTTATTCTCTTTCTAATTTAGGACTAGGATTTGTAACCTTTGTAGATGAAGACAAAATAGAGGAATCCAATTTAAATAGACAGTTTTTATTTAGTTACAATGATATAGGCTCTAATAAAGTATATGTAATTGAGAAAAAACAAGATCATTAAATAAAACTATCCAAACTAAGGCGCATAAAAAAAGGTTTCAAAAAAATTATTGGAGAGTATTTTCAGTAACTCAAAGATTAGACCATCCTTAATAATATTTCAGCAGATGATGATTACTGTTTGCCTTTAGTTAATGAATTTTGTATTAAATATTCAATTCCATTTATAAATGTTGGCTATCTTAATGATTTTTCAATTATTGGTCCATTTTATATTCCTAATATCTCATCTTACTATTACTGCGCTGACATTGGGGTTGTAAAAATATCATCCTGTAAAATAGAAGAAAAAATAATATTGGCCAATAAAGATTATCAAGCTCCTTCTTTTTTTACCAATAATGCAACTGCATCAAGTATGGCCATTATTGGTATAGTGTATTACTTCGGAGACGAATATAAAAGTATCAATTCTTTAAATAAGAGAATTGTTATTAGCAACCATGATTTCCCATTTCACTTTATTAACATCAAGAAAAAACAAATTTTGTGGAGGCAGTAAAGATTTATGATAAAGCATGAGCATGAAAAATATTATTTCTTTTCGTTGTTTTTATCAGAATTTGCAAGAACACTTCCCCACGCAGTTCTGACCATTATTTTAATAAATAAGGGTTTAGCGTTAAAAGATATTTATTTTAATAAATAAGGGTTTAGCGTTAAAAGATATTGCCATAATACAAGTATGCTATATGCTTGCAATTATTATCTTTGAATTTCCCTCGGGTATAATTTCGGATATTTTTGATAGAAAAATCGTTTACTTAATGTCTATCTTTTTACCAATGGTTTCTTATTTTATTATTTTCAAAGCGTCTTCATTTGTTGTTCTTTGTATTGCATGGTTTATATACGGAATGTCATCTGCGGTGAGTACTGGTACAATTGATATTAGTTTTAATTATATATACCAAAATAACTTAAAAAAATTAAAGTCATTCATATCATCTAGAAAGATAATTTTAAGCATTGGTGCTATCTTAGGCGGATACATAGGTAGCATCTTGTTTTTACGCATTGACGTTAAAATATATGTTATTTCATTATTTTTATATTTAGCATCTTCCTTCGTTACAATTCTTTTCATATCAAGTGATAAAAATACAGATTATCAATACAATAAAGAAAATACCATACTGTATCTTGTAAAGTTCAAGAAAAATATAATGGGATTTTTAAAATCTAGAGTGCTCTTAGGGTTATTTATCTTAATTAGTGCTATTCAGTTCTTCTTTCAACCCTTTTATTTATACTGGCAGGTGATTTTTACTGATAAAAATATACCTATTAGTATATTCGGAATCATATATATATTATTCCGAATATCAGATATTATAGGAGCATGGATATTTAAAAATATTAAACATTCAAAATATAATATTTATATTACGCTTAGTGTTATCAATATGTTCTGTCTTGTCTAATTTTATTAGTGCCATAAACATACTTGTTTTACTAATACTTATTTTCTGTGCTCTATCCACTATAGTGACATACAAATTTAAAGATAATGAAAAGAGCTATTAACTGACCGACACTATCTTTTATGGGTGATGATTAAGGACTTTTTCAATCACTTCACTAATCTTGTCAACTTATGCTACAGGATTTTACTATGTCCTTATACTTTATATGTGAAAGCAAGACTTCTCATATTTCTTGAAATATGTAAACTACATATAGTTATACTACCCCATCACTTGTACTACCAGTGACATTCTATTAAAAAAAGAGGATTACCATCAAGAATATTAAAATGACAAAAACAGCTTTCACGGTTCATTTGTTGTTTTGATTATTTTTCTAAATAATTCTCTATTATAATGAGCTGATGAGCATAGTAACTTTTCGATGTAAATAGAAAGAGGTGAAGATGAATCTGGAGAAGTTAGAACAATATTTGAAGAGTTTTGAAAGTGTTCTTGATAAGAATAAGGTTTTATTAAAATCAGTGATAATCGATCTTGTTAACGAAGAAAATGAAGAATTTATTGAATTTTTATTTCAAAATGAAGAAATACAAAAAGAATTTTTTAAGGAAATAAAGGGTGCTGTTTTATTTAGAGCAAGACATTTTAAGGCATACTTACTTGAAAAAAATTTTCTGTCAGATAGTTATACTGAATATAAAAATAAAATAGGTCTTTCTATTGATAATTCTTTTCTTGAGGACATTGCGCATAAAAATATAGTAATTAATTTTCCATTTAAAGATTGTATCCTTGAAGGTGGGATGAGCCGTGAAGAAAAATCAAGAAAAGAGGTCTATTTAAATGAAATCCTTGCTAGTGAGGACATTCATGTTTTAAAAGAACCCAAAGTCATTACCAATGTCTTAAGGGTTGAAGTAGAAAATTTTATAGGAAATACGGATGATGTTCCTAGTTGTCAGCTAGCTATAATTAAGAGTAAAACTAAGGAATTTAGAAAGAATGACAATTTATTGATTAAGGGTAACAATTTGATGGCACTTTATTCTTTGCTTCCAAAATTTAGAGGAAAGGTTAAGCTTATTTATATAGACCCTCCGTACAATACTAGAAATGATAGGTTTGCGTATAATGATAATTTTAATCATTCTACTTGGCTAGTATTTATGAAAAACAGATTAGAAGTAGCAAAGCAATTGCTAAGAGAAGACGGTGCAATTTTCGTTTCAATTGATGACAATGAACAAGCTTATCTTAAAGTATTAATGGATGAAATTTTTGGAAGAGATAATTTTATCCATAATATAGTTTGGGAAAAAAAATACTCTCCTGCTAACGATTCTAGATGGATTAGCGCTACTCACGATATCATAATTTTGTACTCTAAAGAAAAACATTGTTTAAAGCTAAATCTTTTAGAAAGAACTGATAAAATGAACGCAAGATATCTGAATTACGATGATGATCCTAGGGGGGAATGGAAACCAGGAGGTTTTTCGGTTAAAACATATACTAAATCTTATGACTATCCAATAGAAACCCCAAGTGGCAAAATTGTTTACCCACCAAAAGGATCTTGTTGGCAGACATCTAAAGATAGGTATATAGAATTATTAAAAGATAATAGAATATATTTTGGTAAAAAAAAGGAATCAAAGCCTCAAATTAAGCAATTTTTATCCGAAGTTAAACAAGGTGTAGTACCTAAAACAATATGGTTGCACAATGAAGTGGGACATAATCAAGTTTCTAAAGTTGAAATACAAAATCTGTTTCAGGATAAGGTTTTTTCTACTCCGAAACCAGAGGCTTTATTAAAGAGAATAATAGAAATTAGCACATCACCAGGAGATATAGTGTTGGATTTTTTTGCAGGAAGTGGAACAACTGGAGCGGTTGCTCACAAGATGGACAGGCGATGGATCTTAGTTGAACAAATGGATTATGTTAAAAAAATAACTAAGGTGAGACTAGAAAAAGTATTAGAGGGTGAGCAGGGAGGTATCTCAAAGGATTTAGAATATAAAGGAGGAGGATCGTTTGTCTATCTTGAGCTTAAAGCCTACAATGAAGTGTATAGAGACAAACTATTAAATGTCAATACAAAGGAAGAGATTATAAGAGTAGTAGAAGAAATGAAAAGTAATGCTCTCCTTAGTTGGCGCAGGCAGTTTGACAAGTTAGATAAAATCGAGTGCCTAGAAAATCCGGAATATTTCAAAAAGGTTATAATTGAGGAAATTTTGGATAAAAATATGTATTATGTCCCTGTTGCAGAAATGGAGGATGCTACGTACAACGTGAGTGAAGAAGACAAAGCTATTACTAGGGAGTTCTATGGACAAAAGTATTAACACAAACTTACTTCAAGAAAATCTTGAGAAAGAATTTGGTACTAGAAATATTATCAATGTAAAGACTCCTTATTTTATTAAAGAGAATTTAAGGCATGGTTTAAGAGGATATCAGGAAGATGCATTAAAATATTTTATTGCCTATGATAAGGATTATGTTAAAGATAAAAACTTAAGGTTTCATGTGCTTTTTAATATGGCAACGGGAAGTGGTAAGACTTTAATGATGGCTACTTTAATTCTTTATCTTTACGAGAAAGGGTACAGGAATTTTTTATTTTTTGTAAATTCATCCGGCGTTATTGAGAAAACTAAGTGTAATTTTTTGAATCTAAGTTCCAATAAATATTTATTTAAAGACAAAATTGAAATAAAAGGAAAACAAGTTGAGATAAGAAATGTATTAAATTTTCAGAGTTGTTACGACACAGATGCAATTAACTTATGTATTACTACTATCCAAAAACTCCACTCTGACATAATTATTGAGAAGGAAAACAAGATTACCATGCTTGATTTTAAAGACACTCCTATTGTATTAATAGCAGATGAGGCTCATCATTTTAATACAGAAACAAAGTCTATGCAAAAAAATATGGATTTTGGAAACATAAAACCTAACTGGGAAAATACAGTTATGAATATTTTTAATGTTAATGATAACAATATTCTACTTGAATTTACGGCGACCATTGACCTTAAGAATTCTTACATCAAAAATAAGTATTTGGATAAAATTATATTTCAGTACGATCTTAAGAAATTTAGGGAAGATAAATATTCGAAGGAAATAAAGATTCTAAAGTGTTCTTTATCAAATAAAGAATTAATATTACAAGCTATTTTAGTTAGTCAGTATAAACAAGATATTGCTATAAGAGAGGGTAAGATAGGCCCTTTTAAACCCGTAATACTTTTTAAATCTCAAAATATTGAAAAATCCAATGAAAATAATAGGCTTTTTAATGAAATTGTTGACAAGCTTTCTTTTAAAGACATCGAAGATTTAAGGTTAAAGACAGTAGATGATGAAGATAACATAATAAAAAATATGTATATTTATTTTAAAAACAGCTATCTATCTTTAGATGATTTAATTGATAAACTTAAAAGTAATTTTCGACAAGAAAGAACTTTAAATATGAATAATGACTTAAACAAAGATATTGATAAGTTAACGAGTAAGGAAAAAGCAGCTGTTTTAGATCACAGCCATAAGTTAAATTCTTTAGAAGAAAATGAAATAAGAGCTATTTTTGTCGTAAATAAGCTTGATGAAGGTTGGGATGTCTTAAACCTTTTTGATATAGTAAGACTTTATGAAACTAGAGTGGGTACCGATAGAATTAATCATAGTACTGTATCAGAAGCACAACTTATCGGGAGGGGAGCTAGGTATTATCCTTTTGAATTTGATGAATATGATAAATACAAGAGAAAATTTGACGATGAGGTGGAAGATAATGAGCTTAAGTTGCTTGAGACTCTACACTATCACAGTTTTTATGATTCTAAATTTATTAATGATTTAAAACGAGAATTAAAGGATCAAGGCCTTATAGAAGACGAAAAAGTTTATAATATCCCTTTCCATCTTAAAAAAGATTTAAATATTAAACCTTATATCTATACTAACAAGAGAATGAAAAGAATTTCAGAAGATTATATTAAAATGACGGAGGGGTCAAAAGGCAAGATTGAATACTTTGAATACAAGATTAAGAGTGGGATCGTTGAAGAGGAATTGCTTTATTCAGAAGATGACCCCAATGCATTAGATAGTAGCTGTTCTTTATTATTGTCTAAAATAGATGTAAATATCATAAGAAATGCTTTCTTATCGAAAGGCATTTCTTTTGATAAGGTAAAAAAATATTATAACTTATCCTCTATGAAAGAATTTATAAAAGATTATTTGGGTAATTTCTATATTAGGTTTATTCAAAAAAAGAAAACAAAGCCAGATATAAGAAATAAAGATATATTAGATGCCATTAGTGATAAGATCATTCCTTTCGTTTTCAAACTGCTGAATGAAAATGAAAAGCTGTCTTATTGTGGTTCCACAGAATGGAAGAGTGACCCTTTTAAAAATTTCTTTGGTAACCCTAAGGTCTTAAAGAGATCAAAAAAAAGTGAGTACGATAGTGCTAAGGAAATGGAGGAGTATTTAAAGGACAAGTCATGGTTTGTTCAAAATACAATAGATGCTACAAGTTATGAAAAAAAGTTTATAGAAGATTTTTCTAATGATATATGTCCTGAACTTAAAACAAAATTTAATACAGAAAAGATATTTTTAATTAGAAATGAATTGCAAGTTCCCATTTATGACTACAGAGAAGGAAGAAAGTTTTATCCTGATTTTTTGCTCTTAATATCTGGACAGCTAACTCATCAAATATTTATTGAAATAAAAGGCGAGCTTTTTAAGGAAAAAGATGAATGGAAAGAAAAATTTTTAATAGCAATAAAAGATGGAATAACCAAGGTAGATAAACTTGATTGCAATATAGGAAATGAACACGACATAAGAGGATTGCAATTTATAGACGATAACACCAGTCCAGAAGAAATTTTGACATGGATTCATGAGGTTAATCAATAAATTAAAACACTCTGATTCAATTTCTTAATGAAAAATAAGAGAACGTTAAGAAAAACTATAGCCTTATAAATTGTGTATTCCTGGAATACATTTTTTCTGAGTTTGCTACACTCAACTATTCATATAGCAAAGTACGGCACAAGGTCGTAGTTTTGCCCATAGGAGTGGGCAAAACCCACAATAGCGCTTGAAGTGTGTTAGCTTAGATGCCCTATAACTAAAAAGGATAATGATGCGTCATTGTTTAGATACACTAAATCGGCTGTAAATTACGGTTTTGTAAAGCTATTTAAGTCATTTATTGACATTTACGATAAGAGAGAACAAGCATAATGGACTATGGGAAATAAGAAGTTATTATACAAATACTGTTTTTGATTTTAGATGTGGTTTCTCCACTCATAATTTAAACCCCTGCCTTTTAATTTTTCCTTCTTGATTTTAATCCATATGTCTAAATGTAGTCTGTAGTGATGATAATGTAAAAGATAAGATAAAGTCACTTGAGGAAAAGCTAGTTGCATGCGCAAATGAGTTTAGAGTTAAGATAGATGGACTTTATACTAAAGATGGACACCGCTAAGAGTGAACTAGTGAACTTATTGAGATGGGGGGAAGTAAGAAAAGAGCTTAATGACAGGATAGATAAACTAGACGCTAGGATATATTCTGTTAGGAGTGATAGAAGATAAGATAGTAAACTAGACGGTAGGATAGAGATAAACTTGGTGGTAAGATATAGAAAGTAAAGGGGGTTTATATCTATACTTACTGTTGGTTATGAGGGGGGGGTTGTATGAATACAGTAGAACGTGTTTCCGATTATGATTATGTAAGACAAGTATTTCTAGATAAGGGTTTTCCAGAAGAGGTTATTCAGTACGTATTAATACGCAATGCTAATTATAATTATGAGAATTTACGAATTAGGATGTCTGCTCTTGAAGATCAGATGGTTGCCATTAGGAATGCACTAGAGAAGGTTGATGGGAAAATAGAAAGTGTTAGAAGAGAGCTTGTTGTAGAGATAAAAGAAAGCAGAAATGAGCTTAATGGAAAAATAGATAAACTAGACGAGAAAATAGAAAGTAAGATTGATAAGTCGATAGGAGCAGCGATAAGACCGCTTTACTGGATATTTGGGTTTATATCCACGTTTACTTTTGGTGTTTTCTTAGCATTGCTTACGATACTTTTCAAGCAGTAAATATCATCTACTAGCTACTCTTGCCTCATGCATTTCATATGTTGATAAGTAGTTGGGATTGAAAATGATCTTACCTTGTATTTCTTTTAAATTTTCTTTAATAATAGATTCTAGTATTTTAAATTTTTCTTTATCAAACTTGTTTCCAGTCATGTTTTTGTTTCCAGTTGCGTTGGAATTAAATGTCGCCTCTAGTGATTTATATTTAAGAACATTTTTAATATTTTCTCTTTGAAATTTTTACTTTGATTTTATACCTTTTGATACATAACAGGGTTTACAAGCTCACCATTATGGGTGTTAGTCTCTGTGTGATTATCTTTTTTAGAGAAAAGGCGACCAAAGGGATTTAGGTAGAATTTATAGTTGTGGAGTTCAGTTACCTTTGCCCTTGGGGGCTTTATGCGTCGAAGTTTCATAGGGGTAGTTGAAGCATGTCGGGTATTTGCTTTGATGTGCAGGTTAGGATCCCTAGTTTTTTGAGTTCTTTTATTGTAGCTTTAGGGGAGGGAGATATGCCTCTTACGGTGTCAGCAACCAAATATGACCGTAGGCCTAGACTGTGGGCGTCAATTATTGTCGCCTTAACACAGAAGTCCAGTGCCAAACCTGCCACAAAGACCGTATCGATGGAGTTGGACCTAAGGTAGGCAAGGAGACCCGTTTGAGTTTTTTTGGTGTGGTCATCGTAGAATCCACTGTAGCTATCAGAGTTTTTGTTCTGGCCTTTGAAAAAGACGGCTTTTATTTTTTCGGTATTTAGATCTTTCGGAAAATCTGATCCCCATGTGTTTCGAATACAATGCACGGGCCAACCTTTATTGTTATTGTTTGTTAGGAAGCTTGTGTGGTTTTCGCAATGCCAGTCTTTAGTGGCGACAACATGAACAAAATAGCTTTGAAGTTGATTTAATAAAGGAATAATTTCGTTACCTTGGGGTACAGGGAGGGCACCTGATTCCAGGAAGTCGTTTTGAATATCTACTAAAACCAGTGCAGAATTCTTTAAAATAAAATTAAATTGGGGGATGGTACTCATGGAATTAATTATATCTAAAATTGTGTCGTGATGATAACTAAGGTGGAGATTTATTAGATAAATTAATATGAATAAGATATCATTACTAAAATAGCTCAAATAAATTTTATTTACTTGAGCTATCTATCTGTAGTTTCTCTTAAGTTTATCTTAAAGGAATAGAGAATAAAGCTTTAAACCACCCCTATAACTGTAAAATAGGTACATGCTTAAGATTAAAAAAATCAGATTAATTAGCCCCATATGATGACTTTTGTATAGGAAACTAACTGATGAAACATATATGTCTTTCAAATAAAAAGCTGCACACCAGTGAATAGCCACCGAGGTGCGACTGAAGAATTACACTAAGTAGCAACTAAACCAGTGAAAGGAAGCAAACAGTGTCAAAATATGAGATTGAAAGATAGTTTATTAGTTAAAATAGAAAGTGTTAGAAATGAGCTTAATGGCAGAATAGATAAACTAGATGAGA
>NZ_CP129411.1 GCF_030436115.1 Borrelia sp. P9F1
AAGATCCTCGCAACCGTCTCGTGGGCTCGGAGATGTGTATAAGAAACAGCACTAAGAGAACAGAGGAGTCACAGACCAAACAGATAGCAAAACACGGTCTTATTATAACCTACATTTCTGTAATAAGTTCAATAGCTTTAGCAGGAATATGCCTGCTAAGGGGAAGTGCAATTCCCGATTTGGCAGGGACTATGTTTATTGGTGGTCTTGGGTTTTTTGGTGCTGGCATTGGTGGGAAAGTGAGTAAGGGGTTTGTAACAAGAGGAGAGGATAAGAGGAGAATTGTATCAGGGGGTAGGAGAGCTGCTTGTCGTGGAGAAGGCAATGAAGGTTAGACAAGACGACCAGAGATTGTTTTTCAAAATAAGAGAATGGGGCTGCTATCTCTTGTCTCTTCATTATTGGGTTTTTTATTTTAAAAAAATTGTATTTGAATATGTGTAGGCAACCATAGAAGAGTTTTAAATCAGATTGGAGAGGAATTAGTAAATATTAGTAATAATTGTTTTGATAATGGGTGCACCCGATGGGAGTGCATGGGCACCCTTAATTCTAGTCTAACTTGTGTATATTGTTTTAGTTGTTGTGTATCTTTATTGTTATCTTTCTATTATTAAAACATGTCACTTTATTATATATCTTATCCCTATATTTGCATACATATATTTATATTTAACAAATAAACTTAAGTTTATTGTCCCAATTTTTTAGTTTTTTATCTTTAAGAATAAAGACTACTCATTTATACTAAAAGATATAACTATATTGACATATTAGTACTATAGTAATATAATAAATCTGGCTTTAAAACCAATTATTATATATTTGAAGACATTAATTACTGTTTAGATGCTGGGTTTAATATTTAATCTCCAATTTAGCAGAGATCTTATAATGGATAATAATGACCATAGCAATAAGATTTCTAATCTTAATAGAGCTAATCTAGTACTCCTGTTTGATTTACTAAAACACAAGTGTTCCCAAATTTAAGTAAGCGGAGACATAAGGTACCAGACAGAAATATTGTTCTTATTAAAGGTCAATTTAAAGCAAAATGTATCGTAGTATGATATCATATTAACAGATTTAACTGTACTGCTTTAATTAAGTTTTTAAATATTAATAAGGGAGTATACCGTGGGTTTTAAAACCATTCTACTAATTTTAGCTTTAACAGTAGCAGTTCCACTTTCTTCATTTGCTGGTAGTTGCAATAATTGCTGGTTTAACTGTATATGCAACAATTAACTGCTTAATTAACATGCCTCCATAAGGAAAGGAGGCATGCTCCACCTGTTTACTACTTACGTAAGAAGGAGGATATATGAGTCCCTCAATAACCTGTTTCTTCATTTTATCTCTAGCTATTCAAGTTTGTGCCTGCAGAGAATTTGGTAAAAAAGAAGATGATTGTTCTACTTGCTTGTATAACTGCCTTTGTAATTCTCCTAGAACAATAGACGAAAAAACAAAAGATAAAGAAATAGAAAGGATAAACGAGAAAGCAGAAAAATTTGCCAAAGAAATCGATAAAGCAGTAAACGAAGAACTAGAAAAGATAAACGAGAAAACAGAAAAATTTGTCAAAGAAATAAATAAAGATAAAGACAATGACATAACAGAACAACCCCTTAAAAAGGGATGTCCTAAATGTTTTCATAACTGCCATTGTGTAAAAACAAATAAAAAAACGTAGCATGTATTGCAATAACAGTAAATGTAGATACAAATTCTTCAAATATTCATTAACATTACTGCATTCAATCTAAAAGATATAACTATATTGATATCTTAACGCTGTAGTATTATAATAAATAAGCGTTAAACACGAGTATTACACGTTTGAATACGTTAATTGATATCTCCTAATCAACAATTTAGAAGGGAGCTCATAATGACCAAGAATACCCATAGTGGCAATGTTTCTAATCTGAATAATTTCACTGAAAATCTAATTAAAGAAATACGCTCTCTTGATGCATATCTACATAATGGCATTATTGACGCTAAAACTTATAAACTTAAACTTAATGGACGAGCCAAAGCATTTTTAAATCTTCTTAAAGGTAATTCTACATACTCTCCTCATTATGTTAAAGTCACTATCACAAAGATAAGAAAGACTATTAGGGACTTCAATCAAGAGCATCCAATACTTAACTACTTTAAGCTATCAAGAGACGAATACAACCAGCTTGCACAAGACACACTTACTAAAACTAAAGAACGCAACATACACAAGCAATCTTTTAATCAAACTGAAATATTAACTCTTACTAAAGAGCTCCTACTTTCACATAGATTTGAGTTCCTTTATCTAGGGATCCTGCTTGCTTCGGGTAGAAGACGCTTAGAAGTTATCGTTGGATCTTTTAGTGATGATGATCAAGATGAATACACGGTTTTATTCCAAGGCCAGCTTAAAACTAAAGATCCTAAACGCTTTAATACACCTTATCCAATACCTTTAACTATACCGAGGTCACTATTTCTTAATGCATACAATACCTTTACAAGCACCGCGCTTTATAAAGACTTAAGAGAGCGTTGGGAAGATAATGAGTTTCGGGAGACTGAAATTAACAATATGCTCAGGAACCCGATTGCTAAACTATTTGATTCCAAATTTACTACTTCTGACTTCAGAGTTATTTATACAGCCATTATCTTAAAACGTGAAGGCTATTTTAATGATACGCTGGGGAGTAAAGAAATACTCCCAAGAGTTGCCGAGATTCTGGGGCATGTTAATGATGAGTCGGCTTCTCAAAGCTATAGGGATTTTAAACTAACCAGATCTCTTGTTCTTACTGACTTACATCTTAAAATTGCATATATTAAACAAAATAGAAAACTGGAAATAAGTAAAAAAATGCTTGCTTGGCTTTGTAAATCTTCTCTTAATCCTAAAATAACTAACCAAAAAAAGATCATGCGTGCTAAGACCTTTGACTCATTTAAAGAATCTATGATCGTAGCCATTGACTCCTTTAACAACAACGGCAAGCTTTTCAACATAAAGGAGCTTAAATATGAATTTAGAAAAATACTAGCTCAGAATGGGTATAATGTTAAATCTAATGGAAAAATGATTAAGGAGTTCTTTGATCACTTTACTGGTCTTGATAAAAAAGGCGAAGTGAAGATTGCTGGTATTAAGAACACGCCTTCCGCTGATAAAGATTTCCTTAAGAACACACTTATTCCCGAAGAGGTTGATAGACTTAACAAACAACTCCCATTTAAGAGTAAAGACACCATTGGTGAGAACTCTGCTATTTTATCCTTTATACTAGAAAAGGTTTTACTTAGCAAGGCTATTCTTATTGACGTACTTGAATACAAGAATATAAAAGAAAAGTTTCCTAAGTTGACTCAAGCTCGTTACAAGGCATTATTTAAGCTTCTTAGCAAGGAAATTGTTCTTATTAAGTATAAGATTAAGTCGCAAAGTAAAGAATCACTTTAAGGAGAGTTTATGAGAGTAATGACTACTGGAAGTTTTAATAGTTCTGAAGATTTATCAAATGCTATTAACCAGATCATAGAAAATCTTGAGCATGAAGGAAAGCAAGTAATTAATATCAAGCCACGCAATCTCTACTTATTCAAGCGAGTC
Organism: Borrelia sp. P9F1; assembly: GCF_030436115.1. Taxonomy (NCBI): domain Bacteria; kingdom Pseudomonadati; phylum Spirochaetota; class Spirochaetia; order Spirochaetales; family Borreliaceae; genus Borrelia; species Candidatus Borrelia rubricentralis. Next base: position 3,623 of record NZ_CP129411.1, read on the forward strand.
TTTATGCTAATGAGTTCCACTACGCTTTAATCCTTTATAAGTAAGCACTAACACCCAATAAATCGGGTACATCACTTCCCTAATCGATTTCTCACTTACTAGAATCTTGGCATTAAGCTCAGTCTTAAGTTCCTCAATCTTAGCCTTAATATCACCCTTAAGCTCACTCCTACCTGCACCATCCTTAGCATCTAACTTGTCAATGCCTTTCTTCACATCCCCACTAAGAGCTACCATTTGCTTCTCAAGAACAGTCATTCTAACTTGCAAATTATCATAGCTATAATTAGAATTGCGAACTAAGACATACTGAAATACTGCTTCAGAAAATCCTTTATCAAGAAATGCTTGCTTTACTTCCTCATATTCCGGTAATCGCTCATGCGCAAGATTACTCACCCAAAACTCCTTACCTGCCACACCCTAGCTTAATTTTAACATACTAATCTCTTTCATCTTTAAACAAATAGATCATCAATGGCCTTGTCAGGATAAGTATCAGTATTAATATTTTTACTAGCCGTACCTCTAACAGGAGTGGTTACAGCCATTGCAACTTCTCCTACTGTGGCCGTACTTGTAAGTGTTACACTTACATCCAAACCTGTTCTAATCTCATCACGAAGAGTATTAACATTTTTGTTAATCTTCTCTAGGATGAGTTTAGTGCTAGAATCCTTATTCTTAATTGCAACCTTACGCGCACCAACATCAACTGAAACTTGATCTGCACTGACACTCTTCTTCTTATACCCAGACCTACTCATACAGTCACTTGATGCTGCAAAAACCTTATCAAAAGTTAGATTTAAAAAAATAATACAAGTCATTGTCGCATCAATCGACAAACTTAAAGAGGCCACAATGATAACTCAGGAGAATGTAATACATTCAAGAGAGCTAGCGGAGGCTGAAGACGGGTTTACGGTAATACAAGAGAACGGGGATGAATACTACAAGGATTTTGTTATAAAAGGGATTATAATACCTGACCTGCATAAAATGCTACTTCATAAACTTAAATCAAAACAATACTCTGAGGTGCTCTTTACAATACTGCATGCTCTTTTAATTAAGAGAGAAAATATTAAAAATGTTCTTAAATATAAAACACTGGAAGTAACGTTTAATTCCAACACGACTGGAAACAAGTTTGATAAAGAAAAATTTAAAATACTAGAATCTATAATTAAAGAAAATTTAAAAGAAATACAAGGTAAGATCATTTTCAATCCCAACTACTTATCAACATATGAAATGCATGAGGCAAGAGTAGCTAGTAGATGATATTTACTGCTTGAAAAGTATCGTAAGCAATGCTAAGAAAACACCAAAAGTAAACGTGGATATAAACCCAAATATCCAGTAAAGCGGTCTTATCGCTGCTCCTATCGACTTATCAATCTTACTTTCTATTTTCTCGTCTAGTTTTTCTATTTTCCCATCTAGTCTTTCTATTTTCTCATCCAGTCTTTCTATTTTCTCATCTAGTTTATCTATTCTGCCATTAAGCTCATTTCTAACACTTTCTATTTTCCCATTAAGCTCATTTCTAACACTTTCTATTTTCCCATTAAGCTCACTTCTAACGCTTTCTATTTTCCCATCTAGTTTTTCTATTTTCCCATCAACCTTCTCTAGTTCATTCCTAATGGCAACCATCTGAACTTCAAGAGCAGTCATTCTGGTTCGTAAATTCTCATAATTATAATTAGCATTGCGTATTAATACGTACTGAATTACCTCTTCTGGAAAACCCTTATCTAGAAATACCTGTCTTACATAATCATAGTCAGAAACACGCTCTACTGTATTCATACAAACCCTCCTTTATAATTCTACTGCTCAAACAAATCATTAATAGCACTATCTGGATACTGATTAAGTCTAATATTACCAGTAGCAGTCCCCTTAACAGGCGCCATGACTGTTACCGTAGCACCAGTAGGAGCAATAGTAGCAACTCCACTAATAGTAACCTCAACGTCAAGCCCTGCAGCAATAGCATCCTTAATAGCAATAATATTCTTATTCATATTCTCCAGTATAAGTCGGGTACTAGCATCATTATTCTTAATTACAACCCTACGCGCGCCACTATCAAGTGATACTAAATCTTTACATAAAGATTCCCTTAAACAACCGACTCCACTAAGTGCGCCCATAATAAATGGTTGATCAAACTGATGATCAAGGAATCCAATCACAACTTCAGATCCAATAGCGGGTACATAATCAAACTCCCGACCAGCAATCATGCGCACCGCAGGCAACTTAATGCTCCTGCCACCAATAATGGCGTCAACAGACAAAGAGTCAGCATTAATCCCTACCACCACTCCCTTGTAATTACTTGGGAAAAAGTTTTTAACACTTTCCAACACATAAACCCCTTATAATTTATTATATTGTAACACAATACGTCTTGTTTTGTAATAAATAATTTATTTAAAATGTTTAATTTAAAATTGATTGTTAACCTAAATTAGGTTATAATACTTGTTGAAAATCCGTGAAAAAACATATACATTCCAACTCTTAAAGGAGTATATGTATATGGAAAGAGAATTTGTTTCTCTTGATTTAGAACAAAAAATAAGAGAAGATTTTTTTAAAAAAGCTGCTGCGTTTGGTATTGGCGTAAACTCTAACAGCAAAGATATGCCTATTTTAAATCTGATTTTGGGAACAAAACTAGATATTAGAAATGAAACCTATTCTGTGGGTAAGAATTATGATATAAGAGTCTGTGAGGCTCCCTTTCTGGATATGGAGGCTTGCAAAATAGGGATTAGAAGACACCCTGCGAGGCGGGCTTTGCTAATAGGCAAGATTGTCAGTTCAGGCAATGGGGAGTTGAATCAAGGCACCATCTTTTATTATGCGGATACACGCGAAAAGAAGAACAACGGTGAGCGCCTTGAATACAAAACATTAACAACAACTAAATTTACAAGTAAGGGAGCTGAGACTCTACTACTTGAGGCTCAAGATGAGGGGGCTATTTATAATCTAGAAACTGGTACCCTTATGACTGACGAGTTTACTCAAGAGCTGACTCATCTGGAAATAACAGGAGTCAAGAGTAGAGGAGAAGACGAAGAAGAGGACGATGTATTTAGAGCAAGAATCTTGCGAGAAATTAATGGGTTAACTCTTCGAGACACGATATCCTATTACAAGCGTAAATTAGAAAGTGGAGAACTTATAAGAGAAGTTTTGATTAAAAGAAAGGGTGTCAATAATACAGAATTTATACTCAGGCCTCACGTGGAGACCACCACAGTAGAGGAGATGAAAAAAAGGGTACTTGCGTCCGTTGGTCATAAATACGAAGTTTTAGAAAAAATTGATTATAGTAAAGCTAGCAAAAAGAGGTTAAATATTAAACTTAAGCAAAAAGATAGCAGCGTTGATATTACTCTTTGTAAAGCGAGGCTACAAAAATACATAAATAGTCTTTCCATGGGCGCCTCTTTTAGTCTTTATTCAATGTATTCTGCAATAGGTGACGGCGTTAATATAGTAGAGCCTCAAGAAGACCAAAAAGCCTCTGAGAATGAATATTGGGATGCATCAATTACTGTTGAGTAGAAACTAAAAATTGCGCAGGCCTGCAGCAGGCCTGCTTTATTGAGATTATTAATAAAAAGTTAATGATCTTAAAGATACTAATAAAGGATAAAACATGCAAGATGCCCTTGAAGAATTTGAAATTTACAGAGCCAAATACCTTAATATGATTGACCACAATCATTTAAAAGATCTTGAAACTAAAAGAATGTGCGAGTTTATAATAGCTACTTTTTATGAAGAATTTAAGATTGCACAAAAGATGCATAAAAGTTTCTTTTGGCATTTATTAGACCCTAATGATCCTGATGATTACCAACATTTACAAAATCAGGCCAGAGCATGGGGATTGCCCGTCTTTTCATTTGAAAAAGAGAACCGTGATCGTTTCTACAAACGGATGGTTGCAGAGGGTCTTAACTTCATTCAATGGATGGGCACTGAGGCTCAAACTGAGGAGATACTTACAACTATTTTTGGGAATAGAAATCAAAATTGGTGGTATTCAGATTACCACAAGAAGGATCAGGAGTTTGTATCAATTGAAGTATACAGATTAAAGGATGAGCAAAAACTACAGGCAATGGAATATCTAGAAAGAGCAATCCCTCCTTATTTAAAAATTGAGATAATTAATTTCCTACTCAACCCCACACAGATGAAGAATTGGGCAAAAAAATATTCACACGATGAGCTGGTAAAAGAAGGCGGTGATAAATTTATCACTAAAGAGCTTAATGAATTCATAGCAGATGCTATTCTGTTACCACAAGACGCATTTAGACTAGACAAAATAGAGGAAAAAATATCTAAGCTGAATCTTTCTACTAAAAGAGAACTTTTAAAGATAAGAGAAGAAAATGGGACAGAAAAAAAGATAATCATTCTCTTCACTAAACCTAATGTTAAGCTACATGAAGTTAATATCATCATTGATAACTTTTTCTTAAGAAATGATTCCGACATTTATGTTTTTTCAAATCACAAGGGAATATACAAATATGAAGAAAATAAAAACTAAACAGAAAGCCGACTTCACACAAGAAGTAGAGGCGCTACAAAAATGGGCATTAAGTGAAACACTGGAGGCCTATGCTTATCAAATATCTGAACCAGATATTAAGGAAAGATTGCAAATTAAGAATTTTAAAGATTTACAATCAGCACTTCAACTTATTAAAGAACTAGCCAATGAGATGCAACCAATGACTACTAGAAATAGTGATACTTTTCTGCATTTTAAAACATTTATTCCTAAATTCGCAATGCTACACTATTCTTATAACAAGGCACGACACAAAGTCATAGCTAGTCCTAGAGGATTGGGCAAGACTCATAATTCAGCTCGTATTTTTCTTCAATATCTACTTGAACAAGATAACGACATGACATGGTTTAGATACACTGAATCTGCTGTTTATGAAAGCTTTGTTAAACTTTTTAGTAATATTATTGCAGAAGAAAATCTGGAAAACCTATTTAAGATACAACAAAACAAAAACAATGATTTATGGGAAATAAGATGCAAGGTTAGCAACTCTGTTCTTGATTTCAGGGGAGCTTTTTCTTCTCATGCACTTAAAGGAATTGAAGGTAAGAACAAATTACTATTCGATGAGGCTACAGAATTTAGTATTGACTCCATGCTTAAAATTGAAGGAAGTATTAAAAAAGATAACAAAATAGAGTTTTGGTACTGTTTCAACCACGGTAGTAAATCAAAATTCAACAAGATTGATAGTAAAGACTTAATAGAGGGTATGAAGAAAAGGGGAGCCTACTTCTTAAAACTAAAACCTCAGGATAACATATATTTAGATGAATCTTATTTCCAAAATCTGGAAGGATTTAAATATTTAAGTCCTCAAGCTTATTACGAGGCTACGGGTAAGATTTTTAAGAAGGAAGAGGAGGTGGTCGAAAGAAAACCTCTTAACATAATGAGTCGAACTATTAAGAGAAAATTTAGCGGCCTTTAATAAGACTCTTTACCCTACTCATCTCCTTATCATCAAGCTTACCCTCACAGAGTAGGTTAGTTTTATAGCTGGCATCCCTTTTAAAGATGAGTTCTTTATTCTTTGGTACATATGTTGGATACACAGATCCATATTCTCTTATCTGAAGAAACTTAAGTTCAAGCTCGATATAATTACCAGCATTTCCCTTAATATCTATTTCTTGCAAGTAGTATCCAAAATTAACAGGATTCATATCAGATAACAGAGAGGATTGTAAAGATATCTCATATGGTAAAACTCCATTATTTGGTGTTCGCCTGTGTGATTCAAATAGCCTATAAAGCTCTTGTACTTGCTCCTCCTTACTATAAATTGGAGCGTCTCCCTTATCTGCATGAGCACTACTACCATCTAGTGATTTAATATCATTGTTCAAATTCTTATTCGTAATCATGCTTTTTAAATAATTAATATCAATCATATCGTAAATATTGGCTGTAATACTTAAATTTGCAGGCTCTAACCCATAATACAAATAATTCCATGAACCAACACCTCCCTTCTTACTGTTTGGAGCTACATTCTTAACTTCACTTCTAGTTTTGTGATTCTTATGCACACCCGTAATATTATGCAGTGTTATCTTATGGTCAACCCCACCTTCCCTAAAGACTAAATTTAGAAAACAACTATCATTCATTATTGGGACGAAATAGGGTACATTTATTGGGAAAAGAGGTTCAAAATTTAAAGACAAATCTCTTATTCGCTCAATTCCTACAATCTTTAAATCCAAAGACATCTGAAGAGAAGGATAAGAACTTGAAATAGACATATTTTCAAGTAGACATTTAATCTTATCAATACATCGAGCCTTCCCTTTCTGCTCCTCAGCACGTAGATACAAGCTAATCTGACCAGTATAGTATGGATACAACTTATCAAAAAAGTATGTATTCTCAGGTAGCTCTAGATTAAGGGATCCTCCTTTAAAACTTCTCAGGACGCCTACTAATTGCCCTCTGAGATTGTACTGCTCCTCATTTTCAAAATCAAGAGCTAGTGAAAAATCTAGAGGATATATAGGAATCATACTAGTATGCTCACCTATTGAAAAAAAGAGTGATACTGCATCATAAAAATGAGTATGTTCTTCTAAAAGATTAGATTCATTGCCAATAATCTTATTACTATTAACGCGAGACATAGCAACTTTTCTGTAAAGATTATTAACACCATCCAGAGCAGCATTTGTAATCTTATTGTGCACTAAAGTATCTAGTACACCCTCACCTGCAACCCTTAATTCATGTTCAATCCTATCTTTTAATCTATTAATAACTTGTCCTGTATCAATTCTCATCTATACTCCCTACTAGCCATCAAGAACATTTCCAAACAAATATGCACTCCTCATTTGATCAAGCAATACAGAATCACTTTGACTCGCATCCTTTGCAGTATTCATGTTCTCCTTAATACTTAAGACATTAATATCAATATTTTTGACAAACACTTGTATCTTTTCAATCAAAGATCTAATTGATGCTAAGTCATTAAGTCCATTCTCAACAGATACAACCTTAATACCAGTATCAACATTCTTCTCAACTCCAACCTTTAAAGCACTGGTTAAATTTGAAAGGGATGAAAGTCGTGAATATCCTAATGCATAAACCTCACCACCACCGCCTATTCCCTTAGCAAGATTACCAAAAGCAGTACTAGTATCATCTAATTTTTTAGTAAAATCACCCGTTGCTAATCCAACAAGATCACTTAACCCTAAAAGATCACTAAAATAAGACCCCTTCTCCAATGTCCAATCTTTAACCGTCCCAAACCCCTCTTTTAATGACTCGCCCACTTTTCCCGAAAATTCACCAGCCTTTCCAATAAGACCATCAAATAGAGATCCTAAAGATTCCTTAACCGAATCTAGTGCTCCAATAGAATCAAGTCCCAAATAAAGACCAGCAAGACCGGCACCTACTATACCAAACTTGCTAGCAGTCAAGGCAACAGCCATCTTGATGACTTTATCTGATACATACTTGTAAATACTCCTAGCATTTTCACCAATACTGAGGAAAAACAAATTAAACATTTTAGCCATGTTAGGAATAACACTAGCTATGCCAGTAAATGCTGCTAATGTGGTTTTTGCAAAAAGAACAATTCCTGATATCCCCATCTTAATAGCAGAGGGTAGGAATCCTGTAAACACAGACACTAATCCCTTACCAAATCCCCATACTACATTCTTAAGTCCAATAAACATTGAAAGTAAAGAATTACTCTTATTGAAAATGAAAAGACCTTTAAGAAGACCTCCTACTCCCCGCCCTGCAGCCCCTAAAGCCTTTCCTACATCAGAAAACATACCCTTAATGGATCCCTTATTGTAATAAATACCCGTTATTGCTATTATCATGGGTGCAATATCAGAAAACATTGAAATAAAAGACCCCAAAACCCCAGCTGTTAAGGTTATACCGCCCCCAAAAAGCTTTGCAAAGATATTTTCACTTGCTCTCATTTTATTAACAAAATCAATAAATCCAGTAGCAATATCAAATGTCATCCACTGAAACCCTCTTGCGATGTTTCCGTATCCAGTTTGAAAATCAGCAACTACCGTAGCGAATGCCTTCTTACTACTTGCAAAAGTTCGATTCATAATATCAGCATTCTCCTGAAATCTTTTTCTAAACTCATTGCTATTAATGCCCATATCTTTTTCATTCTCAAGGGTAATACTTTTAATTTGTGAACTCATTTCATCAAGATTAGGAATAGATATTGCAACCGACTTAGCTCCCCTGATGGTAAATATCTGCATCAAATCACTAATTACATCCCTTAAATCCTTATCCTTGTGTTCAGCTCTAGACATTTGATTAATATAAGACAGCGTCTCAACTAGATTCATATCCTCACCAGTATCTTTCTTAAAATCAGTTCTCCATTTCTTCTTAGCCCTTGCAAGCCTCATTAAAAAATTATTAATAGATGTGTCTGTTTCACTAGCTGACACACCCGCAGAAGTCATAGTACCCGCCAATACACCTAACTCCTCTAGTGTAAACCCAGCTCCTAAATTATTAGTAGTTAAGGACTTTGCCAAAGCCTTATATGGTGTCTCACCTTTTGGAAGATTGAACTTATACTTATTAGATACCATACTCATAGTATTCATAGTCCTCTCCATAATGGTTCGAGGCGAAACCTCCTCCTCCTGACTAACACCATACCTTGACCCATGAGTCTTATAAAAAGCCTTGATTTGATTATAAGAATTGACAAGATAATTAGTCATATCATCCTTACTAATCTCAGGAAATATCTTATCAGCATGAGCTAACATATCAAGTCCAACAAGAGCAGAGGACATCTCCATATTACCAGAAAGAAAAGTACCATAACTTTTAACAGCCTCAAGATAGGAAATATTTTTAAATGGATTGCCCAGAGTAAAATCTAGAATATCTTTCTGTATTCTACTTAAAGCCTCCCCTCGCTTAATTAAGTTTAATAAATTACCCTCAGCGTCTTTAGTATCTGCTTTGACAATGAACTTGCTACTAACACTTGAAGAATCAAGAAACATAGTAAGACGTGCGAAACTACTCTGTATTGCACCACTTTCATTTAAAGCCTGTTTAGTAAAATCAGAAATAGGACGCACAAGCTCCCTGAAAGAACGCAATGCAGTTTCTCTAAACCTGTAAAGCTTATAACTACTATCATCAGCCTTATTACCAAATAAGTCTAACTGCATCCCCAAGGCATCGCCTTGTCTTAAGAATCCACTGGAAAAATCAAGATTGGAAAAACTATTAAGTTTATTAGTAACCGCATCAAGAGATACTCTAGTATTACGTGAAAATGAACCTAACGTCTTGTAAAGCCCACCAAAAGATTTAAGAACTGAAGATGAGAAAAAATTAAATCCCTCCTGCAACTGTGCAAGAGACTGATTCATTTTATCAAAATGTTGAATAACCTTTCCAACACCCTCCTTAAAGGTTTCATCTTTTAATAAAACCTCAAAAGACGCACTAAATTCATCTCTCATATAACCCCTTTATTCTTACTTCTTAAATACAGCCTCAACAACCCTAGCTATTGCACTAGCATGTATATCAATCTTGTGTTTTACAATATTGTTTATTTGCTTTTGTACCTTAATTAAATCTTTATAGTACATCTTATCAATATCTATGGAGAAATAGAGTCTAGCTAGTGAAGCAAGCATTTCATAATTTTCTCTTAAAGTCTTATACTCAGTTTTAGTAAAGTAAATTAAACTAAGACACTGCGTATGAGACTTGACTGCATTTCCTAATATCCCTGTTCTTCTGAGTAAGAAACATAAGCAAAACTAACGCCATCTGTGGGCTCTCCTTAAACAAGTAGTTTCTAATTTCACTTACGCTAGTAGCCTGAAATGGATATACTAAAGATTCCAAAATTAGCTCCTCTATAATCCTACCCTTATCATCGTTGGACATCGTGATTCCAGAATCAGCACAAATAGTGAAATAAGAATGCATCTGACCAACCTCAAATTCCTTAAAGTATAAATATCCCAACCCGTCGACATAGACACATTGAATATTCCGATCCCTATGCCCCTGCTTTAGTAACTGATATTCATCAGCCTCAATTTTGGGATATTTAACATTCTCCTCGCTCCCCCCTCCAATATTCTCATTAGCTAAGGCCTTGGCAAGGCCTTAGCTCCTGATAGTTTAAGAACAGCAAATAAATCGGGATTTTCTACTTTAAGTTGTCCAATAACACTAAATTGAGCAAAATGCTTTCCATTAATACCACCTCTTTCCTGATAGTACCTTCTTGCAAACTGCCCATCATAAAATCTTGCATTCTCCATGCCACCAGAACTAATGCCATTATAGACAAAGTTACGTAACCCCACGCTTTTTGCGTAAACATCACCACTTTTGCTATAATGCAGTAAATATATATAACCATCGTAAATATGGTCTTCTGATAGCTCAAAGATGAAGGGTTGTATTCCTAAAGATACTTTAAGTAGACTAGCCTCGTCAAACTCTGGTACTTTATATAATTCTATTCGCTTCTGAATTCCACTATCACTATTAATTAAGTCATTTGCCGTCCTAGCCGTCATTGCTATCCTGTTGGGACTTAAATGTAGTTTGCCTCTTACTTCCTTAAGCTTGCTTAAGAAGTCATCTGTTGTCTTAACTTCAACTGGAGTTGATTTTGTATGCAGATCATTCATACCCTCAAGAAGATAAGAACGATACACAACCTCAGCCAGATTCCTCATAACCAATTTCTCTGCTCTCTTGATGACCTCTTCACTCTTATACTCAATATCACCAAAAGCCCTCTCCAGACTATACCCATTAAGCATAAAGGTACATTTGGATATACCGTCTTTTAAGTGTTTAGGGTCTGAATTAAAAGATGCAAGCTTACTATCCTCTTGCTTATTATCCATTGCATATAAAGTTAGTGTGCCACCCTTTTGGTTAACAGGTGTTTTTATAAAAAGACTATTTATTATATCCAAATAAGGATTATCAAAATATTTGTCCGCTATTAGTCTCTCTCTGTAAAGGGGATTATTAAAATTAATACTAAAGTTATTACTAGACACTCTACTCTTTCTCCTCTTCTATTTTTATCTTGATTCTATGTGCATTTTTTTTAGTAAACTCACTCTCTGCTTCACCAAAGCTTGCTATCCCATGCTTTCTTTGATGTAACTTAATATTTGAAATAAGATCTTCACAAGAGGTGATGTAATTATTAACCGCACCCCCTCCTGTTTTCCTAACATTAAGCATGGCAAAATTATCATTAAAGTTTTGGATGCGACTAGTTAGCTTATCAATATATGCTAACTGAGCTGCTACACTTGCATCTGCATTATTGCTATCCTCTTCTTTATTGTCTGTTTTTTCTAATTTGGTCTTAAAAGCATTGATTATCTTTTCAAGTGAATTACTTACCTCACCACATATCCTATCTGAAATACTTTCAACCATATGGTTTAACTGTTGCTCATTGCTTAAAGCATCCTCTACGGGATCTTTTAATGATTCTTGCATAAATTCTCCTTTATCCTTTCCTTCTGCAAGACTTAAGAATTTCTTAAGTTTTGCTTCAAACATAACTCTTGCACTCTCATCCTCTGCAAGATAAACTCCTTCATTTAAATAATAGTCATCGGGTACAAACCTCTTCTTTAAGCGTTTAACCAAATTCTTATTTGTAACCCTTGCAATATCCACAGCCGGTATGTCACTTCCCAAAATGGCCATGCCACCCAAAAACCGATTATCAGTCTCTTCTCCAGACTTAAACTTCTCAATATCTTTAACATAAAATTCACCACTACAACCACGCAGTGTTCCAGACTCAATCAGGTCACACAGTTGAGAATCAATTTCGCCTGAAAAATAGAGAATATCATTCTCTAGTAAAATGCTGTCAATCCATCCATTGGTTTTCTGTGCATCTACTCCCCTACTTGACCTGAAATCACTATGACCAATAAATATTGGTATGTCCCGTATTTCTTCCTTAAAATTGTTGTATATATTCTCCAGTGTCTTTCGTGTAACCTCAAACTCACCGTTAAATTTCCCTATTGTTAAAAATGGAACTCTTTCCAATCTTGTCCCCACTAAAACTAAAACCTCCTATTCCTCCAAAATAATACCCTCAGCGCCTTTATCCAAAATAATATCCTCAGCGCCAAGGTCATAAACTTTCCTAAAATACTCTTGCTTAAACTTAATATCAAACTCCTTTGCAAGCGCTATGTCCCGTTCAAGTCTCTGCTTTTCATCAAACTTCTCTATGTATCTAAATTCAGGGTAAAATCTTTGTTCTCCAAAATTAAGATCAACGACTTTCTTAATCAGTACACAAAACCCCTCCTCTACAAAACGTCTGTCAGCCATTGCATAATCCTCCCTAACCTCTTGATGCGTTTTAGATATTGCATAGCTACCAGTTGTTCCACTCTGTGTCGTAAGCGTTTGTCCCAATATTAATTTTGCTATCTGCATATCAGCGTATTCCTTAGCACGCAAGAACGCATTATTTGTTGAGTCCTTGCTTAACAACTCCTTAACATCAATCTGGTAGCTATCAGGATGCAATACGGCATAACAATTGTCTGCATGTGATATTTGATGCAAAAGATTCTCATCATCCTTCATGCTAGTCTGGCCACTCTTACTCTTAATTGTTACCATTGCACCTGTTAAAAGTTCTATAAAGCATTGATGGTAATAACTTGCTATCTCCTTACGCTCATATTCCTTCCAAACAGTGTAGAAAAGTGGAAATCCACTTGCTCCATGTTCACGTCCATTGACTAATAATAAATACTTAAAATAATGAAGTTCCTCACCTGCCTCAGAGGAGAAACCTGAAGTGAAGTAAACCTTATCATCACGAAGTTCGATATTTTCATTTAGTATGAAATCAATATTTTCAACAAAATAACAAGACTTGCCATTATAAACATCAATATCCCATGTAAGTTCAAGACAAGCAAATCCAAACGCTATCGCGTTCATACATAGTTTTGCTACCTCAAACATAGAAAATCTTTCAAACTGATTTAATATAAATTTGTATATCTCCTCTTCGCTATTATTTGAAATAATCTCGTAGTCTAGTGAAAGTCCTGTAAGCCTTGTATTCCATAAGCTTGCTACCTGACTATCTAGAAACACAAGATTCCTAAGCTTATAAAACGGAATAAAATGGTATGTATCATTAACATAATTTGAAATATCACGCCTTAACTTGTTGCCTATTTTAATACTTCTGGTTCGCATCCTACTACCCTTCTCCTTGCTTACCATATCGCCTCCTCAAGTAATAGGGTGTAGTTTTCAAGAAGCCATATGTAGTAAAGCGCTTTGCCTAAATTCTCAATTTCACTTATACTATAGTCGTAGTAAAACTTCGCAGGACGGGTCTTTTTAACCTCAATATCAAGAGCTGCTGTTGTTTTGCAACCCAGAAGACACGCCATGATAAGAAATAAAACGTAGGCTATCCAAGAATTTCTATTACTCACTTTTTATTAAAACCCCCCCAAATAAATGCTTGCGTTTTATTGAAAATGCTCATTTTCTCTTATTAAACTCCCGAATAAATTCTTCATGCGTTTTATTAAAATGCTCGCGCGCTTGCTCATCTTTTTGTTCCCTTCTTATAATATTTCGCTGCCCTTTTATAAGAGCCCTAGCAAGTTTTGCTAATCTAGAAACCACAACCGCAATTATCAGGCAGATTGCAACCAACAATCCCCAAAATTTCCCAAATATGCCCCTCAACATACTCAAATATCCTCCTAGAGCCCTCAAAAAGAAAAGCACTTCTTCTAACTATTGCCTACACAATAATTACTAAAATAAAAATAATTTAACGACCGCTTGCACTACTGCTAGTGATATAACGCCCGCAAAATAAGAAACTATTATCAGTTTCTTATTTTTATAAATTAGTGACCTAAACAAGGAAACCCCCTTCTTGTAAACTAAAAATCCGTTTTGAAAAAACATCCCTATATCCCAATCTTCTGTTTCCCAAGCTCAAACCGTCATAAAGAACCATATCACCACGAGTTGCTATGAAGTGACTACTTGATCCTCTATTCTTGATTTCACTAATCTCAAACTCTTCCTTACTACATTTATACCCCCCGCTCTCATATCTAACAGTTGTAAAAACTCCAAATTGTCTTAAAATACCCACCGGATCCTTAATGTAGCAATTCTCATTAATATAACCCCTTGTTTTAAAGACTCTGTAATTGGAATTTATATCCTCATATTCAAATACAATTTTTTTAAAATAAAAAACCCAATAATGAAGAGACAAGAGATAGCAGCCCCATTCTCTTATTTTGAAAAACAATCTCTGGTCGTCTTGTCTAACCTTCATTGCCTTCTCCACGACAAGCAGCTCTCCTACCCCCTGATACAATTCTCCTCTTATCCTCTCCTCTTGTTACAAACCCCTTACTCACTTTCCCACCAATGCCAGCACCAAAAAACCCAAGACCACCAATAAACATAGTCCCTGCCAAATCGGGAATTGCACTTCCCCTTAGCAGGCATATTCCTGCTAAAGCTATTGAACTTATTACAGAAATGTAGGTTATAATAAGCCCGTGTTTTGCTATCTGTTTGGTCTGTGACTCCTCTCTACTCTTAGTGGACCTAACTTTGTTCACACTACACGACCTAATTTTGTTCACTATTTTCTTCACTAGCTACACCCAACCAAGCAGTTTAAGAGTTCCATACAACGCAGTGACCACTGCTGAGACTTTTAAAATAAATGTTCCAATATTGTTAAACGTGTGAAAAGAAATATTTGTTCTCTTGATGTTTTCAATCTCATCAAACAGCTTTCTGTAGTATGCACGCATAAGCCGGTCTTGTTTGTCTAGACGAGCAATAACAAGACTTGAAAAACTTGCAGACTTGCATTCAATATCTTTTTTAAAATTCTCTTGATTGGACTCAAGAACACACATTCGTCCAAGCAAACCATTCCCGTTCTTAGTAAGGTTGGGGTTAAACCCTAAGTATGTTCGTATGTAAGATACTTGTTCCGATAATTTGCCTAAATCAACAACCTCTGTTTCTACCAAAATAAAAAGTCTTGTTTAAGGAACTAAAGATTTATTAAAGAATTATTGCTCAAGTCGATCAGTGCTAGATGTATTTTAGCATAAATTTGTTTATTTGTCAACCCCTATTGCCTTTTTTTAACTGGAAATTATGGCTACACCTCAAAACGATAATTAAGAACTATTTTGATTGCTCAAGCCTACTCAGAGATTATCATTCTCATTTGTCATACAATCGTTATCATTGTTCTTAAGTCTGCAGTAGGCTTTTGTAAACAATTCTTACATCGACTTCATACTCTAGCAACAATACGCATGCTCCTCTCCTCAATAAAACACCCAAAACGCTTAAAATAATAAACTTCTTATCGAGAAATAAGGCATGCTCAAAGATTAAGTAAAAGGATTAACTTATCTTATACTAATTTTCATCTTTAGTCAACTAAACCGCTACGGAGCTGATTTTATTCTTAAAAAGATCACATCTTAAATGTCAATATAATAAAAAGAAGGATTAAGTAGAAAGGATGGTAACAATATGTTGATCACAAACAATCATAAAATTGTATTATTTACTTGTAATGAAATAAAAAATATCTTTGAGTCTATTTATGGACTAAACTACAGTAAAAGCTTTATCTCTAAGACATTTATAGAAATAGACGCAGGAATAAGAGTTGGAAGAACTGACTATATTGCGGAAGAATTTATTCAATACTTATTCTTTAAAAAAAGACAAGATTTACCAAGCATAAAGATAAAGATTGCGAAAAGAAAGGAGGAGATACTACAGGATATTGACCCTGAATTATTAGAATTAGGGTTACTAGCCCAGAAAGCAAAAAATAAAGAAGTATTTACAACTGACGAAGAAAGAAGAGCGAAAATAATGAGGAATAAACTAATAGAAGTAGAGATACTTGAAAGAATAAAACAAAAAAAGGGTCTACTTTACAAATACGATACAACCCTTATTTGTCACCATAAGAAATTTGACTCAGGAAAGAGCTATAAGGATATACACGAAATGGAAGACCTCATTGATCATTTAATTAACATCATGCAAATAATATACAAATTATTATAAGTATTATAAATATACAAATTATTATATATATCAGCTAGTTGACATTATTAATGATATTAATATATATTTTTGCTATGATAGTGAATATTTTAAGTCTTCTAAAAAAGAGTATAAAAAAATCAAGCAGGCTAGAACCTGCTCTCTTTTAGAATTTAAAAATCTGAATTATAATTAATTCATAAAAATTAACTGAAGGTATCATAAGCCAAACGATCAAGAAAAGCTTATAGATACCCCAAAGGATACTAGAAATGTTATACCAAAACGCTTACTTTTTCAAGAACTCCACAAAGGCTAAGGAGACATTACTTGCTAGAATTATTAAGAAGAGCAGAAAGGCTACCAGCTTCGTTAAATCAGTCACCATTGATTACGTAAAATCACGAGTGGTTCGAACTCAAAGGCGAATTAGGCGGGGGTGTACGATCTGTTGGGCTATTGAGAAGAATAATACACAATATTTCGAATCGGGTAGACTTAAGCACTACTCAGCAGGTGACATTCATAGAATGGTTAATGCCTGCCTTGTCAAAGACGGCCTGAAACCTGCTTCTTCTCGTACACTCAGAGGTGATATTAAGGTGTTAAAGGACTTAGGTCTCATTAAAGCCGTAATTCAACCTTTAGGTGAAGGAAATGGCAGCTTCGCATTTTATGTCATCAACTGGAAATTATGGAGAAACTACAAAACGATAATTAAAAACTATTTTGAACAAAAACTTATTAATGACTTTGCTGATAAGAGAATAAAGGGCTCTTTTGAAGAGAAAATCGACAGCATAGTCTTTAATGATGCTGTTGAGATCGAATCAGAAGAAACACAAGCAGTAAGCAAAGAGATACAAGACGTTGGGAACAAAACAGAAACGCTTTGCACGCCCTTGAAAAAACCCTTTATAAAAACTGAACAAGTGGTTGGGAACAAAACAGAAACAAGCGGCGAGCCCTCTAAAACAATTGAACAGTATGAAGATGACATATTGTCAAATGCCTCCCCACAAAATGCCGCCCCTATACCTAAAGGTATAGTAAGCTTTAATAATAATAAGAATTCTAAGAAAACGATTTTAAAAAAATACAATAAAGAGCCTAGTTCTAATAAAGTAGGTGCCGCTTTTGGGTGCATCGGGATTTACAAGAAGAGTTCTTACGAGAAGAAAGACAGGAAAGATATTAGAAAAACTATCGATGAGAAAAAGGTGGAGCTTATCAGCAAATCGGTTGGGAAGATATATCTTAAAGCTAGTAGCTTTAAGAACAATGACAATAGGCAGGATAGGCTACCTTTACAAGCGCCGCCACGCTGCCCCGCGCCGCCTGCCCGCAAGGAAGCATACAAAAGGAGTTATGAGGAGCATATGGAGTGCAATCTAGAGAAGAATTAAAGAATCAATAAGAATACTCTTGCTAGAATAAGGCGTGTAAGTAACAATGTAGCAACGCACAGGAACGCCTTGCGTAACCTTGAGTCTAGCTTGATCTATGCTAGTGATTATGCTACAGATGAAGTAGCTGAGTACTACACACAGCAATTTACACAGGTTTACAGTCATAAGGTTTGGATGTTAAACCCTAACACAGACAATTCGAATGATTTTTACAATTTTTGGGGTACCTTCATGGATAAGTATTTGAATAAGTACAAACAACAGGAGCTCTTAAGCAGGAGGGTTTTCTCTGATGGGTATGGCAATCTAAGTGAGAATGAATCTAGTGGCAGGTTTAAGGACTCAGGTGCAAGGCCTTTGAGTGTGTTTTTGGATAAATTTAGACAAGGTATTAACATTAACAAGGAGGTGGTATCATGAGTGGTGGTAAGGTTCAGCTTAGTCGAGAGGAAAGGATAGTTCATGCTATGCTACGCAATCAGACTCATCTGATGAGGAATGCTGATTATTTTTATGAACACAAAAAGGGTCTTGAATATGGCAGCAATCCACACGAGGTATTCAATAGAACAGGCACTAAGAAATTATATCGTCTTCTTGAGAGGAGTCGACGAAACTTCAAGAAGTATTTAAAGAAGCACGGAGATGGGCGTGGATCCTGCTGAGGTTTATGATGAATGGAAAATAGGCAGGTTTGATTCAGACAGGCTTAGCGAGGTTTTATACAAAATTTGCGATACTAGACCTTAGTCTTGTGAGGATATGGCAGTGAAAAAAGGGGGGTGTTTATGAAAATGTTTGAAAAACTTAGTGCTTTATTAAAGCCTAAAGACAAGGAAATTGAGGATGCTGTGCTACCGCCTGATGTAGCACCAGAGGCCTGCCTACAAGTAGATGTCCCAAAGCAGCAGGCTGCAAAAAAGAAGAGGGGACGACCTCCTTTAAATCTTACTGAGGAGGAGCGGAAAGAGAGGCGAAAATTAATTCATAAGAAGTCTACTATTAAGAACAAGGAGAAGATTAAGGCGTATCAGGCTAAGAACAATAGGAAAGAGTATTATAAAGAGTATCAGAGGGTGTATCGAGATAAGAATAGGGATAAGATACGAGCGAAGTCAAAAGAGTACTCAAGAGAGTACTATTACAAGGACATTGAAGGCAATAGGGGGTATCATAGGGAGTGGTATAAGAAAAATAGAGAAGCTATTATAGAGAAAAACAAAGCTTATCTTAAGGAGCATCCCGAGGTAGTAGCTAAGGCTAACCATAGATATTATTATGCAAACCAAGAAGAACTCAAGCGTAAGAGAAGGGAAAAGTATGCAAATCAGAAGTTGGAAGCACAGCAATGATTGACAGGGTAGAATGTATTAGTTTTGTGTTACTTGACAGGATTATGCTGGCAGGGTTTAGTAATGTAGGTTTGTTGCAATATTGATTAGTTAAAATAAGTTTAATAAGACATTTCCTTAAGACAATTGTTCACAAATAATCTTAAGTTATGCGATCCATTTCTATTTAGAAATATCTAGTTCTATTTGAAAAGTAACATTTATATATTTAAGAAATCCAATTCTATTTAAAAATAGATATCTCTGTTTAAATATATTTAAAAGTATTCAATTCTATTTGAATAAATTAGCTTTATGAAGGTCTATTAACGGGTTTTAAGGCATGGCTAGTTCTATTTGATAATATTTAGGTTCTATTTAAGAAAGTTAGACTATCAATTTTAAAGAGCCCATACATAGGGATCTTAAATACGAAGAGATACGTTTGTAATTAGATAGTTAATTGATTTTAAGTAAATGTGAATTTTTAAAAAAAGTTGACAAAACAAATAAAAAGAGATACAATAAAGATAACTTAAGAAAGGAGTAAAAAATGACGACTTTAGAAATAAAAGGACTTCTCTTAGGAAGTGATTGCGACAACAACAGCAGCGATACTTGCGATAAAACACAAGTACCAGCTGCCATCAATAATGATTATAACATAAATGGTTATAACATAAGAAGCATTTTATTAGAATTTAAGAAATATGAAGAGTTAAAAAGAGCCCAATTAATTGTGGATATAAAAAGAAGAATAAGTGAGTTTAATGGGTGGGTAGCAAGCCTTGAGGAGGATCAATACAGATTCATATCAAGTATTAGATCAAAAAAGTTTAATTCTTCATATCATGATTTGACATATGTGTGTGAATACTTAAGCTTATATATAAAGAGTAAATTTGAATATTATGCTACTTATTTATTTAGAAATGAAATTTATTTAACAAGCTTTAGAGATAAATTTAAGCTAATGTTTGCTTATTTATTTAATAGAAGTAAATACAGGACTAGAGTGCTGGATATGATTTTAAAAGAAAGGTTAGTACTCGAGCATATTGGGATTTGTATTGCAAACTTTGATATTTCTTTTAAAAAAGTAAAGAAAAGCATCTCTAATTTTAGAAGAAGGGGAGTATAGATGAGTAAGGAAGTGGGTAGTAGAAGTCAGTTGGGTATATTGGATAAATTAAAGTTTGATATTCAGTTTATATACATGAATTTCATCAAGATAGTAGGTGTATTATTTCTCGTTAGCTTTAATATATTAAATTCATATAACGGATTTATTGTTTATTCAAGCGAGCACCTAACACGAGAACAGAGGTTGCTTTATCTAGGATTTACTATCGTTGTAATAGTAGTGCCCACTATTATATTTCATAAGATGTTGTATTTACTTAATGAATATAGGAAGCAGAAGCAAACGGGTAGTGTAACTGCTATGTCTAGTGGACATAGCAGTTTTGTGGGTGTAATGCTCGTTATTGCGTTTGTGACTCAATTAGCTAGTACATGGGGTAGTTATGAGAACTTTTTTCAATTGTTTTTCAGTTCAGAGCTTCGTGAGGTTAAGCAACAACAATTAAGTGTTAT
>NZ_CP129412.1 GCF_030436115.1 Borrelia sp. P9F1
GTGTAGAAGGGACAGTCAAGGCCCCCGGAAACAGCTGCTGCCTTGGCTGCCCCGACTGCTGCDGTTACCGCTGCCGCGTCTGCGTCTATGCCCTTTGCAAATGAAATGGCTGTTGCBGCTGCTGCTGCTGGTDCGGCCTGTGTTATCTTAGCGTCTTCCGGCTTAGCTTCTAGTATAGCAGCTAGTATGTCTTCCCCGCTTACAGCTGCTACTATGGCACCTGCCTTGGCTGCGTCGCCTGCTCCTGGTGCGTTTTCGGCGCCTGCGTTTATTTTTAATACCTTGATTCCGTTTTCTGGGTTGTCTGCGACGCCAATCGCGCCCGCTGCTACCGTTACAGTGGTGCTAGAAGCTGCTGCAGGTGTATCAACGCCTTGTCCCTTTGCAACCTCAGTTATCGCTTTTATTGCTGCGTGAAACTTGCTTATCTCTGTGTCCGCTGGGGCTACGCCTGCTGCGTTGCCTGCTGCTGCGTTTGTGTCCCCTATGTCTTGGGTGTCGCCAATAGAGCCCGCGATCTCCTCTGTGCTTTTACGGAGCGCCTCCAGTGCCTGCTGCTGGGCTTGCAGTGTCTCCACAGGTCCCCCCGTAGCCTGCGCCGCCTCCTCTGTTATCTGCTTTGTTTTCTTTGTTGTCTCCTCTATCGCTTTTGCAACTATTTTGAGCGCAGCCGAAACATCGCTGCGCTTCGTTCCCTCCGTTGCTTTCTTTCCTGTTATCAGGTCAATAAACGAGTTGAATATATTCTCAGCTGTTACTCCGATTTGTCTTAGCAACTGCGCCAATTTTTCTGCTTCCTCTCTTATCGCAACCTCCTCTGCTGACGGCCCGCAGCTCATCATGACGGCAGCTAGGATCGTCCCTAACGTCAGTATCCTGAATCCATTATTCATTTTGTACCCCTCCTTATTCACTTCTTTTACTCTAATGTAAGGAAGTATATCCCTTTTTCTGGAGTTTTCAAGGCTGCTGGGTTTTTTTTATTTTAGTTATTATGCTGGGTTGTTGCTGCTGCGGAATCAAGGTATTAAAAATAAACGGCGCCGCCTTTAAGAATCGCTCTTAAAGGCGGCGAGCTGGCAGCACGCAACGGAGAAGGCGACGCAGCCAAGGCAGCAGGTGTTTCGGCTGCTCGCAAACTACTGGTAGCCGTAGAAGATATAATGAAGAAAACAGTAGCCAGCATAATAACTAAAATAAAGAAGGAAGCAGATGCAGTAAGGGCGGCAAAGGGACAAGGCGTTGATACACCTGCAGCAGCTTCTAGCACCACTGTAACACAAGCAGGAGGCGCGATTGGCGTCGCAGGCAACCCAGAAAACGGAATCAAGGTATTAAACATAAACGGAGCCGACGCCAACAACGCACCAGGAGCAGGCGACGCAGCCAAGGCAGCATCTGTTTCAGGGGGCATTGCATTAAGAGCGATTCTTAAAGGCGGCAAGCTGGCAGCCAACAACGCAGAAGGCAACGAAGCAGCAGCAGCAACAGCCATTTCATTTGCAAAGGGCATAGACGCAGACGCGGCAGCGGCAGCGGTAAACGCAGCAGCCAAGGCGCTCCGTAAAAGCACAGAGGAGATAGCGGGCTCTATTGGCGACACCCAAGACATAGGGGACACAAACGCAGCAGCACAAGCAGCAGGCGCAGCCCCAGCGGACACAGAGATAAGCAAGTTTCACGCAGCAATAAAAGCGATAACTGAGGTTGCAAAGGGACAAGGCGTTGATACACCTGCAGCAGCTTCTAGCACCACTGTAACGGTAGCAGCGACAGCGATTGGCGGCGCAGGCACTCCAGAACACGGAATCAAGGTATTAAACATAAACCCAGGCACCAGCGGTAGACGGAGCAGCCAAGGCAGCATCTGTTTCAGGGGGCATTGCATTAAGAGCGATTCTTAAAGGCGGCAAGCTGGCAGCACACGACCGAGAAGGCGACGCAGCCAAGGCAGGTGCCATAGTAGCAGCTCAAGCAGGAGGCGCGATTGGCGTCGCAGGCAACCCAGAAAACGGAATCAAGGTATTAAAAATAAACGGCGCCGCAGGCAGTTGCTTATACTAGCTGCTATACTAGAAGCTAAGCCGGAAGACGCTAAGATAACACAGGCCGCACCAGCAGCAGCAACAACAACAGCCATTTCATTTGCAAAGGGCATAGACGCAGAAGGCGGGGCAGCGGGGCAGCGGTAAAAGCAGCAGCCGGCGCTCCGTAAAAGCACAGAGGAGATCGCGGGCTCTATTGGCGACACCCAAGACATAGGGGACACAAACGCACCAGCAGGCAACGCAGCAGGCGTAGCCCCAGCGGCAGCGACAGCGATTGGCGGCGCAGGCACTCCAGAACACGGAATCAAGGTATTAAAAATAAACGCAGGCGCCGAAAACGCACCAGCAGCAGGCAACGCAGCAGGCGTAGCCCCAGTGGCAGCGGGCGCGATTGGCGTCGCAGACAACCCAGAAAACGGAATCAAGGTATTAAACATAAACGGCAACGAAAACGCACCAGCAGACGGCGTCGCAGCCAAGGCAGGCGCAGCAGCGGGCGCGATTGGCGTCACCCAAGACATAGGGGACACAAACGCACCAGCCAACAACGCAGCAGGCGTAGCCCCAGCGGCAGCGACAGCGATTGGCGGCGCAGACAACCCAGAACACGGAATCAAGGTATTAAACATAAACGGCAACGACAACGCACCAGCAGACGGCGACGCAGCCAAGGCAGGCGCAGCAGCGGGCGCGATTGGCGGCGCAAACACCCCACAAGACGGAATCAAGGTATTAAACATAAGAGACGGCAACGACAACGCACCAGCAGCAGGCGACGCAGCCAAGGCAGGCGCAGCAGCGGGCGCGATTGGCGTCGCAGCCACCCCAGAAGACGGAATCAAGGTATTAAACATAAACGGAGCCGGCGCCCAAAACGCACCAGGAGCAGGCAACGCAGCCAAGGCAGGTGCCATAGTAGCAGCTGTAAGCGGGGAAGACATACTAGCTGCTATACTAGAAGCTAAGCCGGAAGACGCTAAGATAACACAGACCGCACCAGCAGCAGCAGCACCAACAGCCATTTCATTTGCAAAGGGCATAGACGCAGACGCGGCAGCGGGAACTGCAGGAGGCGGAGCAGCCAAGGCAGCATCTGTTTCAGGGGGCATTGCATTAAGAGCGATTCTTAAAGGCGGCAAGCTGGCAGCACACAACGCAGCAGGCAACGAAGCAGCAGCCAAAGCAGCAGGTGTTTCGGCTGCTCGCAAACTACTGGTAGCCGTAGAAGATATAATGAAGATATAAGCTAGAGGTGTTGGAATGTTATATCAGAGTAGGAAATATAATGCTGATTCCTGAAGATTTTTGAGATATCTAACTCTTAATTTACTCTCCTTTAAAAATAATGAAAAATATAAATTTGAAATAAAAAGAGAAATTCAAGGAAAAATACCCAAATTTAGGAAGTTAATAATGAAAGAATGATTATGATATATCCGAAGCTATAGTTGCTATTTCAAAACGATGTTTTTTGCTTTCTAACAACATAACCGAGTAAAATAGGGTCATATTTACCAAAAACAAGCCACCTGTTATAAGTTAAAATATCCATATATAAAATCTAAGTTCTTATAAATCGAAAACTAAAAAGTTACCTAGATGGGATAATCTGGTTTGCAAAACCCATTATGTAAACCAATTCAGCTCCTAGGGCCATGTTTCGGTTGGGAGGCACTTGGGGTTGTTTTTGGATGGCAGGTTCTGTTTCGCAGGAATTCGGATGTGGTTTGCATTAAGTGTAAGTTCCGATTTCGGTATCAAGAGACCATAATATGGGGGAAGCGTGGGCTTTCCGCTCATGATCGAGTGAACAAGCAGAAGCGAATCGAATGGGGATTAAAATGTCGAATTGTGAATGCAAGAGGCGGCTGGGACGGTCGCCTCTTAGTGTAATTCTTCAGCCGCACACACTTAACGTCCAACCATTAGGGGTAGCTTTTTATTTAACAAAAGATAGCTTACAACCTTTTTTCTTTAACATCCTCTCTCACAATGAAAACAATGAAAGTTGTCGGATGGGATGTGGTCTTCCAATCAATCTCATCATTATATTCTATACAGTTAGTCTTATAGCTTTTTAAGCCTTAATTCTGACCAATAACATCATAGCTCCATTTAGCATTATTTTAAGTAAGCGTACACACTTCATGCAGCAATCCAACCTGAATTATGTTGTTTACTTTGATGAGACAGTATACCCCCCACTTTTAGATATGATTAACTACATGGAGGAGTTACGTCTCAACTTTGTTTTAACAAACGCTGCTCTAACTCTGGTAGACGTTCAAAACGATTTTCTAGAATCAGGCGCCCTTACTGTACCTCAAAGTAACGAAACTATTCCTTTGTTAAATCAACTCCAAAGCTGCTTTATTCATGTCGTTGCCACTAAAGACTGGCATTGCAAAAACCATACAAGCTTCTTAACTGTATCCAGAACACATGGGGACCAGATTTTCCAAGCACCCTACACGACGAAAAGATACAAGCAATCTTCCTGCAAGGACAAAATAAAAATTACGACAGCTATAGCGGATTCTATAACGACCATGGTAAGAAAAAACAAACGGGCCTTCTACACTACCTTAAATTTAACTCGATACACACGGTCTTCATCACAGGACTGGCACTGGACTTCTGCGTCAAAGCAACAGCCATCGACGCTCACAATCTACGATTCAGATCCTATTTGGTACCCGACGCCGTACAAGGCATCTCACCCCGCCCCGAAGCAACGATTCAAGAGCTTAAGAAACTCGGCATCTTGCCCTGCACGTCCAAGGATATATTCGCCTCCACGGCCTCGCCACTCAAACCCCAAACTTAAAACCCGAAAATCGCCCCGAGTAATCAGTAAAGCCTTTATCAACACCACAGAGACCATCCAGAACGCACATCACGTCCCTTCGCCCTGCGCCAAGCCTTCATATGACTGTCCTTTTACCAAAAGAAGATAATCATACAAAGACTAAAAACCAAACCCACTGCGATATACCCACATACTTTGCTATTTACTAATAAATACAAGACCAAGGTGAACATTTCAAAAAGTAAATGCAAGGACTGAAAAACCCCTCCCATGGATATATGCAAATTAAAAACAAGCTTTTTTATCCCACTAAAAAAGTACGCTACACACACGGTCAAACAGGAACAAACAATTATTGACGTCATAAAACCCTCCGATGTTTACTCCCCTAACTCTAGCTCAGCTTTTTTGAAAAGCCTAACTCAATGTTACTTGTAATAAATTCCAGTTACGCATCAACACATAACATTTAGCATTACATTTAGCATTTTAAAATCAACCATAGGGTTCTCAAGAAGAAGAATAATGTCGCTTAAGAAATAGAATTTAAAATCTGAACAAATAGGCTTCAAGGATTGATAAATTCACCCTGATTATACATTGACCAATTGGATATGGAATTTCAAAAACAGCAAAGAAAAAAATAAAACCATTTATAACCCACGCTTAAAGATTGATAGTTTTTATATAATTTCTGCCAATGTCAAGCGTTGACTCAAACTTGACCGAGAATAGCTGATAGTTTACTCAATAAACATGTTGATTGTTACTACCCACTGGACGTCTTTTTCATTTGTATCATTCCCCTAAGCCAAACGAATATTAATTTTGTAGTTGAATGATTAATGAGATATGCTTGCTCATATCAAGGTAAAAATAAGGAGAAAACATATGTTAAATATGTTGAGGGTGGTTTTTGTTTTACTAGCCTCTTGTAGCTTGCTTCCGAGTCACTTAAAGACAAAGGTTGAAGGTTCTTCTAACATTGCTAAGGGTCAAATCGATGCAATTGTAAAAGAATCTGGATTTACTTTCGACAGTCTACAAAAGGCAACGGGCACCAAGGGTGCAGGCGATAATAGGATACGGAAGGTGAAGCTTAAGGTTGTTGAAGTGGGTGAGAAGTTCTTGGCTTCGATGAAGGGCGCTATTGATGCATTGGGAGAGAAAGGGTCTGGCGCACAATTTTCAGAGATATATGGCATAATCCTGGGCGTAGCAGGGTCTATGGAAAAAATCGGAATACAAAAGGCGACAGATACGGTTAAACAAGCTGCCGGCGGAAAAGCTGCTGATTCGTACGGGAAGATAAAGAATGTTCACGAATCCTTGCTTAAAAAGCTTCAAAACGTTAAAGAAAAGCAAAAGGCCGCTTTGGAAAAATCGCCTGAATAAGACTAGTTTAATCAATCAACAATAAATAAAATGGTGTATTTATGGAACCATTTGAGCTTGATTAAGTGCAAATGGTTTCTATTAGATCCCGAAGGAGATTGGAGCTTGTCGGCGTGGCATGCTTCTTGCTGTAGCAACACATTACCTATGTTTCACCCACGGTGGTTGACCTCGTACTAAAGAAATTCACTTAAAAGAAGGCGGGGAAATGGAACCATCGGGTGTAAGTCAGAACAATTACCCCCTCCGTTACACTTGTTGGGGATCTTGGTAAAGTGGGAAGTACTCATTTAGACAAGTAAAACCTTACAACTACCCCATGCACAGGACCATAACTTAAATAATGGAAATCCTAGGCAATTTTATTGTTCTGAAGCAGAATACCTTCCCTGTCTGGTGACTCAGAAAACACGATAGTTTTAATAATTATTCCAGCGCTGTTTATAATAACAAATTTTCTAGCCCTAATGCACTCTAAATACGTCTTTAAAGAAATGTTTCTGCCAACACTAAAGAAAGCTTGAATATATTTATCATCAATTCTTTTGTAACGCTCAAGTAAGAATGAAGATACTATCTCTTCTCCAATTTTCAAAAATAAAGGCTCTTTATATCTCAAATTCAACTTACCAGAGATAGTAAAATAATGTCTTAAAGAAACCTTATTTCCACCAAAAATAAATCTAATATACTTAGAGTCTCTACTTATTCCCCCAATATCCCCTAAATAAAGGGTCGAGCAGGAAAACATAAAACTCACAAAAACAACATACCAATTACCTACTTTTTTCATGAACAAAACACATAAATTTAAAACGACCAGACTCATTAGGATAACTCGACACTCCAACACATTTAAAATTACTTAAAATATCACAATGAAAAAATATAAATTTAAAACAGCAACATAATCCCTTATAAAAGATTGCTCTTAAGAGCATATAGAAGAGTATCCCTAGTGCTCTTAAAATTAACATCAATAAATCTAGAATCATATTCAAGAGTCCCCCTGGTCCATACCTGATAAGAGTTACTGTCTAGCACAAAAGATAATTTTTTGTGCGGATTCAGGGCTCTTAAAATGAGCTCAACATTGTTCCTATCAATGTTAATATATAAGAACTTAAAATTTCTAATACCAACCACCTTGGAAATGCGAACATCTCCAATATGAATATCGTCCTGAATTAATTTCAAATGACCGCTCCTTGGGTTCGTGTTTGCATCCAAGACGACATTTAAAAATACAGAAAAATCATTGCTAGACTTATCTTTCTTGATATATATCTGACTGTCTGGATAAGAATAAAGAAAATAATCAGCTCTTTCAATCCTGTCAAATTCTTTATCAAAGACTTCATTAATGTCTAGGGTCCTACAACAAAGAAAACAAAGAAAACAAAGAAAACTATACCGCATATTCAAATTATATTATAAAATATGAAGAGGAGAATATTTACTTCAAATGAATTTTAATAAGTTTAGTTCTTATATTAAAATCCCCTATACCTACTCCTCCTATATAATCTCGAAATATTCTATATTACTCATCCCTGTGCCGATAATAAAAATTACAACAGGAGAGGGGCTTAAGGTATTTGAAATTTCATTTGAGGATGAATATAAAAATTTTTCTTCTTATATTAAACCAAATAAAAAGGCTATATACATAAATGAATCACTGCCTCTTGTTGCTAAAAGATTTGAAATAGCAAAGCAACTAGGCCATTATCTAATTCATAAATACAAAATTCCCAGCCCATCAAAGGTAGCAGATACGATCACCATACAGGACAACACCATGACAACAGAAGCTAATATATTCGCAACAAACTTATTAATTCCAACTACTACTTTAAAGTTAAAAGTCCCTCAATACAAATCAATAAGATACCCACAGCGAATAATGGCTAAAGAATTCCAAGTATCTGAGAACATAATACACTTCAAACTAGGCATGATTCAAGATATTCACAAATTTGAAAAAGAAATAAAACACAAAAGAACATTCAAATCTAATAAAATCAATAAAGAAAAAAACAAAGAATGCTTACTTAAAGTAGAAAAGCTAAAAGAGACAATAGCAATTGATCTAGAAAAAAGAGAAACAAGACGAAAGGAAGCTATAAAGCAAATATTTGAAAATCTAGAGTAGAGCGCGTTCTAGCTGGAAAACCGTTCAACTATACCCTCCATTATGCGATTTGAAGTAATTAAAGCATTCCTATCCTGAATAATCATATCCAGGAAATCCTTCTTAATAACAATCCAAGTTCTACTCTCAACACATGTCTTATGGGCAGGAAACCTTATCCTTAAGGGAAACTTTTCCTTAACATTCAATTTCTTTAAATACTTAATCATTTCAGATTTAAAAGGAGAGCCTTGAGCTGTACTGTATGCCAAGACAACTTTGTACAACTTTTTATTATGAAAATAAAGCTCTTTAATGTAATCGATATTTTCCTTATAACTAGTCTCAGAGATATATACCGGGTCATCTTCTTCCCTTTTTAAAATCTCAAAGCTACACTCATGATAACCTCTTAACTTCTCGTAATTTTTCATATCAAAATTTGAAATCTTAAGATCGGGATATACCATCAAGTCCTTTAAACCTAAAAAGTCTAAATCTTGCCCCTCAGTGTGTTTATCCAAAGATGCTGTAGCACAACTTAAAAAGGGTAAAAATATGAAAAACGTACAAACAAAATCTAAAAATACCCGCATAGGAAAGCTCAATTGTAACCTTTTATGCAAGTAAAGTAAATAAAATAATATTCGTTTTGATATAATGTAGAGAGATCAATTTAAAGGAATTCAAATGAGCTACCATACATTGCACACGGTTTTTATATACCTTGGATATATCATAATAGGAATTACATCCTTTACTGTTTTTAATAAAAACTTAAGAGATAAAATCAAAAGAAAGCTTAAAAGGTTTAGTTTTCTTTACTACTTAACTCTATTTATGCTCTTCATTTTAAGCTCAAATCTATCCTATTATTTTTCGGAACAACAGCTATTAGAAGACTTTAAAGATTTTAAGAAAGATTTCTTTGAAATACATAAAATAAATGAAACATTCCTAGCAACATATCTTTCAAGCTTTAAGGAACCAATCAAAATGGAATTAATGTCACAGGTTAAACCAATATATACAGTATTTAATGCTACTTTTGAAAAGTACTCAGAAAATACAAACAGAGCTTCAACCGATATTGCTACGTCCTATAACAACTACGCTAAAGCAACGAATACGGAAATTAAAGACAGAATAGCAAAATTAGAGGAAGAAATTCTTCCAATATACAACAAATATAAATTACCTACCATAGGTAGCAAAATATCGGACATAATCGTTGACAAGGACGGAAACATCATACCCGTAATTAAAGATTTAAGAGGACAAATAACAGATATACTGTTTTATGATAAGAGCTACAATTTAATTCCATTTAAAAAGTATCAAGAACACGAAATTAAATTCGACCTCATTGAAGAAAAAAATAATTATTTTAAAGAGGTGCTCAATATTTACTACCTTGATTCGAATAATATTAAGGTTCATATTACCTACTACAAGGACAACATTGATACTGTTCCCTTCTACATAGATTTGAAAGAAAATAAAGATAATTTCTTAAAAAGCATCAAAATTAAGGATGAATATAAACAATACACTGAAAGGAAACATAGACTACAAGAATTAGTAAAAAATGATAATTTGGATGAATTTAAAACCTTTTTAAACGAAAATCAAAATAATTTCTCATTAAATACAATATTTTCTAACGGGGTCCCTGTATTTACTTATGCAGTAACCTCAAGAGCAAAAAATATAATAGATTATGTAATACTGCAAGATTTCGACATTAATTTAGTAGATTCAGAATCTAGAACTGTTCTTCATAATGCGGTAAGCAGTGAATATGATATAGATTTTATTAAATCTCTTATAGAGAAAGGTGTCGATCCTAATACAAGAGATTCCGGTAAAAAACTCCCCTCAGACTATGCCCCTAAGGACAGTGATTTGTATCAATACTTAAAAAGTATTGGTGAGTAAATAGTACTTAATTTTGTAAATTATAAAAGAAAAATATCCAAGCATTTTAATTAAAATTGTTAATGATATCTTTATAAAAGTCATCATTAATGGTATACTTAAATCAAGTAATAATTAAACGTTTTAAATATCCATTTTATATTGATAGACTGTTTAGTGTAGGATGGGTTTACCTTAAGAGCTATCAAAGGAGAATTTATTATGGCTACTTCGAATAAGTTTGCTGTTTTGCAAAAAATTGGTAAAGCCTTCATGCTTCCAATAGCCATTATGCCAGCGGCTGGTCTTTTGCTGGGAATTGGTGGTGCTTTTACCAATGAAACAATGATTCAGGCTTATGGGCTTGGAAATACTCTGGGAGAGGGCACCATTTTAAATATTATTTTATCGGTAATGAGAGACACTGGTGGTGTGGTATTTGAAAACCTACCTTTAATCTTCTCATTAGGAATTGCAATTGGACTTGCTAATGTAGAAAAAGGAGCTGCGGGGCTGGCTGGCGGGATTGGATTTCTAGTTATGCATAAATCTATAAGTAGTACTCTTGCTATACAAGGAATCACTGCTGCTACAGCCAATCCTGAATATTTAATAAAAACGGGATTAACAGAAGCACAAGCTGTGGCTAAAGCATTTGAATACACACATGTCCTTGGAATGCATACTCTTCAAATAGGAGTACTTGGGGGTATGGTCTCCGGATTTATTGCTGCATATCTTCACAATAAATACTATGATATTAAACTTCCTCAATTTTTAGCATTCTTTGGAGGGACAAGATTTGTTCCTATAATTACAACTGCAATAATGCTGATTGTTGGTATATTGCTAATATTCATTTGGCCCCCTATTCAAAGTGTGATTGCTATGCTCGGTGGAGCTGTAGAAAAATCGGGGTATTTTGGTTCATTTCTATTTGGAGCTATTGAGAGAGCATTGGTTCCAACTGGTCTTCATCACATATTCTATATGCCATTCTGGCAAACTCCTCTTGGCGGAACAATGGAAATTAACGGAGAAATGGTGTCAGGAGCACAAAAAATATTCTTCGCTCAACTTGCCGACCCTAATTTTTCAGGACACTTTGAAGTAACTAAGGGAACAAGATTTTGGGTTGGTAAATGGCCAGGGCATGCATTTGGATTACCTGGGGCTGCGCTTGCTATGTGGTGGGTAGCAAAACCTGAGAGAAAAAAAGAAATGGCAGCTTTTCTTGGCTCCGTTGCCTTCACATCATTCCTAACAGGGATAACAGAACCTGTTGAATTTACGTTCCTATTCGCAGCACCTATCTTGTTCTTCGGATTTAATGTTTTCATGTACGGAATGGGATTCGTATTTATGCATCTTCTAAATGTTGGAGTTGGAGTAACCTTCGCAGACGGCTTTATTGATTATTTCCTTTACGGAATACTTCAGGGAAATGAAAGAACAAGTTGGATAAACATAATATATGTTGGTATTCCTTATTTCTTCATATACTTCTTTGTTTTCAGATGGGCTATAGTCAAATTTGACTTTAAAACTCCAGGAAGAGAAGATGACGGAGTTACTGCTACGAAAACAAGCTCAAAAGAAATACTTGAAAACCTAAGAGAGATTGCAACAAAAACTATTGAAGGGCTTGGTGGTAGTACTAATATTAAATACCACAGTGCATGTATTACAAAATTCAGAGTTGAAGTTTACGACATGAATCTTGTTAAAGATAATTCCTTCTTTAAAGAACTTGGAGCTAAAGGGGTTGTTAGACAAAACGAAGGATTACAAATTATATTTGGTGTTGTGTCAGACAATGTTAATACAGAAGTAGAAAAAATTATTAAAGGATTGTAATCTAGCAATGTCAATTTTTTCAAATTGGCATTGCTTATTTTCTCGTAAGCAATTTTTTAAATTTGTTTACAAGATTAACGAATATTGTTAATATTTTAACTAGTTTATATAATTAACAATATTAATTATATAAACTTTTAGTAACAACTGATAAGAGGGGGAAATGTTATGTCAACATCGTCAGGATCTATTTTCACAACATTACAAAAAGTTGGTAAAGCTTTCATGCTACCAATAGCTCTTCTACCAGCAGCTGGAATTTTGTTAGGAATTGGTGGTGCTTTCACCAATGACACAATGATTCAGGCTTATGGACTTGAAGGAATACTTGGACATGGGACTGTAACAAGTTCAATATTACATTTAATGAAATATACGGGAGAAGTAATCTTTGCTAACTTGCCTTTAATGTTCGCAGCAGCGATTCCAATAGGACTTGCTAGGGTTGAGAAGGGAACGGCTGCTCTTGCTGGGGTTGTAGGGTTTCTAGTTATGCATCAAACAATAAATGGAGTACTATTTATTCAAGGAATCAATCCTTCAACTGTAAGTGTGGCATCACTTCAAGCTCTTGGTATGCCGGAAGTAGACGCTATTTCGAAAAGCCAGGAATACACAATTGTCCTTGGTATCTTTTCTCTTCAAATGAGCGTAATGGGAGGGATGATAGCAGGATTTATTGCAGTATTTCTACATAACAGATTCTACAATATTCAATTACCTGCATTCCTAGCGTTCTTTGGAGGATCAAGATTTGTTCCTATTATAACCACAGTCGTAATGTTCGTAGCAGGAACACTTTTGACATTCACTTGGCCTTTCATACAAGGAATCATGTCTTCATTCGGAGGAGTTGTAGAAAAATCGGGGCTCTTTGGTTCATTCGCATATGGAGCCATAAAGAGATCATTAATTCCATTTGGTCTTCATCACATATTCTATATGCCATTCTGGCAAACATCTGTTGGTGGAACTTTAGAAATTAATGGAGAACTCGTGTCAGGAGCACAAAATATATTCTTTAAACAACTCGCTGATCCTAATACTACTCATTTTGAGGTTGCAAGAGGTACAAGATTCTTCAGTGGTGAGTTCATAGTAATGATTTTTGGACTACCTGGCGCTGCGCTTGCTATGTATCATACAGCAAGAAATGAGAATAAGAAAAGCGTAGCTTCCCTATTATTATCCGCTAGCTTTACATCAATGTTAACAGGAATAACAGAGCCTATTGAATTTGCATTCCTATTCGCAGCTCCCGCTCTTTATTACTTTGTCTATGTTCCCCTATTCGGACTATCTCATTTACTAGCACACCTTTTCAATATTGGGGTTGGTTTAACATTCTCTGGAGGGTTTATTGATATGTTCCTCTTTGGAATACTTCAGGGAAACAGCAAAACAACCTGGATAATGATTCCTGTTCTTGGTGCTTTTTACTTCATAGGGTTCTACTTCATCTTTAAGTTTGTAATTCTAAGATTTAATCTTAAAACTCCAGGAAGAGAGGATGAGGATGAAGAAGTTGCTAGGACAAGTGGTTCGGGAAAAACAGGACTAGCAGATACAGCTAAAAAGGTACTAGAAGGTCTTGGCGGCAAGAGCAACATTACATACATTGATGCTTGTGCTTCAAGATTAAGAGTAAATGTAAATAAAATAGAGCTAGTGCAACCTAATGCTTATTTTAAAGCTCTTGGAGCAAGCGGAATGCTGAAAAAAGGCAATGCTGTTCAAATTATATTTGGAGGATTATCTGATAACATAAGAATGGAAATAGATAAAATTACGTAAAATTAGAAGTGTAAATTATAATAAAAGGAGAGCTACTTAAAGGCTCTTCTTTTAAGCCTTCAAAGGGTGAGGTATGCATAAATATCAATATTTTTTTTCTGGAAAAGTACAGGGCGTGGGTTTTAGATTTTTTGCAGAACAAATCGCAGTTAAAATGGGGATAAAAGGATTTGTGAAAAATTTAGAAGATGGTAGGGTAGAAATAGTAGCATTTTTTGACGACAAAACCCAAATGGAACTATTTGAAGACAGCCTTAACAAAGGAAACGGCTATTTAAAAATTGAAAAAATGGAAAAAAAAGCTTTGGATGACGACTACCCGTTCACTTTTAAAAACTTCAAGACTTATTACTAACACCATTCCGCTTAACGACCACTCTTGTCTTGCCATTCTTTGCTAGGCCCCCTGCTTTGCAAGAGGCAGTACAACTTGACCCGTCTTTTAAGAATCGCTCGGCTCTAGATTTCAAAAACTCCAAGGACTTCCTATCTTTACAAAAAATATTCAGATTTCCATCGGAAAACTTGATATCAAGACCATAATTGGTCACTGTCTTTAAAAAACTGCACGATATAAATTCGCCATTTAATTTACTTCTAGTGAAAAGGAAAAAATGCCTCTTACCTCTCTTGGCTTTCTTAAAACAAACCCTAAGCCACTTCTGATCCGGCCCGGGTTCAATTGAAGTTAAACTATCATAAAGATGAGAGATATACACCTTATTATCCTCTCCTGCAATTAAAACCTTATTAAAAAAATAAAAAAATCCCGTATTCACTTTTAAATATTATTCCTTTTAAACACTCTCTGTATCTTATACCCAAATATCGTAGCCAAATACTCACCAAGCTTCGCATAATTGTAATTGTATCCATATTTTTGCTTAAATGCTCTCCTAATTTTAACATTAAGACCCCTAAGCATTTCCAATTCCTCCAAGTCATCCCTCTGCATCATGTCTTTAATGACGTGTAAAGTTTTAATATAATTATCCTCCCTAGAAGCACTCTTATTTATAAGCAAATCAAGATCTTGCATAGTAAGAATAGAATATGTAGTCTTTCGTCTAATATATGTACGTATGCGCTTCTTAATAAGTCTTAACAGGATAATATCAGCATCATCATCCAAATTTTCCAATACATAACGATTATAATGAAAAGCTGTTACTATGTCATCATGTTCATGTCCTAAAACCGTAGTTATCCATAAATTTAACTCCATATTCTTTGGTGCAAACGCAAGATAGGAAAATCTGCTATAAAGTCTTCTGCAAAAATAAACTGATTCTTCCGGTTCAAATACATCCTTAAAAATTTTGCGGAACATTCTGTTGTAAGAATAAGTAAGATTGGCTGATATTACTTCTTTTGAAAGCCTCTCCGTCCTCTCCATATATCTTATCTCTTCTATTGAGTCAATAATCAATCTGGAGTCAGCAAAAGTGGGAAAGGTAACTTCGTGTACTAAATTACTTTCCTTCTTCTTTGCAATGTTTTTCATTAAAATATGCTGATCTCCTTCTACATAAAACCTAGACACTTTCATTATCTCAACCGGTCGTCTTCCCGTTGCCATCAGTACACCATAAAACTTTAACCTAATGTCCCTCTTCTGTGTTAGCAAGACATTAATAAGCTGGATATATGTAGACAGACTTATCCTGACCGGTACCAACTCCTTCCTATAACTATTAATTTTAGCAATTCTGTAGTGATGTGCATAATTATTTAACCACTCTGGACTTTTAAATAAGACTAGAAAATCGTGAAAATAGACCTTTTGATTTGCAATGTTATGTGTAACCATTAGCTCTTCTATAACACTCAAATCTTTGATATTAATACCAGATAGTTTCTTGACTTCTCTGGGTGTCCAGAAAAACAAAACTCTATTCCGCTTCCTAATTTCCTCAATCACCGCAAGATTAATATATTCCTTTATTATCTTTCTAATCTTAGACAGATTTAATATTATTGAGAGATTGGTAAATCTATCCTTTCTGACAAAAATATTTAGGTACTCCCCAGCAAACTCTTCTAGTCTTTTGATTAAGCCGGAATATGAAATCTCATTCTTTAGATACTGCCTATATATCTCCTCTAACTTCTCCCTAAAATTACCCAGTATTATCTTTATATTAACTTTTAAAGCCATATCCATTCACATTATACAAAAATATACATACAGATTGTCGGTTCTAGTTAATAGTCTGTAAAACAAAAATAAAAATCCTAGCCTCTATTAAACCTGTTTAACAAAACAGTTATTACCTAAACTTACTACTTCTTACTCCTGCATATATCTCTCTATCGCCTTAAAGACGTAATAATACAGAACGATATGGGCCTCCTTCATAGTGTAATACTCAGGATCCCCCACAAAGTACATAAGTTCGCTTGTGCTTGAATTAATATCACTATAATAATTCCTAGTCTCAAATTCACGATTGATTTCTTTTATCTGGTCTAGACTAAAAGTATAAGAAGATACCAGTTTAGTGTCTATTGGATCAAAAATATCTCCGGTTTTTGGATCCCTTTTAAGAATGTTTTCAACTTTAAAATCAAACGAATCAGAATTAACATTTAAAAAATCTAATTTGAACCCGAAGTTAAAAATAAAACCAAATTTGTAATCTAGCAAATTTGCTATTTTTGAGCACAATGTGAGACGCATACTGACCCTGTCTTCTCTCTTGTCCAATACAAAATAACAAGAGTAAGCATTAATATCCTTTACAGAATCAAAATAATTTTTAACATGAACACGGGTTCTAACCTTATTATCACCTAAACGCTCATAACCTGAAATCTCCAAATCTATTGCATCTTTAAGGGGCATAACAAATCCTGATACTCCGTCAAAACTACAGGAACAAAATACAGAAATCAAAATCAAATACAAAATACTATCTTTCAAAAAATCTCGGCACAAAATTTCCTCTTACAACAGCACCCAATTTAGAACAAAAACAATTTAGAATCTGTATAACATTATAATAAAATAATATAAAATATACACATGCAAGGAACGTAATTATGAAGTTGTATAAATATGGTCTGATGTTCTCTTTCATTCTAGGATGTAATTCCCTTCCAAATGAAAATTTCAATTTCCATAATACAGGTTATATATCAAGCAACATAAATAATCAAGAAGATTCCGTGATAGGCAGAACATATGAAGATAAACTCTCCCTGGTAGGTGCTTATAACCCCTTAACAGAGGAAGAAAGGTTTAAAATGGTGATACACATTCAAAAGAAAGGATTAAAGTTAGAAACCGACACCAAAGAATTTCTAATAAACAAAAGGAAATTTGATTATCAAAAATATGATTCAAAAATAACAACCGAATCAACATTTAGCAAAAGCAAGTTTATAATCAACCCAATCAATTCAAGAGAACTGTTAACCAAAATTCATGATACAAGTCAAGGTAATTACATCGACATAAATTTCAAGGATAGTTTTAAACTAGAACACACAGTTAAAATAGAAAAAAGATATATTGCAAATTTTTTGAAAGATTTTGACAAAGAAAAAGAGATTGCAAAAAATTTCTTCGAAAAGCGAATAGAGCAGAAAAAAAAGGAAATTGAACAAACACAATTCAAAGAAGAATATGACGAATTTAACAGACAATACGTCTATAGTATGGAAATTCCTCGTTTTTTTGTCAATCCCAATAGTTCTGGGGAAGACTACAAAGTATTCATCATCTCCAACTACTATCCAGAGGAAGACCTAAACATATTATTCCTGAATATAACATTATACTCTAATCAATGGTATCTATTTCACTCTGTATACAACAGCGATAATAAAAATCTAAAAATAAAAAATACAGAAAGAACTGGTAAAGAAAATAATGAGACAAAAGAAACATTAAATATTATCTTAACTCCACAAGAAATACTTAACATTTCAAGCAATATTGATAATAACTACATACTTAAACTTAAAGCCTATGGAGAAAAAAAAGATTTTGTATTTGAAATTTACAAACCACTCCTTTTAACTTTTTTAAAAGAAATTAACAAATCAATTAGAACGCTTCAAAAAGCATAAACACGTCCTCGAAATGTTACATAATATTCTACATTACGTAACTGAAGTCTTTACTTTTTGTTAGCATTTAACTAAAATGTTGATGTTCTTTTAACGATAAAAATCGAACGATGGGAGTTTAAAATGAGACAAGAAGAAATCGGTAAGATTCCGTTTAACAAAGTAGTAGATAGAAGGCTAAAGGTGTTTTGGGTAATTCAAAGACTGCGC
The DNA here is from genome assembly GCF_030436115.1 of Borrelia sp. P9F1. Classification (NCBI taxonomy): domain Bacteria; kingdom Pseudomonadati; phylum Spirochaetota; class Spirochaetia; order Spirochaetales; family Borreliaceae; genus Borrelia; species Candidatus Borrelia rubricentralis. The sequence goes on from NZ_CP129412.1 coordinate 18,239, forward strand.
TGCAACTATTTTCAAGAGAGCAAGAGGTATTCCTTAAAAGATGTTGTTGTAATAGTAAATTCTCTCTTGGAAAGGAAAGGATTTAAAAAAGTAACAAAAAGAACTATACAAAACGATATTAAAAATTTTGAGAAGCTTGGGCTACTGAAAACAAACTTTAATCCACTTGGAAAAAACAATGGCAGTTTTACCCATTACATAATTAATGAAACCCTTGAAAAGATAGCTAGCAAAGTAATAAGCAAAACTTACTTCAGCGAAAAGAAAAACAGAAAAGAACTGGCGATAAGAAAAATTGTGAAGAAGGATCAACTAAAAGAAAAAACCCAAAAATTCAAAATTTCACATCAGATTTTTTCACATCTATTAAGTGAGAAACAAGTTAAAAATAACATAAGTAAGAATTCTAGGATAGAGAAGCTAAAAGACAAAGAAAAAGCATTAGAGAAATCTATTTTGTATAAATTCAAAGACCTTATGGAAGAAGATCTAGTTGAATTAAGGGAAATAGTGCAATCCGATCTAAGTTACAAGAACACACTATGGAATTTAAAAGACTACATGGAAGAACTAATAGAATATGCTGAAAGGCCTGCCTTGACTTTCTTTAAAAGCAAACTTAAAGAAAAAAAGAATAAAGTGTGGTTTATGTCAAAAAAAAGCGCAAGAACAGATTTTAACCTGATAATAGGAGAGTTTAAGGATAGAAACAAGACTAAAAGACAGAATATGGATTTGAATTGCATTAAAGCACAAAGCCCGAGAATGCACTATATAGATAACCCAAGTGACATTAAAAGGATAGTCGAATTGCTACCAGTTATGAATCTAAGAGTCTTTAACTAAAGAAAAGTATGGAAATGGAAAAAGCAATGTATGAGCTGAGAGCAAAATTAAGAGCGAAGAAGACAGAAATAGAGGGTAGAAATAACAAGTTCTTTAAAAGAATAGAAGAGAAAGATGGCAAAACGATGTATCATACAAAGATTTACAGTATGATAAGTGATTTTGAAGCAAAACCAAATAAAGGTAAATTTTGGATTTGTTTTAGAAACATCTTTAATCCTAATCAATATGAGAGTTTACATTTGTTTAAGTTAAGAGATGGAGATAAGTTTAATGGAATTTATTATGGATTTACAAGGTTCCCAAAACCATTTGTTATAAATTACGAAGAAAATAAAAAGAGGAAAACTGTTAGAATAATCAAGGGATTTTATATTGAATTTAGATTTAAGAAGGGAAGTGTTTTTTGTTATCTAAGAAGTCTTTATACCTTTTTGAAGGCAAAAAATAAGGAAAAAGTTTTTTACGATTCCTTGTTAAGTAGAACATTAAAGTTGGAAAGAGAAGTTAATCAGTTCTATGGGAGAGAACATAACAAAGACAAGGGAATATTACAATGGATAGAAAGAAACCAAAAATAATAACAATAGCATCAATTAAGGGTGGTGTTGGAAAAAGTACAACGGCTTTATTTTTTAGTAATATCCTTTCAAGTAAGGGGTATAAAACCTTGTTAATAGATTTAGATCCACAAGCAAGTAGTACGAGTTTTTATATCAATTGTATAAGGAATAAAAATGTGGATATAAAAAAGGCTAACATATACAAAGTGCTAAAAAAAGAAATGGATATTAAAAATGTGATTATAAGTGTAGACAATAACATTGATTTCATAGCAAGTCATTTAACATTGAGTCAGTTTAATGAAGAAAGTATATCTTTGAAGGAAAATTTACTTAAAATATTTTTAAGCTATGTGCAAGCTAAATATGATTTTATTATCATGGATACAGCGCCTACCTTAGGAAGTTTGCTTAATAATAGCTTAATAATTACTGATTATCTGGTTATACCCTTACCAACCGATCAGTGGGCGATTGAAAGTTTGGATTTAATAACGAACAGATTAAGAGATATATTTAGAAGTGGATTGCCGACGTTTTATTTAATAACCAATTTGGTAGAACGACAAAACATAGACAAAGAATTAAAGGAATTTATTGAAAATGAGTATAAAGAAAATTTTTTAGGAAGCGTACCTAAAAGAGATAATTTAAGAAAAACTCTCTTTTATAGAGATAGTTTTAATCCAAGCGAGGACTATTATAAGGCATATGAAGGAATATTGGAAAAATTTTTAAGCAAAATGGACAAGTAGTTTTAAATGGAACTACTTGTCCCAAACGGAACTACTTTAGAGGCTACCACAAAAGAGGAGTGCAATGAATAAGAATAAAAAGATAGAGATAGTTAGAAGGGTTGATTCAGAAACATGCGAGGTAAAGAAAAAAAATGAAACACGGGAAGCAAGATATGTAAGCTTGAAAGAAAAACTTAAAGTCTTAATCAAAGAAGAATCTTACAACAAAATAGAAACAGCTAGAATATTGAAGGAAATTAATGAAAGTAAGTACTATGCTCTTGACGGATACAAAAGTTTTACGGGTTTTATAAAGGATTATAGGATAGCCAAAACTTCTATATATAGGTATATTAAGCTGGTGACAGGAATTGATAGTGGTAAAATTGACTATGAATTAGTTTTAAGTAGAGGAGTGGATTATGCGATTAAAGTGTTGGAGGATCGTAATATTGTCAGTAAAGGTGAAAGCAATGCTGTAAAGTCTTTAAGGCTCCAAATCGATGACGAAGATTGTTTTCATATCTATAGGTCTGATATAAAATTTACTGAGTTTTTGCTTAAGGAAATTTATAAAGGAGAGCAAGAATTTTTTTATAAAATGCTAAACAAATATAATGAGTTTAAAAAAGGCAGATAAAGTTGTGTTTCAGTTATTTTAACTGAACGAACTAGGTATTTTTTTGTTTTCTAAAAATTTAGAGTGTTTGTGGGCGTTCTTATAAATAGGTGAAATTTAATAAAAGAAAAACTGGTAAAAGACTTTACAAAAAAATAAAATAGTTTATAATATACTACATAGACTGAGATCTAGAGTCTCACTCTTATTGTTTGATTAGAATAATATGTAGGCTGCCTCGGGTGGCCTTTGTCATTTGCTCTGGTTGGTAGCTTGAGAGCTCTCCTTTTTTAGGGCTTGTCTTTGTATTGTTTTTTGCTTCCTGTTTCATTAGACACAAACTTACATTTCGATTGTTTTTTCTTTATTTATAATTCAGTTCTCTTTAGTAGGGTTCTCCAGACCCCATTTACAAAAGAAGACGAGCCTCAAACTCGTCTTCTTTTCATTATTAAATCTATATTAAATCTATGTACAGTAACAGGAGTCCTAGATGTAAATAGTAATCAAGTCCTACTTACCTTATTTTTGGGTCTTTGTTCTTTTGAGAGTATTTTTTTTCAGCTTCGTTAACCATGGATAAAAAATCTATAAGTTTAGATTTTTTGATCTGCACCTCTTCCAAGCCGATTTGAATTTTAGCGTATTCCCTGTTGTAAACATGCTCTTCCTCTCCTAACATTTTCTCCAAGATAAGCCTATTGATGCTAAAAGAGGAATAATTAACCCAACTCCCGGCGAAAACGTTGTCTTTATGCTCATACCAGGTCTTACCCTCAATTTTAGTTCCATCTTGTAGTTTCAGTGGAGTTTGTTTAACTACGCTATGATTCCTGAATTTAGTGTATAAAAAGATCTTAGTTATCTTGTTCTTGTAGTCAAAAACACCCTTCAGTTCGCAGTTTTTGTTTAAATTTTGATATACTCGTAGCTTGCTATTAAATTCATCATGTTCTGACTTTAAGGAAGAACACGACGCAACTAATAGCACTAAGAACATCCCATATATTTTCGTTAATTTTAGATCTTGAAAAAAAAACAATACCATTCCTCCTTTTAGATATCATGTCTAAAATATAGTATATTTTTTACAAATTTTTGTAAATGGGTTTTAAATTAATATTGCGAAAAGCGGAGTAGTAGTTTTGAAATATTTGATATTAAAAACATGTTATTACAGTAGGGATAGGATTTAAAGATCGGACTCGGACAAATTTTCAAGGGGTAATTTGCCTATCGAAGTGTGCAAAACTAAGTTCGGAAAGGCAAGAGTGGTTTCAGATAGAGATGTGTGATGAGTAAGACTTTAAAAAATAAAAGCTAACAGAAAGACCCTTTTAAAGTGCTCTTTCACCCGCTTTTTACAAGATTTGCCAGTAATGATTGGTAGTAAAACAACTGCTGGTATCTTGAGGGAGAGGTTATTCTGCCCTAGAGTGAATGATAAATAGGTAACAACACAGGTTAAAAAACAAAAATCCTCCCAATTGTAGCTTGAAACAAAGGTGAGGATAGTATATGTGTCGATACACGTACAATTATCTTTTTGTAGGCTCCAACGCATGTGTATGTTTTATACATTGGTTTAATAAAATCCCAAGTAAGTCTATCTATGCACAGGGTCAATGATATTGAAATAATTAAATGAAACAGGAGGCTTAATCTAAAAATAACAAGAAGTAGTAGGTTTACGCGCTTGCTTACAAGCGTTTATTTGGTCGCTTGTGTGTTTGAAGCATTAGTAGACAAACTAGCTTGGGAAAGATGAATAGAGGTATTCCTTTTCAGGAATTATAAGTGGATGTTTGTTAGGCAGATTGGGTGCCATTTAGGGATTAGGAATAATGTTATTTTGAATTTGCTTGGCTGGTTTTTAATATTTGTTTCGGTATTAAGGATGGGTTTGAGTTTATTTAACTGGCTAATAGAGTCAGTCTCGTGGCTATTACTCTTAGCTAGTTAATTTATACTTAATATTAATGATTTTTTCTAATACTTAACCTTTAATCTATATTATCAAACTCAAATATAGAGTGCCTAGTAATAGCCACAACTAATTTTTAGCAAATCTCGGCAGCTCATACCATAAATCTCTTACTGGGGAATTTAGAACAAATAGGACGCTAATGCAGGGTTTTGACAACACAAAGGTGCTTGATACGGAGTGTCAAATACCTTAATAAAATTTAACTAGTTCTATTCCGTCTTTCTGTTTACTTAAAGATAGCAGTCCCTTAATTGATTCTTCTAAATTAGCAATAGTTTTATTATCATAATCTAGACTTACATAGACTTGCGGTAGCTCTTCATCTGCCATACCTTTTGCCTTTACCTCATCAGGTATTGAAAGCGTATTCTTTGCACTCCCTAGAGCATCATATGCATCCCTTGCCCCATCAATTCTGCGTTTATACTCATCTCTTGCTTTCTTCAATGTAGCAAGCGCTATTTCTTCTGGTGTACTTACCCTTGGCTGCTCCATCTTATCACCCACTTGTCCCACTACTATCTCTTCTCTGTTTGCTCGTACCTGCTGTATCGCTGGTTTCGCTCCTATTTGTACAAACCCGAACCAATGTTGATCACACGCAACTAACGTTAGGGCTAATACTAGGTAAAATAACATACCAATTCTTCTCACCTATATTATCCTTCTCTTTTTTTTAAATGATTATTATTACAAGAATGAAGTAACAATGAGAATCACAAACTATTATTAGTTTCAAAGCCTACAAAAATAACTTATATTCATATTCTGTAAACCCATATCCGTCCATATAAACATCCACAAGTAAGCCTAACTTTCATCACGAGACAACCTATCCCATAAAAATAACCCCTTTAAGGCTTTAAGTAAAAGTAGATTACAAATACTCTTCCTGTTAATGCACTACCTCAACGAAACTTAAAGTAAAATATAAAAGCACTTAACTTACTAGCTTCTTTTTTTTAAAAAAATTACTTTCGTGTTTTATTTCATTGTTTAGATATAACTGACTACTAGGATGTAGTGAGTTTTGTTTCAAAAATACCTGCGTTGTTTTTAGAGGTTTATTTTACATCCCTGCTTTGCTTTCTTCTGTACTAAATGTAGATAAGTTTTATTCTTGCTACGAAATAAGTCTTGTGTGGTAGGGTAGGTCATGTAAATTTCTAGGACGTGCTATACCATAAAGGTATAGAAGGTAAAAGAGGTATCAAAAATAAGGCAGTACTGTTTTAAACAAAATACAGGTTTTAGTAATAAAGGAGGCAACTAAAATGAACAAGAGGTTAAAATAGCAAGATTAGAAGCTAAGAAGTTGAATCTAAAAACTATCATAAAAAGGTTAGATGAGATACTAGAAGTTCGACTAGTGAGGATAAATGAGAGGCGAGCGAGGTTAAATGATAGTCAAGAATCTAAGAAAATGTGGATAAAAGGTTATAAGGATATTTTAGCTAATTTTCTAAAAGATGAAATAGCGAATTTAAGAGCTGATTTTGAATCGAGTAATATTCAAAAATCTTCTAGAGTTAGTATAGCTTCTAATCTAGAGAGTCTAGATGAGAAGCTAAGATTTGAAATGGCGAGGATGGAAGCTAATATAGTTGTAGTAGAGGACAACCTAAAAGCTTGTCGATCGATGAAAAATAAGATGCAAAGAGCTGAGCTAATTGCAGCAAGGCCGATTTTGAAACGTGAAATAGTGAAGAGAAAAGTTCAGCAAGCGAGTATAAAAGTTAAAATAGAGAAACTAGATAATCTTCTAAAAGCAAGGTATATAGAAACTGGATAGCAAGGTTATAAAGATTAAAAGAGAGTTGTTAGTTATAATCTGAATCCTATTCAGATTATAATGATTGATAAAACAAATGTAATATATCAATTAATAAAGAAAAGCACCATGTGTACATTTCGGGGGCGCCGGTGTACATTTTTAAATTTGGGGTAGGTAGCCTTTGTACATTTTAAGGATGCCGGTGTATTTTTTATAGGTATCAAGTGTAATTAATGAGGGTGCCTAAATCAACAACCATATAC
>NZ_CP129413.1 GCF_030436115.1 Borrelia sp. P9F1
CAATATAGCTATTCAACAAGAGGGTATAAAGGAAAATATCAAATTACTTAAGAGTAACATTAAGAATAATATTTCAAGGATAGAGGATAGTAGAAATAAATACTTAAGTCTTGATTATACATTTAAAACAAAAAAGAAGGAGTATTTAGATGATATTGAGTTAGCAAAGGAGGAAAATAAACAATTTGAGCTAGAACTAGCTAATTTATATGAAAAACTTAATAAACTGACTATGGAGTATTATCAAGTAGAAAATAGAGTATCTAGTAATAATTATTTATATGGAATACACGCTTTGATATTTAAATCCGATATAGCAAGTCTTGATAAAACAAATATAAGGTATGTTATGGCATATATCCTCTTGTTATGTTCACTAGTGCTGGATATAGTGTTTGCTATATTTACTTTTAATTTAGCTGATAAATATAGGGATGATTATTTAGCAAAACTGAATGAAATAGGCAATTACATTCCGAAAATAAACAATAGTAATAATATCAAGTTAAACAATGGTAATATCAATAAAATAGTAAAGAAAATAAATACGAGAAAACTTGATATTAATGCAGTACCTGTGGATGTGTATAAGTCACTTGATTTTATTGTTGCAAATTTGGAACAGGATAGTAAAACAATAAAGAAAGTGGAGACCATCTCTAAAGAGACCGGAAAAACAGTTTACTTTATTAGAAAACAAATAGAAAAACTAGTAAAACATAATTTTGTATTTAGGCAACATAGGAATTTAATACTTAACATTGATTTAATGTGTAGTTTATCAAGTGAAATAAATAGTAATGCTGGTGATAGCATGGAGGTAAGCAATATTAAGAGTGAACTTAAGAAGAATTGTAGCTTTGTTAATATTTTTGCAAATGTGTCTTTGTTAACTAGAATATGGAATTGAATTAGATTTTAAGGAGATAAATTATGAATGAAAATGTAGTAACACAACCTGCAGGTTTTACAGAAAACCTCGAGAAGAAAGTAGTAGGTAACACAAATTCTGTAGCTGGTGGTAGTAGAATTGAAAGGTCAGTTTTGGACTACCCAATTATGGATTATCAATCATTGACTAGACAAATAGATGGAGTAGAAAAGGAAATAGTAGGACTTGAGAAGCAAATGACTACCAATTTTGCAGCAGTGGATAAGCAAATAGTAGGACTTGAGAAGCAAATGACTACCAAGTTTGAATCGGTGGATAAGCAAATAGTAGGACTTAAGGAGAATATGGATACCAATTTTGCAGCAGTGGATACTAAGTTTGCAGCAGTAGAAAAGGAAATAGTAGGACTTAAGGAGCAAATGACTACCAATTTTGCAGCAGTGGATAAGCAGTTTGTAGGACTTAAGGAGAATATGGATACTAAAGTAGAAGGGCTTGAGAAACAAATGAATACTAGAATAGATGGTCTTGAGAAGGAAATAGTAGGGCTTGAGAAGGGGATGGATATCAAGATGGATAATTTAGAACAAAATATTTATAAAGAGTTTGCAATAATGAGGAAAGATTTTACTAAATCCAATAGAATACTAATGGCATCTGTAACGCTGATATTTCTTTTGGGTGTTGCATTTATACCAAAACTAATGGCATATTTGGGTTTGTAATCTTTTAAGTTTTAATTTTGAAAAGTAAAGTCAAGGTAAAAGCCTTGACTTTTTTATTGTGATAATTTTTATTTAAAGTGATCATAAAAATAATAGTAATTCTAGTTTAGATCAAAACAAATAATTCTTAAAGATAAACCAATAATATTAAGGAAGCACACAGCAATAAACATATAAGTATATACTTAATACTAATTTTATAAGTATACAAGTATACTAAAACCTTAAGTACTTATAAGTACTTAAGGTTTTAGTATACTTGTATACTTATAAAATTAGTATTAAGTATATACTTATATGTTTATTGCTGTGTGCTTCCTTAATATTATTGGTTTATCTTTAAGAATTATTTGTTTTGATCTAAACTAGAATTACTATTATTCTTATAATCACTTTAAATAAAAATTATCACAATAAAAAGTCAAGGCTTTTACCTTGACTTTACTTTTCGAAATTAAAACTTAAAAGATTACAAACCAAAATATGCCATTAATTTATTTACGATAATTGGCAGCACTATTGCTGCTATTGGTACAAAAATAGCAAGGGTTCGGTTGTATTTATCAATCTTGACTTCTATACTTTCAAATCTAGTATTCATTTGCTTCTCAAGTCCTACAAACTGCTTATCCACTGCTTCAAACTGCTTATCCACTGCTGCAAACTTGATATCCATTCGCTTCTCAAGTCCATCAATCTTAGCATCCATTCGCTTCTCAAGACTATCAATTCTAGTGTCCATTCGCTTCTCAAGCCCTACCATTTCCTTCTCAAGACCATCTATTCGTTGGTTTACCGCATCAAATTTAATATCCATCCCCTTCTCAAGCGCTTTAATATCGCTTTTTAATGCAATAAAATATGATTTAGTATTCTCAACTAGTAATATAGCAACACCCTTTTCATTAACAGATAAACCACTAAGACCTTCCAATTGATTTAAAGTTTTGTTTGTATCCAAATCAATATCTAACACACCATTACTCATTCTACACCCCCCTTAATTATAATAATTTGGTTAAGATAGACACACTAGAAACTGTCCAGACAAAAGCAAATTGTGTCTTAATAGCTTTTTTAAAATTAAAAGATTATAAACCCAAATATGCCATTAGTTTATTTACGATAATTGGCAGCACTATTGCTGCTATTGGTACAAAAATAGCAAGGGTTCGGTTATATTTATCAATCTTGACCTCTATGCTTTCAAATCTGGCATTCATTTGCTTCTCAAGTCCATCAATTTTAGTATTCATTTGCTTCTCAAGTCCGTCTATTTGCTTGTCCACTGCTGCAAACTGCTTATCCACTGCTGCAAACTGCTTATCCACTGCTGCAAACTGCTTATCCACTGCTGCAAAATTGGTATCCATATTCTCCTTAAGTCCAACTATTTCCTTTTCTACTGCTGCAAACTTGGTATCCACTGCTGCAAAATTGGTAGCCATATTCTCCTTAAGTCCAACTATTTGCTTTTCTAATCCATCTATTTGTCTAGTCAATGATTGATAGTTCATACTTGAATACTCAACAAATGACATTTCAATCCTTCCAACAACAGAATTTGTGTTACCTGCTACTTTCTTATCGAGGTTTTCTGTAAAACCTGCAGGTTGTGTTACTACATTTTCATTCATAATTTATCTCCTTAAGATCCAATTTAATTATAATAATTTGGTTAAAATAGACACACTAGAAACTGTTGAGACAAAAGCAAATTGTGTCTTAATAGCCTTCTTAAGCTTGGCTACCTCACTCCTATCACCCGCATCATTATTAATATCATCAACTAACTTACCTATTAAATCGTAATTTAGAACAAAAGATCTGTGCTTCTTATGAAGTAGATTATATTCAAGCAACTTTGCAATACCCTTACGGATATGATGAATTGAAAGCTCTGTCTGTTGAGAAATATCCTCAATCTTTTTAAGCACCCTACTATCCTCTTGAGTGTTATTGATAAAAAAGTCTAGTGTCTTGTACACATCCACTGGAACTGATTTAAAGTCAGCTTTACTTACCTTAAGCTTAGCAACAATACTTAAAGGTTTTCCTATTCTACTTACTACTGGTTTTTCAACTCTGGCTATCTCCTTGCTAGGCGTGCATTCAACCAATTTGGACAATCTAGCTAAATACTCTTCCTTGTACAAACTAGATATATGATAAACAAAAATACAAAAGGCCACATCTAATGCAAAGGAGCACAACAACAATAAATAAGACATTAAATATTTTGTGTATGCATAATCACTTGCAAACAAGTCCGGTCTTAAGAATAACGCATGAATACCATACTTACTACCCACATCGCTATCTTTAATAGTTTTATGAAGTTTAATATCAAGTTCTTCAATCTCTTCGAAATACCTATTTATCTGTATTTCCAATTCCTTATTCTCATGGCGTGTATTCTTAATATACTGCTCATACTCTGCCTTCTTAGTCTTGTGATCATGATACAATGACAAGTTCTTAATCTTGACTGACTCAATTGTTGCTATATTAGACTCAATTTGTCTCCTTAACATATCTATGTTTTGATTCAATATTTTCTTCTTAGCTTCCGTAGCTGCTCTTGAGTCCTCAATAACACTTAATTGTTGTTGCTTAACCTCACGAAGCTCTGAACTGAAAAACAATTGAAAAAAGTTCTCATAACTACCCCATGTACTAGCTAATTGAGTCACAAACGCAATAACGAGCATTACACCCACAAAACTGCTATGTCCACTAGACATAGCAGTTACACTACCCGTTTGCTTCTGCTTCCTATATTCATTAAGTAAATACAACATCTTATGAAATATAATAGTGGGCACTACTATTACAACGATAGTAAATCCTAGATAAAGCAACCTCTGTTCTCGTGTTAGGTGCTCGCTTGAATAAACAATAAATCCGTTATATGAATTTAATATATTAAAGCTAACGAGAAATAATACACCTACTATCTTGATGAAATTCATGTATATAAACTGAATATCAAACTTTAATTTATCCAATATACCCAACTGACTTCTACTACCCACTTCCTTACTCATCTATACTCCCCTTCTTCTAAAATTAGAGATGCTTTTCTTTACTTTTTTAAAAGAAATATCAAAGTTTGCAATACAAATCCCAATATGCTCGAGTACTAACCTTTCTTTTAAAATCATATCCAGCACTCTAGTCCTGTATTTACTTCTATTAAATAAATAAGCAAACATTAGCTTAAATTTATCTCTAAAGCTTGTTAAATAAATTTCATTTCTAAATAAATAAGTAGCATAATATTCAAATTTACTCTTTATATATAAGCTTAAGTATTCACACACATATGTCAAATCATGATATGAAGAATTAAACTTTTTTGATCTAATACTTGATATGAATCTGTATTGATCCTCCTCAAGGCTTGCTACCCACCCATTAAACTCACTTATTCTTCTTTTTATATCCACAATTAATTGGGCTCTTTTTAACTCTTCATATTTCTTAAATTCTAATAAAATGCTTCTTATGTTATAACCATTTATGTTATAATCATTATTGATGGCAGCTGGTACTTGTGTTTTATCGCAAGTATCGCTGCTGTTGTTGTCGCAATCACTTCCTAAGAGAAGTCCTTTTATTTCTAAAGTCGTCATTTTTTACTCCTTTCTTAAGTTATCTTTATTGTATCTCTTTTTATTTGTTTTGTCAACTTTTTTTAAAAATTCACATTTACTTAAAATCAATTAACTATCTAATTACAAACGTATCTCTTCGTATTTAAGATCCCTATGTATGGGCTCTTTAAAATTGATAGTCTAACTTTCTTAAATAGAACCTAAATATTATCAAATAGAACTAGCCATGCCTTAAAACCCGTTAATAGACCTTCATAAAGCTAATTTATTCAAATAGAATTGAATACTTTTAAATATATTTAAACAGAGATATCTATTTTTAAATAGAATTGGATTTCTTAAATATATAAATGTTACTTTTCAAATAGAACTAGATATTTCTAAATAGAAATGGATCGCATAACTTAAGATTATTTGTGAACAATTGTCTTAAGGAAATGTCTTATTAAACTTATTTTAACTAATCAATATTGCAACAAACCTACATTACTAAACCCTGCCAGCATAATCCTGTCAAGTAACACAAAACTAATACATTCTACCCTGTCAATCATTGCTGTGCTTCCAACTTCTGATTTGCATACTTTTCCCTTCTCTTACGCTTGAGTTCTTCTTGGTTTGCATAATAATATCTATGGTTAGCCTTAGCTACTACCTCGGGATGCTCCTTAAGATAAGCTTTGTTTTTCTCTATAATAGCTTCTCTATTTTTCTTATACCACTCCCTATGATACCCCCTATTGCCTTCAATGTCCTTGTAATAGTACTCTCTTGAGTACTCTTTTGACTTCGCTCGTATCTTATCCCTATTCTTATCTCGATACACCCTCTGATACTCTTTATAATACTCTTTCCTATTGTTCTTAGCCTGATACGCCTTAATCTTCTCCTTGTTCTTAATAGTAGACTTCTTATGAATTAATTTTCGCCTCTCTTTCCGCTCCTCCTCAGTAAGATTTAAAGGAGGTCGTCCCCTCTTCTTTTTTGCAGCCTGCTGCTTTGGGACATCTACTTGTAGGCAGGCCTCTGGTGCTACATCAGGCGGTAGCACAGCATCCTCAATTTCCTTGTCTTTAGGCTTTAATAAAGCACTAAGTTTTTCAAACATCTTCATAAACACGCCCCTTTTTTCACTGCCATATCCTCACAAGACTAAGGTCTAGTATCGCAAATTTTGTATAAAACCTCGCTAAGCCTGTCTGAATCAAACCTGCCTATTTTCCATTCATCATAAACCTCAGCAGGATCCACGCCCATCTCCGTGCTTCTTTAAATACTTCTTGAAGTTTCGTCGACTCCTCTCAAGAAGACGATATAATTTCTTAGTGCCTGTTCTATTGAATACCTCGTGTGGATTGCTGCCATATTCAAGACCCTTTTTGTGTTCATAAAAATAATCAGCATTCCTCATCAGATGAGTCTGATTGCGTAGCATAGCATGAACTATCCTTTCCTCTCGACTAAGCTGAACCTTACCACCACTCATGATACCACCTCCTTGTTAATGTTAATACCTTGTCTAAATTTATCCAAAAACACACTCAAAGGCCTTGCACCTGAGTCCTTAAACCTGCCACTAGAATCAATCTCACGGAGATTGCCATACCCATCAGAGTAAACCCTTCTGCTTAAGAGCTCCTGTTGTTTGTACTTATTCCAATACTTATCCATGAAGGTACCCCAAAAATTGTAAAAATCATTCGAATTGTCTGTGTTAGGGTTTAACATCCAAACCTTATGACTGTAAACCTGTGTAAATTGCTGTGTGTAGTACTCAGCTACATCATCTGTAGAATAATCACGAGCATAGATCAAGCTAGACTCAAGGTTACGCAAGGCGTTCCTGTGCGTTGCTACATTGTTACTCGAAAGCCATATTCTAGCAAGAGTATACTTATTGATTCTATAATTGTGCGCTAGATTGCACTCCATATGCTCCTCATAACTCCTTTTGTATGCTTCCTTGCGGGCAGGCGGCGCGGGGCAGCGTGGCGGCGCTTGTAAAGGTAGCCTATCCTGCCTATTGTCATTGTTCTTAAAGCTACTAGCTTTAAGATATATCTTCCCAACCGATTTGCTGATAAGCTCCACCTTTTTCTCATCGATAGTTTTTCTAATATCTTTCCTGTCTTTCTTCTCGTAAGAACTCTTCTTGTAAATCCCGATGCACCCAAAAGCGGCACCTACTTTATTAGAACTAGGCTCTTTATTGTATTTTTTTAAAATCGTTTTCTTAGAATTCTTATTATTATTAAAGCTTACTATACCTTTAGGTATAGGGGCGGCATTTTGTGGGGAGGCATTTGACAATATGTCATCTTCATACTGTTCAATTGTTTTAGAGGGCTCGCCGCTTGTTTCTGTTTTGTTCCCAACCACTTGTTCAGTTTTTATAAAGGGTTTTTTCAAGGGCGTGCAAAGCGTTTCTGTTTTGTTCCCAACGTCTTGTATCTCTTTGCTTACTGCTTGTGTTTCTTCTGATTCGATCTCAACAGCATCATTAAAGACTATGCTGTCGATTTTCTCTTCAAAAGAGCCCTTTATTCTCTTATCAGCAAAGTCATTAATAAGTTTTTGTTCAAAATAGTTTTTAATTATCGTTTTGTAGTTTCTCCATAATTTCCAGTTGATGACATAAAATGCGAAGCTGCCATTTCCTTCACCTAAAGGTTGAATTACGGCTTTAATGAGACCTAAGTCCTTTAACACCTTAATATCACCTCTGAGTGTACGAGAAGAAGCAGGTTTGAGGCCGTCTTTGACAAGGCAGGCATTAACCATTCTATGAATGTCACCTGCTGAGTAGTGCTTAAGACTACCCGATTCGAAATATTGTGTATTATTCATCTCAATAGCCCAACAGATCGTACACCCCCGCCTAATTCGCATTTGTGTTCGAACCACTCGTGATTTTACGTAATCAATGGTGACTGATTTAACGAAGCTGGTAGCCTTTCTGCTCTTCTTAATAATTCTAGCAAGTAATGTCTCCTTAGCCTTTGTGGAGTTCTTGAAAAAGTAAGCGTTTTGGTATAACATTTCTAGTATCCTTTGGGGTATCTATAAGCTTTTCTTGATCGGGTGGCTTATGATACCTTCAGTTAATTTTTATGAATTAATTATAATTCAAATTTTTAAATTCTAAAAGAGAGCAGGTGTGGGCCTGCTTGATTTTTTTTATACTCTTTTTTAGAAGACTTAAAATATTCACTATCATAGCAAAAATATATATTAATATCATTAATAATGTCAACCAGCTGATTATGTAATATTTATAATAATTTGTATATTATTACATAATGTTAAGTAAATTATCAATTAAATCTTCTATTCTGCTTATATCTGCATCATTACTTGCGGAGTCAAACTTCTTAAAAATTTTATCGTATTTACAAAATAGGCACTTTTTTTTCCTTATTCTTTCAAGTATCTCTATTTCGATTAGTTTCCTCTCTATTCTTTTTGCTCTTCTCTCTTTATTGCTTAAAAAGCCTTTTTTATTTTTTGCTTTCTGGGCTAGCAACCCTAATTCTAATAATTCAGGGTCAATATCATGTAGTATCTCCTCCTTTCTTTTCGCAATCTTTATCTTTATGCTTGGTAAATCTTGACTTTTTTTAAAGAATAAGTATTGAATAAATTCTTCGGCAATATAGTCTGGTATTCCAACTCTTATACATGCGTCTATTTCTATAAATGTCTTAGAGATAAAGCTTTTACTGTAGTTTAGCCCATAAATAGACTCAAAGATATTTTTTATTTCACTACAAGTAAATAATATAATTTTGTGATTATTTGTGATTAACATATTGTTACCGTCCTTTCTACTAAATGTTTCTTTTATTATATTGATATTTGAAATGTAATGTTTTTTAAGTAAAATCAGCATTACAGATTTTTTGTTGACTAAAAGTTATTATTTGTATAGTATAAATTAAGCCTTTTTACTAAATATATGATCATACCTTATTTCTCGATAATAAGATTTAAGCGTCTTGGTTGTTTTATTGAGGAGAGGAGCATGCGTTTTGTTGCTAGAGTATGAAGTCGATGTAAGAATTGTTTACAAAAGCCTATTGCAGACTTAAGAACAATGATAACGATTGTATGACAAATGAGAATGATAATCTCTGAGTAGACTTGAGCAATCAAAATAGTTCTTAATTATCGTTTTGTGGTGTAGCCATAATTTCCAGTTAATAACATAGAAAGCAAAGCCACCATTAGCTTGACAAAGAGGTCATTCTGTGTTACAACCGCGAGATCAATCATTATTACAGAGCTAGTTTAAAGCCGTAATCGTTCATAACAGTAGACCTATTTGAGCATTGGAATACGCTAAGAGCAGAGATGATATTAAGGATTTTGCGGAGCAGGTGTCCTACATACGGACATATTTAGGGTTTAATCCTGATCTGAGTAAAAATGGCAATGGACTTATTGGAAGAGTAGAGAGATCTAGAGAAGAAATTGATGATTTAAGAAAACTTTTAATATCAAAATGGATAGGCAAGAGAGGATGACCCATGCCTACTACAGTAAGCTATTTAAAGAAATAGAGGCAATTAAGAAAACAAACATTTCGCTTAACACATTTAATAATATCGGAACATTCATTGTAAAGGTCTCAGCTGTTGCTACTGCTCTTTTTGGATTACTTAAGCTTTTGGGGTGGTTGTAAGTGCAGTCCTGGGATAGAAGTCATGAAAATCATACAAATCAGAAGAAATCACAAACGAAGATAATAGCTGCGCATGGGATCATACTCGCATATTTATGCGTGAGCTTTGCCATCGTGATATCTATAGTTGCGTTGATTATCTGTGGTGAGGTACCACAGATAACTTCTGTGGCGCTTGCAAGTGGAGTTGGGTTTTTTGGTGCAGGCATTGGATGTAAGGCAAGCAAAGAATTTGTTACAAGAATGAGAGGTAGGGAGGCTGGAGAAGATGTCTAGAGAATTAAGGCAGGCTTGGGGATTTGATAATGAGTGTTTGGGTAGTCTAGATATATTTCTAGCATTAAAACAGGGATGTAGTGGTGGATTTTATCTTAAGGACGAGCAGAATCAGGAGACAGATAATCGTTCCCTGGGTGGTATGGCCATACTGGGCAGTGACATTCCAGCAGTAGATATAGCTAGGGTATCTGAGAAGAATCTAGTTAAGAGACTTAAGAGGAAATTCGTGCCCAGTGACAGCTATTTAAACGAAGGAGTATTCCTTAGCAAGGATAGGGTTAATATCTTATTTCATTCAAGACTTAAGAAATTTTTAAGTTTAAACATAAATACAAAAGGAGGATTTATGAGTGAGGAGAATAGAGAAGGGAAGCAGGCTGTGCAGAATGCATAGCAAATTGAGAACCAATATTGTGCGCAGTTTGCAGAGCGGATAGGAGACAAGATAGCAGATGCCCTGGGTAGCATCATAGAAGCTATTGCAGATAAAGTAACGGGTGCTGAAGATGCTAGTGCGGATAAGGTCATAGACAGAGCCAGTTTAGCTTATATTGAGAAGTTAACTAATCGTATGGAAACTTTTAATCAAAATTTCGCTAGGCTATCGCGGCGGGAATCAAAGAGGGATGTTGTAGCTGATTACATTACTTCTTACAAAGATCTTATTGCAAAAATTAAATTACACCAGAAGCAAAATGGATTCGTAAGCTTTACAGAAGCTGAGGATGATTTTACGAGTAAGAATAAAGACAGAATTAGAATAGAGGACAAGATAGAGGAGATAGAAGAGAGTGTCTAGTAAGAATAATTTTAGTATTAGTTTTAATAACCCGCTTTATAGGGAAAGATTGATAGCGGATAAGTATTTTGATAATCCTTATCTTGATGTAATAGAGGGGCTTTTTTTAAAAACTCCTGTTAACCAGAAGGGAGGTACCCTTGCCTTGTATGCTATGCAGGATAAGCAGGATAGTAGTGAGCTTGCATCATTCTCATCAGATCCTAAGCAATTAAAAGACGGTTTGGCTAAAGGCACCTTTTTGCTTACAGGATACAGTCTTGAGCGGTCTTTTGGTGATATTGATTATAGAGATGAGGAGGCCATAAAGCAAGCTGAGAAGATAGTTATGCAAAATTTAGCTGAGGTGGTACATCGTGATTATCTTCTTAAGGGTATGAATGAGGTACATACAAAATCAACTCCCGTTGAGCTTAAGACAACAGATGACTTTATTAGCAAACTTAAAGAGGCCAGATCCAAGATGAGCTTGCAACCTAACAGAATAGCAATGACTGCTAAGACCGCTGGTGCGCTTATTGCATCTGATAAGGGAATTCAGAAGCGAATGGAGATTTACAGGATCCCTGAATTTGATGAGGCAGCTCTTTTAAAAGTAGCATTAGGAATAGAGCCATTTATTTTTCAGTTGCCTGAGGATAGTACTTATGATGGATACATATACTTACTGCATTACGCACGAAGTACTGATGTTTACTCAAAGAGTGTAGGACTGAGGAATTTCCTCTACGATGGAACTAAATCGGGTAGTTATGAGAGGGCAAGATTTTGTAACGGGCAGTTTGCTAGAAGGTACTACCAAGAGAGGGGTGGGATTAATGGACAGCACTATGCACAATTTAGTCTTATTGGACAACTGAAGGTAGAAAATCCTAATTTAATCTCAGTGCTCAAACTAACTGACGCTAAGACCCTACCTAAGAATTATCCATTATCTTAAGATTAGTGGTAATGGTTTAGGGTTAAAGTTTCAAGTTAGTGGAGAAGATTTTAGGTTAAAGGGTTAAGGTATGAAGTTTAGCAGTGGGGTAGCACCCACAAGTCAAGATTTTAATAAGTATCAAGAGTATTTCAAAGAAACATTGGTTAGCCATATGGTGAGTCTTTAAGTACTGCCGAGGCGAGATTTAGGCTAGAGGCTAGACATATTCCAACACTTAAGATCGAAGGCTCTACTAATAGCGCAGGATTGTACACTCATGAATTTGTTTACTACGATAAATACAAAAATGCGAATTCCAAGTATCGATCTATAGACTATTATTCCGCTTATGTTTGATAGCGGTGATTATATGCTTTGCATTCTTCAAGGCAGCGCTAAGTTTAATATCAGCGATCTTGTAACGGTCGCTGATATTTTCGCATCATATGAGTTTTTATGAGTTTTTAGTTTGTGCAGGCAGAAGGTAGCTTATCTACTGCTGCACTTCCAGGGGTCTGTCTGGGTTAAGGCAGATAGCTTTTGATAAATCCTTTAAGGCAAACAGTAGCCTTAAGACTATTGGATGCCATAAGCATTAAGCTACAGTTAGAGATCAAGATAGACAAGCTAGAGACTAATATATGTACAGCAAGAAGCGATCCCATAATTGAGATTAAAGAGATAGGAAAGCGACTAAGAGTGATATTAGGACAGTAATATATCTGATTTATTCGACAGTAGGAGTAGGCGTACCCGCATCGGTTATGTTTCTTACGTATTTAAAGATAAATTTGGGGATATGTTGGTATATAAGTGAAGGTATTGTTGTTTAATTGTAAAGAATTGAAGCATAGGGGTTCATTAGCATACATGCTCAAGATTGTCTATTATCTGGCTAATAGTATAATGCCACGATTGAAGTAATATGTGTTTATTTTATTCGCTTCATTCTATGCTATTTTCCTGTTTTTAGTTAACTGTTACAACCAACAGCAAAACGAACAAACTATAGGATAGAGAATAAAATGATTGATTTAAGGATTATGTTATGCTTCCTTGTTACCATTCCATTTTCTTAAATAAGGGAGAGATAATCGAAGCAATGTTATAATACACCATTGCGTTAGTGGATAAGGATATGCTTATAGCTAATTCTCATTAAAAGCAAAAGCTATCTTTGACTTAAATTTTTTTTGTTTAATGAGCACGATGGCTACGGCTTAGAAGGTCGTAATAGTTTTATACTAGCGAGATTTACTTATTGCAAGAGAGCTTTGTTATGCCTAAAAGAGATACTAGAGAATAAAATATAAGTACTAATAATTTGGTCAATAAATTTATTGATGAAACAAAATCCCTTGATAAATATTTGCATATAAATATAATCGGTGAATAGAAATACAGGTTTAGATATCAATGGATATGCAGAAGCATTCTTGCAAAATATTAGGCCTAATATTTAATTCTCGATGTGTACATTGCTCTGTAGCAGGAGGCAGTATAAAAGAAATAGATCAAAGACACACTGTCCTATATTATTTATTGTGAATATCATCAACAAATAATTAATATAGATTCCACGGGAGCCAAGACTAACTAATTATAGTCTAAATAAGAGATAATAATTGAAAATAAAAGCCACTCTATTGTCTTTTAGAGTGGTTTATTGTTTATTACTTTTTCCAATTCTACAAGGAATAAGAGTCATTACTTGTTTGGAATATATGCAGACATACTTTGAACTAAATTGTACTTTTCGATGAGAAGAGTATTGTAAAATGTTCTTAGAGCCTCAATTCTTGAATCAATTGATGAAGAATCGTTTGTACTCTCTGGTAAATCGTTTTTTGTGTTATCTAAGGTGGTCTTTATTGTTGCATCTATTTTTGTGACACTTGGTGCTTTATCTACTTCCTTCAGTTTTGCTATAATATCGAGTGAAACTGCTAGTTCGTGAACGGTCTTGCGAAGTTTGTTTGCAGTCTTAACCTTTTCTTGAGTGGTAATGCCAGTGTTCTTTGCTGCTTTTACATCTTGTATTATTTTTTGGCTTAGTTCATTTACTCTCTTGTCCATTAAGTCAAGTTGGGGTTTAATATTTGGAGTATTGCTTACATCTTTATAATCATTTGTAATGGCACCCTCACTAGACTTGGATGCAACCGGTGTTTCAGCATCAGGGCTTTCTTCACTCTCACTAGACTTGGATGCAACCGGTGTTTCAGCATCAGGGCTTTCTCCTTCCTCAGATAGGCCAGATTGGTTGCAAGACAACACTAATATAAATAGTAAAAATATAATCATTCTAATCATTTAATCCTCCTAATTTAGAATCATTATAATATAATTATGTTTTTGTAACTATTACTAAATGTTTGAATTTTTAGAAGGCATATTTTGTTTTGGAAACAATAAAACTTATTAGTGAGATTATTAACGTTTGTATTCATATCCTTAACACTTCTTTGTCTCTAAATTTAAAGGACTCATTTTTACATAACAGAACTTATGCTCTTTACAAGGAATTTGTGGTTAGATATGCCTTCCATGATAAACTTTGCTGTACTGGGTTGTATCATAACCGTAACAAAGAGACCTAAGGGTATATTCACGATCATGGGGTCAAGAATTTTTTTGTTCTAAACGAGATAACAAAAAGGAAGCTACCCTCTAGGAAAGCTCGCTTTTGTTTCTCTTTCTTTTAATAGTTGAGGTTAGTTTTTAAATTCTTTATATATTTTCTCCAATTCGGTAAAATCCTTCTCTACTTGCTTCATTCTAGAATTAAGTTTATCCTGCTGTTCCTTAGCCTTCTTAAGTATATCTTCTGCGGTCTTTATTAACTTCTTTGCATTTGGATAGTAATGCCATATGTATGCGTGCTGTTCCCTTTTTATTTCTCTTAAAACATTATCAGCTTCCAGAACAGCTCCCTCAAAGTTATTTTTAGCGTGCTCCAATGGCAAGACTAGCAGTATTATACTCTACTTGTTCTACTGCAGTTTTACTAGTTTTAACCTTCTTAATTGTTCTGTCTAAATCAGGCAATCGTTGTCTATTAACGGAAATATTTCCATTTTTTCTTGCGCTCTCTAAATAAGAGTAAGCTTTCTCAATTGTAACCTTCATCTCATCAAGTCTTGCTTTTGTTCTGCTTAATTCCCTATATAACTTATCAACCTCTTTTAACTGAGTCTCAGATTGCTTTTTAATATTCTCGGAATCCTTAATTTCATTTGCAAATGAATTAGACGCAAAATCTGCTTGTTCTTTATTCAAGTTGCCATCATCTACATTCTCTGCAATAATGTCGTCTTTAAGTCCATCTAACTCCTGTTTTATCTCTTCGACACCACCGATGCCTCTTCCATCAACAGCTTTTTTCCCTTGTACACTTTCTCCAGCATCATTTAAACTTTGAGCCTCACTCCCACTTCTACCACTGTCTTTTACCCCAGTCTCAATATCAGCCTTTTTACCGTCAAAAGATTTAACACTTGCTTCATTGCTTTCTGAAGAACCATCTTTGCTTTTTAAGGAATCTTCCATCTTCTCAAGTATTTCATCATACAGCTTGCATGAGACAATGCTACTCTCTAAACCAAACAACATTAACACTTTAATCATTAATTTCAATTTCTTCTACCTCTATCATAATAATAGATCCCATATTATATCATTTATCTATTTTTAATAGGTATAAATTTAAACTAAGTATGCTCCAATTTGTCTCAACTATAAATGTGAATTTACTTTGACTAAAAATGAAATACTGTAGGCAGGCTTTGTATACACTTATTATTTTTATTTGGCGACACTCTTGTTAATTACCAATTACCGTATTACTAGATAAGAAGTATTTATAGTTGGGATATTGATTATGTTTTTACCAGCAGAGGAGCAAAAACCCCAAAGAGTCTTATTGCCTTTTTATTATTTTATATAAGTAATTACTAATAGAGATATAAGTATGAATATGGTGTGGTGATTTGAGTAGCACTTAAATGTTGCGATTCTCTTGCTGAGAAGGAAACTAGCGCTAAATATAACAGGGATAGAGACCATTACTCTAATGCGGGTAGGACAGTTTTCTTAATGAATGTTGCTTCTCCATTGGGCTTTTAGCAAGTGTTGTCAAACAAGAGAAATACTACCATACTATAATGAATATTATGGATATCAAATATTTAAAATATTTCGAAGAATACGTGGTAAACATAAAGAAGGTTAGTTTAAAAGAAAAAACAGAGTATACAGATCGATTATACTTGCAAAGTTTACTTAATAACATTAGTTGCAGTCCTGTTCTTGAAATTCAGCACGAACCACAAAGAGATAAAGGGGGCTTGGGAGCGCCAGATTTCATCGTTAGAAGTGGGGGGAATATAACGGGTTATATTGAAGTTAAGAAAATTGAGCACAATTTAAATAATATTCTAGAAAGCGACCAAATCAAGAAGTACAAACAACTTTCAAATAATATTGAATTTATTTGGATAAGAAACAAAAATGTCTGTGGGAGAGAAATTCTTTTAAGTAGGCCTGATATAGAAAATACAAAATCAAAAGTTGATAACAACAAGGCAAGTAAGGTATTAAGCATCATAAGGAGCTTTTTTGAACAGCCAATTGAAAAGATAGTAAGTATTGAAAAATTGGCTGGTTTGCTTGCAGAGAGGACAAGAGTTTTAAAGGATTTAATTGAGCTAAATCTGGATTTTAATTTAAAATTAAAAAATCAAAATACTTTAATATCAACATATAACCTTCTTAATGAAAGCATATATAATGGAGCACTCAGTGTTGATGAGTTTTCAGATTCAATTGCTCAAACCATTACGTATGGGTTTTTCCTTGCAAAGCTTAATAGTAGAAATTACACAAGAATAGATTTTTATAATATAGGATATTTAATACCCAGTAATTTTGGACTCATTCAAGATATACTGCGCTTGATATACGACATTGCGATTAATAAAGAATACATTGATATAAGATGGATCTTGGAAGAATTAATCAATATTATCAATAATATTGAGTCAGAAGTACTTTTTAAACAGTTTTCCTTCCTTAGAAATGAGGCTTTAAAGGATAGAGGAGAAAAGGATCCATATCTCTATTTTTATGAAGATTTTTTAATTAAATATGATAGGGAGTTAAGAAAAAGCAAAGGTGTTTATTATACACCCCATCCTATTGTTAATTTTATCGTTAATAGCTTAAATAATGTTTTGAAGTCCGATTTTAACTTAAGAAATGGGTTTGCAAATAGAGAAGAAGTAACGGTGCTAGATTTTGCTACTGGTACCGGTACTTTTTTGCTTGAGGTTGCCAAATGCATACTAAGAGAGGTTCCTCCCCAAAGTGGCAAACAAGAGCAGTACATTAAAGATCATATATTTCAGAACATATACGGATTTGAATATTTAATGGCTCCATATGCGGTTGCCCATTTGAAACTGTCTCAGTATTTAAAGGAAGTCCACAATTTTGAACCTGAAAGAATTAAAAGTGAAGGATTAAGGTTAAAAATCTTCTTGACTAATACTCTTGATTTAACAGAATCAGCAATTCAGGAAAATTTTAAAGCATTTTTACCTGCAATTAGTGAAGAAAATAAATTAGCTAATGAGATTAAAGACAAACCAATTTTAGTAATTCTTGGGAATCCGCCCTATAATGCTGGATCGAGAAATAATAACGACCATATTTTGGGATTAATGAGAGACTATAAAAAAGACTTAGGCGAGCGAACAATAACCGCATTGAACGATGACTATGTAAAATTTATTAGATTTGCAGAGCATAATATCGAAAAGTCTAACAAAGGTTTATTAGGGATTGTCATCAATAATGGATTCTTAGACAATATTACTTTCAGAGTGATGAGATTGCATTTGCTTAAAACTTTTGATGAGATTTACATTATCAATTTGCATGGTAACTCAAGAAAGAGGGAAAAGGCGAGCGATGGGAGTGCCGATGAGAATGTATTTGATATTCAAACGGGTGTTGCAATCAGTATTTTTATCAAGTACCAGGATATAACCAAAAAGAATGATTTTGCTAGAGTTTATTACAAAAGTGTTAGAGGAGCCAGACTGCAGAAATATGAATTTTTGAATAAAAATAATGTATTTAGTATCAGGTTTGAAGAACTTGATACTAAAACACCCTATTACTTTTTTGTCAAAAAGAGTTATGATAATGAGATTGTTTATAATAAAGGGATCTCTTTAAAAGAAATTTTCAATAAGTTCAATGTGGGAATAACAACTTCTAAAGATAGGATAACAATTGATTTCACACAAAAAGAACTTCTAGCTAGACTGAACGAGCTTGCTTGTCTTAGTGAGCAGGATGCAAGGAGTAAATACAACCTAACTAAAGATTCCATAGATTGGAACTTACCAGAGGTACAAAAATCTTTAAAATCCATAAATATTGATGTAGCGTATGTTAAAAAAATAGCTTACAGACCTTTTGATAATAGATATATTTATTACACCGCACGCAAGGGTATTATCTCTAGGCCTAGATATGAAATAATGAAGCACATGTTAAATATTGATCATAATATAGGGATATTATCCACTAGAAGTTTATCAAGTAATAATTTTAAATATTCTTTTGTTTTATCTAATATTGTAGAAAGGGGTTTGCTTTCAAGCGGAACAACTTATTTATTCCCTCTGTTTCTTACAGAAGAACAAAAATCTTTAAAATGCGAAGAAAAAGAACAAAACCTTTCAAAACGTTTAATAAAGGAAAATTTTAAAACGGATTTTAGAAATTATATTGATGCTAAGTATTACAAAGGTTTTGGTGCCCAAGAAATATTAGGATACGTTTATGCCATTCTTAACTCTGATTTATACCGAACAAAATTTATCGAGTTTTTAAAAATTGACTTTCCTAAAATTATTTTCGTAGATAATTGCGTGACATTTGAAAAAATTAGTCATTTGGGCAGAAAGCTTGTTAACCTACATTTACTAAGAGAACACGACGAATTAGATAAAGATGTTGGAATTCATACTTCAAGTGATCGTAGTGAAAATACAACTGTGGGAAAGATAGATTACTGTAGGGAAACCAAGGAGCTTTCCTACAGTAATAATAATAAATTTATAAACGTGCCAGACAGGGTTTATGTAATTTACTATTGGCAGCTATCAAGTACTAAAGAATTACCTTAAACATAGGAAAGGTAGAAAGTTAAGTCTTGATGAAATTGAACACCTTGAAAAGGTTATAAAGATAATACAATGTACTCTTAAATTTCAGGAACAGATTGATTTGATAATTAGTGAGTGTGAGGAATTTGGAAAAGATAATATTTGAGTAAGCTTGGATTTAAATTTATTCATATAGTGATTTGCATAATAATATAATTATCTTTGTTTATATCTTGTCCTCTATAATTAGACCATGTTCTAGTTCATCTTTAAACAAACAAGATCATCAATGGCCTTATCAGGATAAGTATCAATATTAACATTTTTACTAGCTATGAGTTAAAGGGCACCAATATGTTGTACCTAAACTATACTAAAGGCTAGAGACCTGCACGAGATTTAAATTTACTGAGTTTTAATCTAAAGTTTGAAAATCGACCTCAATTACAATACTACAAACAACAAGGGTGTTATTTAAATTAAATATGAGTAACCTCATATAGATATAGCAATCATATTAATTATTATTCATTTCTATGATTTTAAATTTTTCCCAAGCTCTTATCTCATCAAGAAGATATAATTCCTCCTCGTGTATTCTGCCAACCACATTAACAAGTCCATTATTAGGAGTGTTCTTAAGGGCTATTGAAGTTCCCAACCATACCCTAAATACTGTCAAGAATCTATTAATATATCTCCTCGTTTGATTTCATCGGGAAAGTGTGGGGTGAAATTTATATCTTTGTAATATACCCTTGGCATGGTTGACAGAATCCTGTAAGGAGTAATATCTCCTCTATTAACCACAAATCTCCTTGTTCAAAGTACAACAGGAAACCTATTATCCGAAATCATTATAAGTGTGTTTAGACCTCTTCTATATGTTAGTGATACTCTGTCTTAAGTCAAGAAAATAATGTGAAATAAGGAACATTTTAACTGTTAATTGGGGGACAATAAAAATTAGTTTCAATAGTAAGAATACTTATTAAATGAACAATCAATGCAAAAAAACTAGTAACTACCTTACAAAACAAAATAAGAGAATAACCAAATAATTATTATTAAACACAAACCAACAAGATATATTGATATTGCAACTCCTATGATTTACACCTATTCTACTAGGTACAATTAAGAATATATATAATATGCTTTATATTAAATACAATGGAGGTTATTGCTATGCATGGAAACATTTTTAATTAGTTCTTAACTTTATTAAGTTTAGGTGTGCTAAGTTGGTTAGCTTTAACCAGTTGGTGCGCATAAATTTAAGTACCAAATGACATGATAATGACTTACATAAAAAATCCAACTTCATTTTTTAATAAATCTACTTCAGGAAATCTTGTTAATTTAGTTTAATTTCAAATTAAGGTAGATAATAGTCTTTTTGAACATTTACTTGATATTGCGATATTTGCGAAAAACAAAAAAACATATGAAGAATTAATATTGTTTGCTAATGAAAATAATATTAGTGTAGAAACCATTAAATTAGCATTAAATAACAAGGTATTAATTTCTTTTTACAAATATCCTTCAAATAGTGTGTACTTAAAAAATAAATCTTTTTAAGATCTTTTATTAGCACAGCCCGAAAATTTTAATTTAGGAAAAGAACATATTGTTATAATTGGATGTGGTGGTATTGGAAATTTCATGACTTATTCTCTTTCTAATTTAGGACTAGGATTTGTAACCTTTGTAGATGAAGACAAAATAGAGGAATCCAATTTAAATAGACAGTTTTTATTTAGTTACAATGATATAGGCTCTAATAAAGTATATGTAATTGAGAAAAAACAAGATCATTAAATAAAACTATCCAAACTAAGGCGCATAAAAAAAGGTTTCAAAAAAATTATTGGAGAGTATTTTCAGTAACTCAAAGATTAGACCATCCTTAATAATATTTCAGCAGATGATGATTACTGTTTGCCTTTAGTTAATGAATTTTGTATTAAATATTCAATTCCATTTATAAATGTTGGCTATCTTAATGATTTTTCAATTATTGGTCCATTTTATATTCCTAATATCTCATCTTACTATTACTGCGCTGACATTGGGGTTGTAAAAATATCATCCTGTAAAATAGAAGAAAAAATAATATTGGCCAATAAAGATTATCAAGCTCCTTCTTTTTTTACCAATAATGCAACTGCATCAAGTATGGCCATTATTGGTATAGTGTATTACTTCGGAGACGAATATAAAAGTATCAATTCTTTAAATAAGAGAATTGTTATTAGCAACCATGATTTCCCATTTCACTTTATTAACATCAAGAAAAAACAAATTTTGTGGAGGCAGTAAAGATTTATGATAAAGCATGAGCATGAAAAATATTATTTCTTTTCGTTGTTTTTATCAGAATTTGCAAGAACACTTCCCCACGCAGTTCTGACCATTATTTTAATAAATAAGGGTTTAGCGTTAAAAGATATTTATTTTAATAAATAAGGGTTTAGCGTTAAAAGATATTGCCATAATACAAGTATGCTATATGCTTGCAATTATTATCTTTGAATTTCCCTCGGGTATAATTTCGGATATTTTTGATAGAAAAATCGTTTACTTAATGTCTATCTTTTTACCAATGGTTTCTTATTTTATTATTTTCAAAGCGTCTTCATTTGTTGTTCTTTGTATTGCATGGTTTATATACGGAATGTCATCTGCGGTGAGTACTGGTACAATTGATATTAGTTTTAATTATATATACCAAAATAACTTAAAAAAATTAAAGTCATTCATATCATCTAGAAAGATAATTTTAAGCATTGGTGCTATCTTAGGCGGATACATAGGTAGCATCTTGTTTTTACGCATTGACGTTAAAATATATGTTATTTCATTATTTTTATATTTAGCATCTTCCTTCGTTACAATTCTTTTCATATCAAGTGATAAAAATACAGATTATCAATACAATAAAGAAAATACCATACTGTATCTTGTAAAGTTCAAGAAAAATATAATGGGATTTTTAAAATCTAGAGTGCTCTTAGGGTTATTTATCTTAATTAGTGCTATTCAGTTCTTCTTTCAACCCTTTTATTTATACTGGCAGGTGATTTTTACTGATAAAAATATACCTATTAGTATATTCGGAATCATATATATATTATTCCGAATATCAGATATTATAGGAGCATGGATATTTAAAAATATTAAACATTCAAAATATAATATTTATATTACGCTTAGTGTTATCAATATGTTCTGTCTTGTCTAATTTTATTAGTGCCATAAACATACTTGTTTTACTAATACTTATTTTCTGTGCTCTATCCACTATAGTGACATACAAATTTAAAGATAATGAAAAGAGCTATTAACTGACCGACACTATCTTTTATGGGTGATGATTAAGGACTTTTTCAATCACTTCACTAATCTTGTCAACTTATGCTACAGGATTTTACTATGTCCTTATACTTTATATGTGAAAGCAAGACTTCTCATATTTCTTGAAATATGTAAACTACATATAGTTATACTACCCCATCACTTGTACTACCAGTGACATTCTATTAAAAAAAGAGGATTACCATCAAGAATATTAAAATGACAAAAACAGCTTTCACGGTTCATTTGTTGTTTTGATTATTTTTCTAAATAATTCTCTATTATAATGAGCTGATGAGCATAGTAACTTTTCGATGTAAATAGAAAGAGGTGAAGATGAATCTGGAGAAGTTAGAACAATATTTGAAGAGTTTTGAAAGTGTTCTTGATAAGAATAAGGTTTTATTAAAATCAGTGATAATCGATCTTGTTAACGAAGAAAATGAAGAATTTATTGAATTTTTATTTCAAAATGAAGAAATACAAAAAGAATTTTTTAAGGAAATAAAGGGTGCTGTTTTATTTAGAGCAAGACATTTTAAGGCATACTTACTTGAAAAAAATTTTCTGTCAGATAGTTATACTGAATATAAAAATAAAATAGGTCTTTCTATTGATAATTCTTTTCTTGAGGACATTGCGCATAAAAATATAGTAATTAATTTTCCATTTAAAGATTGTATCCTTGAAGGTGGGATGAGCCGTGAAGAAAAATCAAGAAAAGAGGTCTATTTAAATGAAATCCTTGCTAGTGAGGACATTCATGTTTTAAAAGAACCCAAAGTCATTACCAATGTCTTAAGGGTTGAAGTAGAAAATTTTATAGGAAATACGGATGATGTTCCTAGTTGTCAGCTAGCTATAATTAAGAGTAAAACTAAGGAATTTAGAAAGAATGACAATTTATTGATTAAGGGTAACAATTTGATGGCACTTTATTCTTTGCTTCCAAAATTTAGAGGAAAGGTTAAGCTTATTTATATAGACCCTCCGTACAATACTAGAAATGATAGGTTTGCGTATAATGATAATTTTAATCATTCTACTTGGCTAGTATTTATGAAAAACAGATTAGAAGTAGCAAAGCAATTGCTAAGAGAAGACGGTGCAATTTTCGTTTCAATTGATGACAATGAACAAGCTTATCTTAAAGTATTAATGGATGAAATTTTTGGAAGAGATAATTTTATCCATAATATAGTTTGGGAAAAAAAATACTCTCCTGCTAACGATTCTAGATGGATTAGCGCTACTCACGATATCATAATTTTGTACTCTAAAGAAAAACATTGTTTAAAGCTAAATCTTTTAGAAAGAACTGATAAAATGAACGCAAGATATCTGAATTACGATGATGATCCTAGGGGGGAATGGAAACCAGGAGGTTTTTCGGTTAAAACATATACTAAATCTTATGACTATCCAATAGAAACCCCAAGTGGCAAAATTGTTTACCCACCAAAAGGATCTTGTTGGCAGACATCTAAAGATAGGTATATAGAATTATTAAAAGATAATAGAATATATTTTGGTAAAAAAAAGGAATCAAAGCCTCAAATTAAGCAATTTTTATCCGAAGTTAAACAAGGTGTAGTACCTAAAACAATATGGTTGCACAATGAAGTGGGACATAATCAAGTTTCTAAAGTTGAAATACAAAATCTGTTTCAGGATAAGGTTTTTTCTACTCCGAAACCAGAGGCTTTATTAAAGAGAATAATAGAAATTAGCACATCACCAGGAGATATAGTGTTGGATTTTTTTGCAGGAAGTGGAACAACTGGAGCGGTTGCTCACAAGATGGACAGGCGATGGATCTTAGTTGAACAAATGGATTATGTTAAAAAAATAACTAAGGTGAGACTAGAAAAAGTATTAGAGGGTGAGCAGGGAGGTATCTCAAAGGATTTAGAATATAAAGGAGGAGGATCGTTTGTCTATCTTGAGCTTAAAGCCTACAATGAAGTGTATAGAGACAAACTATTAAATGTCAATACAAAGGAAGAGATTATAAGAGTAGTAGAAGAAATGAAAAGTAATGCTCTCCTTAGTTGGCGCAGGCAGTTTGACAAGTTAGATAAAATCGAGTGCCTAGAAAATCCGGAATATTTCAAAAAGGTTATAATTGAGGAAATTTTGGATAAAAATATGTATTATGTCCCTGTTGCAGAAATGGAGGATGCTACGTACAACGTGAGTGAAGAAGACAAAGCTATTACTAGGGAGTTCTATGGACAAAAGTATTAACACAAACTTACTTCAAGAAAATCTTGAGAAAGAATTTGGTACTAGAAATATTATCAATGTAAAGACTCCTTATTTTATTAAAGAGAATTTAAGGCATGGTTTAAGAGGATATCAGGAAGATGCATTAAAATATTTTATTGCCTATGATAAGGATTATGTTAAAGATAAAAACTTAAGGTTTCATGTGCTTTTTAATATGGCAACGGGAAGTGGTAAGACTTTAATGATGGCTACTTTAATTCTTTATCTTTACGAGAAAGGGTACAGGAATTTTTTATTTTTTGTAAATTCATCCGGCGTTATTGAGAAAACTAAGTGTAATTTTTTGAATCTAAGTTCCAATAAATATTTATTTAAAGACAAAATTGAAATAAAAGGAAAACAAGTTGAGATAAGAAATGTATTAAATTTTCAGAGTTGTTACGACACAGATGCAATTAACTTATGTATTACTACTATCCAAAAACTCCACTCTGACATAATTATTGAGAAGGAAAACAAGATTACCATGCTTGATTTTAAAGACACTCCTATTGTATTAATAGCAGATGAGGCTCATCATTTTAATACAGAAACAAAGTCTATGCAAAAAAATATGGATTTTGGAAACATAAAACCTAACTGGGAAAATACAGTTATGAATATTTTTAATGTTAATGATAACAATATTCTACTTGAATTTACGGCGACCATTGACCTTAAGAATTCTTACATCAAAAATAAGTATTTGGATAAAATTATATTTCAGTACGATCTTAAGAAATTTAGGGAAGATAAATATTCGAAGGAAATAAAGATTCTAAAGTGTTCTTTATCAAATAAAGAATTAATATTACAAGCTATTTTAGTTAGTCAGTATAAACAAGATATTGCTATAAGAGAGGGTAAGATAGGCCCTTTTAAACCCGTAATACTTTTTAAATCTCAAAATATTGAAAAATCCAATGAAAATAATAGGCTTTTTAATGAAATTGTTGACAAGCTTTCTTTTAAAGACATCGAAGATTTAAGGTTAAAGACAGTAGATGATGAAGATAACATAATAAAAAATATGTATATTTATTTTAAAAACAGCTATCTATCTTTAGATGATTTAATTGATAAACTTAAAAGTAATTTTCGACAAGAAAGAACTTTAAATATGAATAATGACTTAAACAAAGATATTGATAAGTTAACGAGTAAGGAAAAAGCAGCTGTTTTAGATCACAGCCATAAGTTAAATTCTTTAGAAGAAAATGAAATAAGAGCTATTTTTGTCGTAAATAAGCTTGATGAAGGTTGGGATGTCTTAAACCTTTTTGATATAGTAAGACTTTATGAAACTAGAGTGGGTACCGATAGAATTAATCATAGTACTGTATCAGAAGCACAACTTATCGGGAGGGGAGCTAGGTATTATCCTTTTGAATTTGATGAATATGATAAATACAAGAGAAAATTTGACGATGAGGTGGAAGATAATGAGCTTAAGTTGCTTGAGACTCTACACTATCACAGTTTTTATGATTCTAAATTTATTAATGATTTAAAACGAGAATTAAAGGATCAAGGCCTTATAGAAGACGAAAAAGTTTATAATATCCCTTTCCATCTTAAAAAAGATTTAAATATTAAACCTTATATCTATACTAACAAGAGAATGAAAAGAATTTCAGAAGATTATATTAAAATGACGGAGGGGTCAAAAGGCAAGATTGAATACTTTGAATACAAGATTAAGAGTGGGATCGTTGAAGAGGAATTGCTTTATTCAGAAGATGACCCCAATGCATTAGATAGTAGCTGTTCTTTATTATTGTCTAAAATAGATGTAAATATCATAAGAAATGCTTTCTTATCGAAAGGCATTTCTTTTGATAAGGTAAAAAAATATTATAACTTATCCTCTATGAAAGAATTTATAAAAGATTATTTGGGTAATTTCTATATTAGGTTTATTCAAAAAAAGAAAACAAAGCCAGATATAAGAAATAAAGATATATTAGATGCCATTAGTGATAAGATCATTCCTTTCGTTTTCAAACTGCTGAATGAAAATGAAAAGCTGTCTTATTGTGGTTCCACAGAATGGAAGAGTGACCCTTTTAAAAATTTCTTTGGTAACCCTAAGGTCTTAAAGAGATCAAAAAAAAGTGAGTACGATAGTGCTAAGGAAATGGAGGAGTATTTAAAGGACAAGTCATGGTTTGTTCAAAATACAATAGATGCTACAAGTTATGAAAAAAAGTTTATAGAAGATTTTTCTAATGATATATGTCCTGAACTTAAAACAAAATTTAATACAGAAAAGATATTTTTAATTAGAAATGAATTGCAAGTTCCCATTTATGACTACAGAGAAGGAAGAAAGTTTTATCCTGATTTTTTGCTCTTAATATCTGGACAGCTAACTCATCAAATATTTATTGAAATAAAAGGCGAGCTTTTTAAGGAAAAAGATGAATGGAAAGAAAAATTTTTAATAGCAATAAAAGATGGAATAACCAAGGTAGATAAACTTGATTGCAATATAGGAAATGAACACGACATAAGAGGATTGCAATTTATAGACGATAACACCAGTCCAGAAGAAATTTTGACATGGATTCATGAGGTTAATCAATAAATTAAAACACTCTGATTCAATTTCTTAATGAAAAATAAGAGAACGTTAAGAAAAACTATAGCCTTATAAATTGTGTATTCCTGGAATACATTTTTTCTGAGTTTGCTACACTCAACTATTCATATAGCAAAGTACGGCACAAGGTCGTAGTTTTGCCCATAGGAGTGGGCAAAACCCACAATAGCGCTTGAAGTGTGTTAGCTTAGATGCCCTATAACTAAAAAGGATAATGATGCGTCATTGTTTAGATACACTAAATCGGCTGTAAATTACGGTTTTGTAAAGCTATTTAAGTCATTTATTGACATTTACGATAAGAGAGAACAAGCATAATGGACTATGGGAAATAAGAAGTTATTATACAAATACTGTTTTTGATTTTAGATGTGGTTTCTCCACTCATAATTTAAACCCCTGCCTTTTAATTTTTCCTTCTTGATTTTAATCCATATGTCTAAATGTAGTCTGTAGTGATGATAATGTAAAAGATAAGATAAAGTCACTTGAGGAAAAGCTAGTTGCATGCGCAAATGAGTTTAGAGTTAAGATAGATGGACTTTATACTAAAGATGGACACCGCTAAGAGTGAACTAGTGAACTTATTGAGATGGGGGGAAGTAAGAAAAGAGCTTAATGACAGGATAGATAAACTAGACGCTAGGATATATTCTGTTAGGAGTGATAGAAGATAAGATAGTAAACTAGACGGTAGGATAGAGATAAACTTGGTGGTAAGATATAGAAAGTAAAGGGGGTTTATATCTATACTTACTGTTGGTTATGAGGGGGGGGTTGTATGAATACAGTAGAACGTGTTTCCGATTATGATTATGTAAGACAAGTATTTCTAGATAAGGGTTTTCCAGAAGAGGTTATTCAGTACGTATTAATACGCAATGCTAATTATAATTATGAGAATTTACGAATTAGGATGTCTGCTCTTGAAGATCAGATGGTTGCCATTAGGAATGCACTAGAGAAGGTTGATGGGAAAATAGAAAGTGTTAGAAGAGAGCTTGTTGTAGAGATAAAAGAAAGCAGAAATGAGCTTAATGGAAAAATAGATAAACTAGACGAGAAAATAGAAAGTAAGATTGATAAGTCGATAGGAGCAGCGATAAGACCGCTTTACTGGATATTTGGGTTTATATCCACATTTACTGTTGGTGTTTTCGTAGCATTGCTCACGATACTTTTCAAGCAGTAAATATCATCTACTAGCTACTCTTGCCTTATGCATTTCATATGTTGATAAGTAGTTGGGATTGAAAATGATCTTACCCTGTATTTCTTTTAAGTTTTCTTTAATAATAGATTCTAGTATTTTAAATTTTTCTTTATCAAACTTGTTTCCAGTCATGTTTTTGTTTCCAGTTGCGTTGGAATTAAATGTCGCCTCTAGTGATTTATATTTAAGAACATTTTTAATATTTTCTCTTTGAAATTTTTACTTTGATTTTATACCTTTTGATACATAACAGGGTTTACAAGCTCACCATTATGGGTGTTAGTCTCTGTGTGATTATCTTTTTTAGAGAAAAGGCGACCAAAGGGATTTAGGTAGAATTTATAGTTGTGGAGTTCAGTTACCTTTGCCCTTGGGGGCTTTATGCGTCGAAGTTTCATAGGGGTAGTTGAAGCATGTCGGGTATTTGCTTTGATGTGCAGGTTAGGATCCCTAGTTTTTTGAGTTCTTTTATTGTAGCTTTAGGGGAGGGAGATATGCCTCTTACGGTGTCAGCAACCAAATATGACCGTAGGCCTAGACTGTGGGCGTCAATTATTGTCGCCTTAACACAGAAGTCCAGTGCCAAACCTGCCACAAAGACCGTATCGATGGAGTTGGACCTAAGGTAGGCAAGGAGACCCGTTTGAGTTTTTTTGGTGTGGTCATCGTAGAATCCACTGTAGCTATCAGAGTTTTTGTTCTGGCCTTTGAAAAAGACGGCTTTTATTTTTTCGGTATTTAGATCTTTCGGAAAATCTGATCCCCATGTGTTTCGAATACAATGCACGGGCCAACCTTTATTGTTATTGTTTGTTAGGAAGCTTGTGTGGTTTTCGCAATGCCAGTCTTTAGTGGCGACAACATGAACAAAATAGCTTTGAAGTTGATTTAATAAAGGAATAATTTCGTTACCTTGGGGTACAGGGAGGGCACCTGATTCCAGGAAGTCGTTTTGAATATCTACTAAAACCAGTGCAGAATTCTTTAAAATAAAATTAAATTGGGGGATGGTACTCATGGAATTAATTATATCTAAAATTGTGTCGTGATGATAACTAAGGTGGAGATTTATTAGATAAATTAATATGAATAAGATATCATTACTAAAATAGCTCAAATAAATTTTATTTACTTGAGCTATCTATCTGTAGTTTCTCTTAAGTTTATCTTAAAGGAATAGAGAATAAAGCTTTAAACCACCCCTATAACTGTAAAATAGGTACATGCTTAAGATTAAAAAAATCAGATTAATTAGCCCCATATGATGACTTTTGTATAGGAAACTAACTGATGAAACATATATGTCTTTCAAATAAAAAGCTGCACACCAGTGAATAGCCACCGAGGTGCGACTGAAGAATTACACTAAGTAGCAACTAAACCAGTGAAAGGAAGCAAACAGTGTCAAAATATGAGATTGAAAGATAGTTTATTAGTTAAAATAGAAAGTGTTAGAAATGAGCTTAATGGCAGAATAGATAAACTAGATGAGAAAATAGAAAGACTGGATGAGAAAATAGAAAGACTAGATGGGAAAATAGAAAAACTAGACGAGAAAATAGAAAGTAAGATTGATAAGTCGATAGGAGCAGCGATAAGACCGCTTTACTGGATATTTGGGTTTATATCCACGTTTACTTTTGGTGTTTTCTTAGCATTGCTTACGATACTTTTCAAGCAGTAAATATCATCTACTAGCTACTCTTGCCTCATGCATTTCATATGTTGATAAGTAGTTGGGATTGAAAATGATCTTACCTTGTATTTCTTTTAAATTTTCTTTAATGATAGATTCTAGTATTTTAAATTTTTCTTTATCAAACTTGTTTCCAGTCGTGTTGGAATTAAAAGTTACTTCCAGTGTTTTATATTTAAGAACATTTTTAATATTTTCTCTATTAATTAAAAGAGCATGCAGTATTGTAAAGAGCACCTCAGAGTATTGTTTTGATTTAAGTTTATGAAGTAGCATTTTATGCAGGTCAGGTATTATAATCCCTTTTATAACAAAATCCTTGTAGTATTCATCCCCGTTCTCTTGTATTACCGTAAACCCGTCTTCAGCCTCCGCTAGCTCTCTTGAATGTATTACATTCTCCTGAGTTATCATTGTGGCCTCTTTAAGTTTGTCGATTGATGCGACAATGACTTGTATTATTTTTTTAAATCTAACTTTTGATAAGGTTTTTGCAGCATCAAGTGACTGTATGAGTAGGTCTGGGTATAAGAAGAAGAGTGTCAGTGCAGATCAAGTTTCAGTTGATGTTGGTGCGCGTAAGGTTGCAATTAAGAATAAGGATTCTAGCACTAAACTCATCCTAGAGAAGATTAACAAAAATGTTAATACTCTTCGTGATGAGATTAGAACAGGTTTGGATGTAAGTGTAACACTTACAAGTACGGCCACAGTAGGAGAAGTTGCAATGGCTGTAACCACTCCTGTTAGAGGTACGGCTAGTAAAAATATTAATACTGATACTTATCCTGACAAGGCCATTGATGATCTATTTGTTTAAAGATGAAAGAGATTAGTATGTTAAAATTAAGCTAGGGTGTGGCAGGTAAGGAGTTTTGGGTGAGTAATCTTGCGCATGAGCGATTACCGGAATATGAGGAAGTAAAGCAAGCATTTCTTGATAAAGGATTTTCTGAAGCAGTATTTCAGTATGTCTTAGTTCGCAATTCTAATTATAGCTATGATAATTTGCAAGTTAGAATGACTGTTCTTGAGAAGCAAATGGTAGCTCTTAGTGGGGATGTGAAGAAAGGCATTGACAAGTTAGATGCTAAGGATGGTGCAGGTAGGAGTGAGCTTAAGGGTGATATTAAGGCTAAGATTGAGGAACTTAAGACTGAGCTTAATGCCAAGATTCTAGTAAGTGAGAAATCGATTAGGGAAGTGATGTACCCGATTTATTGGGTGTTAGTGCTTACTTATAAAGGATTAAAGCGTAGTGGAACTCATTAGCATAAAGACTCGCTTGAATAAGTAGAGATTGCGTGGCTTGATATTAATTACTTGCTTTCCTTCATGCTCAAGATTTTCTATGATCTGGTTAATAGCATTTGATAAATCTTCAGAACTATTAAAACTTCCAGTAGTCATTACTCTCATAAACTCTCCTTAAAGTGATTCTTTACTTTGCGACTTAATCTTATACTTAATAAGAACAATTTCCTTGCTAAGAAGCTTAAATAATGCCTTGTAACGAGCTTGAGTCAACTTAGGAAACTTTTCTTTTATATTCTTGTATTCAAGTACGTCAATAAGAATAGCCTTGCTAAGTAAAACCTTTTCTAGTATAAAGGATAAAATAGCAGAGTTCTCACCAATGGTGTCTTTACTCTTAAATGGGAGTTGTTTGTTAAGTCTATCAACCTCTTCGGGAATAAGTGTGTTCTTAAGGAAATCTTTATCAGCGGAAGGCGTGTTCTTAATACCAGCAATCTTCACTTCGCCTTTTTTATCAAGACCAGTAAAGTGATCAAAGAACTCCTTAATCATTTTTCCATTAGATTTAACATTATACCCATTCTGAGCTAGTATTTTTCTAAATTCATATTTAAGCTCCTTTATGTTGAAAAGCTTGCCGTTGTTGTTAAAGGAGTCAATGGCTACGATCATAGATTCTTTAAATGAGTCAAAGGTCTTAGCACGCATGATCTTTTTTTGGTTAGTTATTTTAGGATTAAGAGAAGATTTACAAAGCCAAGCAAGCATTTTTTTACTTATTTCCAGTTTTCTATTTTGTTTAATATATGCAATTTTAAGATGTAAGTCAGTAAGAACAAGAGATCTGGTTAGTTTAAAATCCCTATAGCTTTGAGAAGCCGACTCATCATTAACATGCCCCAGAATCTCGGCAACTCTTGGGAGTATTTCTTTACTCCCCAGCGTATCATTAAAATAGCCTTCACGTTTTAAGATAATGGCTGTATAAATAACTCTGAAGTCAGAAGTAGTAAATTTGGAATCAAATAGTTTAGCAATCGGGTTCCTGAGCATATTGTTAATTTCAGTCTCCCGAAACTCATTATCTTCCCAACGCTCTCTTAAGTCTTTATAAAGCGCGGTGCTTGTAAAGGTATTGTATGCATTAAGAAATAGTGACCTCGGTATAGTTAAAGGTATTGGATAAGGTGTATTAAAGCGTTTAGGATCTTTAGTTTTAAGCTGGCCTTGGAATAAAACCGTGTATTCATCTTGATCATCATCACTAAAAGATCCAACGATAACTTCTAAGCGTCTTCTACCCGAAGCAAGCAGGATCCCTAGATAAAGGAACTCAAATCTATGTGAAAGTAGGAGCTCTTTAGTAAGAGTTAATATTTCAGTTTGATTAAAAGATTGCTTGTGTATGTTGCGTTCTTTAGTTTTAGTAAGTGTGTCTTGTGCAAGCTGGTTGTATTCGTCTCTTGATAGCTTAAAGTAGTTAAGTATTGGATGCTCTTGATTGAAGTCCCTAATAGTCTTTCTTATCTTTGTGATAGTGACTTTAACATAATGAGGAGAGTATGTAGAATTACCTTTAAGAAGATTTAAAAATGCTTTGGCTCGTCCATTAAGTTTAAGTTTATAAGTTTTAGCGTCAATAATGCCATTATGTAGATATGCATCAAGAGAGCGTATTTCTTTAATTAGATTTTCAGTGAAATTATTCAGATTAGAAACATTGCCACTATGGGTATTCTTGGTCATTATGAGCTCCCTTCTAAATTGTTGATTAGGAGATATCAATTAACGTATTCAAACGTGTAATACTCGTGTTTAACGCTTATTTATTATAATACTACAGCGTTAAGATATCAATATAGTTATATCTTTTAGATTGAATGCAGTAATGTTAATGAATATTTGAAGAATTTGTATCTACATTTACTGTTATTGCAATACATGCTACGTTTTTTTATTTGTTTTTACACAATGGCAGTTATGAAAACATTTAGGACATCCCTTTTTAAGGGGTTGTTCTGTTATGTCATTGTCTTTATCTTTATTTATTTCTTTGACAAATTTTTCTGTTTTCTCGTTTATCTTTTCTAGTTCTTCGTTTACTGCTTTATCGATTTCTTTGGCAAATTTTTCTGCTTTCTCGTTTATCCTTTCTATTTCTTTATCTTTTGTTTTTTCGTCTATTGTTCTAGGAGAATTACAAAGGCAGTTATACAAGCAAGTAGAACAATCATCTTCTTTTTTACCAAATTCTCTGCAGGCACAAACTTGAATAGCTAGAGATAAAATGAAGAAACAGGTTATTGAGGGACTCATATATCCTCCTTCTTACGTAAGTAGTAAACAGGTGGAGCATGCCTCCTTTCCTTATGGAGGCATGTTAATTAAGCAGTTAATTGTTGCATATACAGTTAAACCAGCAATTATTGCAACTACCAGCAAATGAAGAAAGTGGAACTGCTACTGTTAAAGCTAAAATTAGTAGAATGGTTTTAAAACCCACGGTATACTCCCTTATTAATATTTAAAAACTTAATTAAAGCAGTACAGTTAAATCTGTTAATATGATATCATACTACGATACATTTTGCTTTAAATTGACCTTTAATAAGAACAATATTTCTGTCTGGTACCTTATGTCTCCGCTTACTTAAATTTGGGAACACTTGTGTTTTAGTAAATCAAACAGGAGTACTAGATTAGCTCTATTAAGATTAGAAATCTTATTGCTATGGTCATTATTATCCATTATAAGATCTCTGCTAAATTGGAGATTAAATATTAAACCCAGCATCTAAACAGTAATTAATGTCTTCAAATATATAATAATTGGTTTTAAAGCCAGATTTATTATATTACTATAGTACTAATATGTCAATATAGTTATATCTTTTAGTATAAATGAGTAGTCTTTATTCTTAAAGATAAAAAACTAAAAAATTGGGACAATAAACTTAAGTTTATTTGTTAAATATAAATATATGTATGCAAATATAGGGATAAGATATATAATAAAGTGACATGTTTTAATAATAGAAAGATAACAATAAAGATACACAACAACTAAAACAATATACACAAGTTAGACTAGAATTAAGGGTGCCCATGCACTCCCATCGGGTGCACCCATTATCAAAACAATTATTACTAATATTTACTAATTCCTCTCCAATCTGATTTAAAACTCTTCTATGGTTGCCTACACATATTCAAATACAATTTTTTTAAAATAAAAAACCCAATAATGAAGAGACAAGAGATAGCAGCCCCATTCTCTTATTTTGAAAAACAATCTCTGGTCGTCTTGTCTAACCTTCATTGCCTTCTCCACGACAAGCAGCTCTCCTACCCCCTGATACAATTCTCCTCTTATCCTCTCCTCTTGTTACAAACCCCTTACTCACTTTCCCACCAATGCCAGCACCAAAAAACCCAAGACCACCAATAAACATAGTCCCTGCCAAATCGGGAATTGCACTTCCCCTTAGCAGGCATATTCCTGCTAAAGCTATTGAACTTATTACAGAAATGTAGGTTATAATAAGCCCGTGTTTTGCTATCTGTTTGGTCTGTGACTCCTCTCTACTCTTAGTGGACCTAACTTTGTTCACACTACACGACCTAATTTTGTTCACTATTTTCTTCACTAGCTACACCC
This sequence comes from Borrelia sp. P9F1, assembly GCF_030436115.1. Lineage (NCBI taxonomy): Bacteria > Pseudomonadati > Spirochaetota > Spirochaetia > Spirochaetales > Borreliaceae > Borrelia > Candidatus Borrelia rubricentralis. The sequence continues at coordinate 35,148 of NZ_CP129413.1, forward strand.
AACCAAGCAGTTTAAGAGTTCCATACAACGCAGTGACCACTGCTGAGACTTTTAAAATAAATGTTCCAATATTGTTAAACGTGTGAAAAGAAATATTTGTTCTCTTGATGTTTTCAATCTCATCAAACAGCTTTCTGTAGTATGCACGCATAAGCCGGTCTTGTTTGTCTAGACGAGCAATAACAAGACTTGAAAAACTTGCAGACTTGCATTCAATATCTTTTTTAAAATTCTCTTGATTGGACTCAAGAACACACATTCGTCCAAGCAAACCATTCCCGTTCTTAGTAAGGTTGGGGTTAAACCCTAAGTATGTTCGTATGTAAGATACTTGTTCCGATAATTTGCCTAAATCAACAACCTCTGTTTCTACCAAAATAAAAAGTCTTGTTTAAGGAACTAAAGATTTATTAAAGAATTATTGCTCAAGTCGATCAGTGCTAGATGTATTTTAGCATAAATTTGTTTATTTGTCAACCCCTATTGCCTTTTTTTAACTGGAAATTATGGCTACACCTCAAAACGATAATTAAGAACTATTTTGATTGCTCAAGCCTACTCAGAGATTATCATTCTCATTTGTCATACAATCGTTATCATTGTTCTTAAGTCTGCAGTAGGCTTTTGTAAACAATTCTTACATCGACTTCATACTCTAGCAACAATACGCATGCTCCTCTCCTCAATAAAACACCCAAAACGCTTAAAATAATAAACTTCTTATCGAGAAATAAGGCATGCTCAAAGATTAAGTAAAAGGAATTACTTAGCTTCTATTAAACTTTATTGCATTTATCAATACAAATAACCAAAACAGAGTATTTTTTTATTCAATGGAATTTTATCTTAGAGCAACAATATATTTAAAATTAGAATCAACACTTAAAACTCAGTAAAAAGGATGGACGTTATGCTGATAATTGCAAAATTAAAATTTTATAAACTAAATGAGGTTAAAAATATTCTAGAAGAGATCTACAAACTTCCCTACAGCGAAAGTTATCTTTATAAAGCTTTTACAAGAATAGGCGCTACGGTTCAAATAGGAAGGAACCATTATATTTTAGAAGAATTGGTTAAGTATCTATTCGTAGAAGAAATAGACGACCCTATAAACCTATCAGCAGTTAGGAAAAGAGTTAAAGAGATAAAAAAGATAACGCTTAGGAAAGTAAATATTGAGCAAATAAGAATATCAAACAGAAGAGCTAAGAAAAAAATCAATATAGACGATAGAGAACAAATGAAACAATCACAAGAGAAAAGAAAAAAAGAAATCATTAAGCGAATTAACAAAAACCTATGCATTATTTGTACTTAATGCCTTTTAATACATTAAAATCAAATTAAATACTCTAAAT
>NZ_CP129414.1 GCF_030436115.1 Borrelia sp. P9F1
ACCATTCACACTGGGCATTGGCTGGCACAAATTCTCAGTTTAGATTTTTGCAAATAGGAATAATTCAACATAATTACATAAATCTAAACTTCTATAATGAACAATATAAATATGCTGCCTTCCTTGGAATAACTATAACTTATAATGAATGGTTTGAATTAAATTTCACCCCCATAAACTTCATTCTTCATCCCCTACATACAAATTTTCTACTAAGCATATATTTTACAACTTCTCTTACTCTTTACATATTAAAATACCAAACGTATATCAACTCTCTAATCTTTAGCATTTTAATGGGACCCAAAATATCAATTGCAATTAGGTCTGCAACGATAACAGGATATACTACATCTGCTTTTCTATACCCAATTTTTCCGTATATGGCCGTTAAATTCAATATATCGCTTACAGACAGTCACTCCATTTTCTTTAAATTAACATCCTCTCTTAATGAATTTTTCTTCCTTGATATTGGTTTCAATTTCACTCTCTAATATTTAATCAAAGCGTAAAAACACTTAATTTATACATTAAGCTTTTTTATATCTTGTAGTGTCCTTACTAAAACAAACAGATATAAAAAATCAATCTCATAAATTTACATGACATAATTTAGTTATAATATCTAATAGTACTAACTATTTTTATTAACTTAGCATCATAAATATTAATTGGACAATAGTAAAATAAAACAAAAAGGATTAAAAATAGTATTAAATTTAAAATAAATAGTAAATAAGATATGAAACCAGATTACCGAGCCTATAAAATAATTTTTTTCAATAAATCGAACAAATATGACAACTATACAAGTAAATAATACAAAACATCAATCAAAGTAAGAAAACTTGTGGTTTCTCTTGCTATATAAAACAAGCACCCCCCAAAATCCTTATATCAATCATAAATTATTTAATTAAATTAAACTTTAAAATCTAAATTTTGATAACAAATAACAAATATTATATTATAATGATATTAGATATATAGGAGGAAGGAATGAAAAAAATAATATTTTTGTTTTTAGTTGCACTGTTTTCATGTAAGTCTTTACCAGAAAGTGAAAATAAGGGAAAGGAAGATCAAACTAAAGAAGAAATGATGAGAGGAGATAAAGATTCCGTCAAAAAACAAAGCAATAAAAAAACAAAGTAAATTCGGGTTTAATACTGACATTGATAAACAACTAAAAAATTTCTGAGAGAAATTAAAATTTTAAATCACATCACCCTTCTTTATTAGGGGAAGGCCACCACTGGTCGTCTTATTAGTGGTGGCTGTTGGGGGATGTTGATGACTTAAAAGATGTAAAAAATAAAGAAAATCCATAACAGAGATTATTTGCGAAGCACATCCAAACACCTAAATTGCTTAAGATGAGCTATAAACAGTAGCCCCACAGTCGGGTAATACAAAAACTGCCAAATTTTTTAGACATGCACTAGATTACAAGCTTTTCAAGCCTAGCTCAATCAAATTAAAGTCAAGCACAAGCAACATTGCTATCCTCTACAATCAATATAAACTCAAGTTAAGGGATTTTATCATCTAAAAAAACAACTCCGACAACCATTCTTAAAGAATACACACCAAATCGTACTTCATAAATAACTTTATCTAAGATAGACTTAAAATTTAAACTCCAACTGTGTAATATTTTAAAAATAAAAAACAACAAAAGGTTTTATCAATAAAGAATAGTTTTAAGTTTAAAACTATTCTTTATTGATAAAACCAATTTAAAATAGTACAATTATGTAACATGAGTAAATAAAGTTGTAAATTAAGGCGCTTGTAGATGGCTTTTCTGTTCACTTCCGTCGGGGACAGAAATATTTGGCTGGAGGTATAAATTCCGTACTAATTTCAAATAAAAATAAAAATTAAAATATTGGGCAAAGTAACATACTTTAGTGTAAGGAAATCGCTCTTAGATTTAGGATAAGGAAAATGCTAGAACCTATTGATGTAAAAGAAAACGCACGTGATGCTCCTACTAAGCAAGTGGAAGCAAGCAAAGATAATGATTCTTCTGACACTAATACTCCAATAGCTAATTTTAAAAAGAAGCCTAATGAAAACACTAAACCTGAAAGCAAACTTATTGACCGTGCTTTCGTTCAAGGCAATCTTATTGACATGGGAAATCTTAGAGATAACTTTAACCCATTCATGCAATCTCAATATTACATAAGAACATATGACCTAGATTTAAATACAAATATGGAACTTAAGGTAGAAACTAGCCTCTTAGGAAATCAAAATCAAATTTCACTTACTAAAGCACGCCTAAAATCCATAAGCATTCTTGCACACAAGAGAAGCATGAACCGTAAAGGAATGCAAAATTTAGTCAAGCTTAAAAAACACACAGAGTTCAATCTTTTCTATGATAGAAACAACATAAAATACAGCTTAAATTTTGAAGATAGAAATAAAAGAACAATTAATTTAGTTCCACATCTTAACTATCATGGCCTATTAAGCATATACAACGCCATCAGAGAAGATCTTAAATCCGGGAGTTTATTATTTGAAAGTTCATTTTATGTAGCTATTGACTACAAATGGACATTTCTCAATTTTCTTGAGTTTGAAAAAAAATTAACTAAAATCAAACTCATTCACTCGCCTGAGTCAAAGTATTTTTACTATTTATCCATAAGTAAAAATATTAACGAATTGCTAAAAACCCTAATAGACACCAGACAATTAAAAGAATTCATTAGATAACGCATGGGGCTCTGTAGCCAAATACAAAATAAAAATAATATTAAATTTTTATTCATTCATTATTGAAGATAATTATTTAACCATATATAATATGTAAATGTAATGTTACATTAATATAAAAGTTAAAGGTTATAATGTCTACAGAAAGCTAATATTGACTCTATCTCGTGTCTTCATGCTTTGTTCAAATTTCTTTGGAGTCTTTATTGCCGTAAATAATAGGGCAAACCTTACTGCTTAATGCAGTAATTTAACTACGTTTAGCTTAACTTATAACGAAAAGCCAAACTAAACGTAAGAATGATTTAAAAGAAGATGTTAAATAATTCTCATTTTATCTTCTTCTCACCTTGGGGGGTTCTTTTAGGGAACTTCCCTTTTTTATCCTAAAACAATCCATTCATCACATTCCTGTTCCTCTACATTAAACAAGAAGCCAAACCCAAAGACGAGTTTATCTCATTTTAAAGTAATCCATCTGCAAGAACCTGAAAGACACAAAGTAAATTAAACTCTCTAAAACCCAAAGTAACAGTATAATATCATACTGATTATATTATTAGTATGATATTATGTTAGTATAACAACATACTTATTGTATTATAAGGAGGCTCCCTTGGGTAAGATATTTCTACTAATACTGTTTATATTTTGTCTACTTGCATGTAGACATGATAACAAAAAAAATAGCAGCAATAATAGAAAAAAAGAAACGATATCTGTCAAAACTAAAATCAAGAAAAAAAAGAAAAAGAAGCTCGAAAATATAAGCACTAAACAAGATGATATTGAAACAAGGAAACAGGAAGAAGAAGAAAATGAAGAAGAAGAATACGACGAGGGAGAAGATGAAGAAGATGGAGATGAGGAAACAAATATAGCTATTGTTACTGGTGAAAAACAGGAAGATAACGGAGCAAAAGGACAGCTAACAACTCCTAAAAATCCTATCCCAAGAAAAGTTGAGACAATAAAAACAGAATATACCAATGGACAAACAAAAACATATTACTTTAAAGAACACGCAATCATTGATATAAAGCCAACAATAAGTCACATAAAAACTAGTCTCGTCTTTTTGCCGAGTACATCAACTGCCTCTAATATATACAAAAACGAATATTCTATCATGAAAGATGCAAAATTCACTCACATAAGAATACTTGCGGACAAACAAGGACTAGAAAACATGCAAATCAAAGATTTGGGTGGTCTAGTAAACTCTTCAAGACTCGATACCTTACTTAATAACGAAAGCAACATTTTAAAGATAATGTTATTCTCTAAGGGTAGTGATAATGTTAATGAAAACATAATATTACCCCTTAACCGTCGCTTCATTCATAACTTAGAAAAAGCACTCAATCCTTCTTCCTTGTTGATTAGTTCTACTGCAAGCCATACGATCGACGTCATAATTGGGAATGATAATGTTTACACAAAGCTCGATTTTTCAAAATTTTCTAACGAAGATGTAGGGGGTTCTAAACTAATACTAATACAAACAGAACAAAATGCCTATACGGTTAAGCATAAACTAAGACTTGACCCATCTATTTATACCCTGCTGAAAGACATAACCATTATTGAAAGATTGAAAAAATTTTTTAAAATGATCAAAACTTAAAAAGAAAACATAAATAAGATATTAAAAGAGAAGAGCTTCATTTAGAAAATGAAACTCTTCTCTTTTAATAAGAGACTTATTACTATTTAAGTCTTTTTATTATTTTTAATTGATAAAAGATAATAAAAAATGCTAAGATCTTATTACACAAAGAAAAGTAAATAATAGGGTTAAAGGGGTTTTAAGATGTTTAAAATAACATTTTATGTGGTGGTTTGTCTTTCAATGGCATCTTGTAGTCTAGGGCCTGTGTCTGTTTTGCGCTTTGCATTAGACATGATGGATAAGTATGTTCATAAGAACGAGAGAAGTGTAGATAAGGAGAACGGAGAAAAGAAACATGTGAAACAAGTATTAGAAGAAGAGATAGAAGACGAAGAATACGAGGATGAATAAGGAAAGGAATTACTAATCAAAAAGAATGGTCTCTTCAATCATTTTAGCTCAAAGTAAATACACTAAACTTTACTTAAAGTGCTTTATTTCTTGTTTTTAATTAAAATTTCGTTCATTTAAAATGAATCTCTGAAGACAAAATCCGGCAAATAGGTAGTCTTGTGGAATAACTTTCATGTTTATTAAGCACGAGAAAACATACCGAACGATCAAAAATAATGTATTTTATATTAAATTTTTGCTAAATATGTTATGATTGAACTTATAGTAGTTAAAAATGGACATTAAAATAGATAATGAATTTAATATAATTTTTGATAATGATTTTAAAATAGTAAATGGTCAAGAAGAACAAAAACAGAGACTGTTTTTATACCTAAAGACGCCTGTGGGCAGTATTTACAACAAAAATTATGGATTTGACTATAGTTTTTTCCTGAAGTTACTAAAAGTAAAGAGAACACAAGATATTACAAACTTTTTTGTGAATGCTTTAAAGGACCTAGAGATTGATCTGTTAAATATTAAAGCAAAACAAATAGACAAAAAAATAATACTACAATTTTTCTTGGCTGGAGATACCCTACGTATGGAATATAACCTATGAGCATATTTTTTGACAAAGAAATTGGAATTCTTACAAAATCAATAGATGAAATACAAAGTGCTAAAAAGGAAATTCTTAAGAAAGAATATAACCTTTCAATAAAAAATAATTCACTTTTTGACATAATAAATTATCCAAGCTCTTCCATAGACTTAGAGATAATACAAGCACTAAATGAATTATTTTTGTCTCTTAAAGAAGGAGGTACATACTTTAAAAGTTTACAAGAATCACTAAGTGTACCCAAAAGTTCAACTTACGAGGCAATTAAAAAAGCACTTTTAATGATTCAAGGAGTTAAACACGCTAATTTAATAAGCAGTGCCGGTAGTATTGAAGTACATATAATACTTAAGCCCGAATACTTTAAGGACAAGCTCATTGATACAGAAACACAAAAAAACATTTGGGAAGCAATTTACTATACTGCGCCAAGTGGCACCTTATTTAAAGGAGAAAAGGAAGTTCAATTTCTTAACAAAGATGGACAAAAAAAAATATATAAGTTTAGCTTAGGCGTGGTTAAATATGCATATCTGAAAGTTTTTTACAGAACTGAAGCACAAGAGACAATATATAAAGAAATAAGTGAGCAGATAAGGGAAATTTACAAAAATATAATTGAAAAAAAATATAAAGATATGGGGATTTCGTTCCGATATCAAGATTTCTTAAGTCCTGTAAGCCTAATGTCGGGGATTAAATGCATACGCATAGGTATTAACATAAAAGAAAATTTAGATACTAAGATAACAGAAATTAAAGATTCTGAATTTCAATTCAACAAAGATTTAGAAATTAAAGATAACGAAATCATTTATTTCAATGAAAACTCAAGAATGGTTATAGAAAGAGAATAAATTATGAAGGGTATCCCACTATTTTTACAAAATACACAAATTGAGCAAATAATACAAAGTGAACTTAATTTCAAAAAACAGATTTTAGGTGAACTTAAAAAACTACTGGAAAATTTCAGAACAATTAATGTTAAAGAGAGTATTAATTCAAGATATATTACACGCATAATGCTAGCATTGTTTAATGCATGCCATCTACAAAAAGGACTCACAAAAGATCTCATCAATTCCCTTAATGCATTAATATTTGCAATCAAATCAATAGGAACAGATGAAAGTCTTCATGTGCTCTTTAAAGCGTTTTTACATGCAAGAGTTGAAGTTAATGTTGTCCCTAACACACCAGGAACGATTATTATCAAATTACTTGAAAATATTAAATCACCAATTAAGTTTAAAATAACTGGTAAAATTAATGGTAGGATAAAGAAAATCAGCGTCAGACACAAAGGTTTAACAAAAGAACTTGAATCTAACTATATCCCAAAAGACTTTACAGATTCGATTTATGGTTTCATTAAAAGCCTAATTCCAGCTGGACGAACTATTAGAATTTTTGACACCCATAACAAGGAAATCAAATAATTAAAATTTATCTTATTTAAAGAAGGAGAAAACATGAGCCAAAAAAATTCAAGCATAGAAGACAGCGTGCAAATAAAAGATTTTAACAGAAAAATCAAAGTCAATGAGAATGATCTTATTCCCATTGACGATATCGTTGAAGAAACTTACGCAATTACATACAAAAACTTACTTGAACAAATCAAAGAAGACACATTTTATGAAGAACTTGATTACTTTAAAAAGGTAATAAGAGAAATAATATCTAAAGAATTACTTCAAGACAATTCCTACACTGAACAGATGTATCTAAAAATAATCACAAAGCTAATGGGACTTCAAACAGAACCAAATAGCATCGGCTTCGATTTTTTATTTAACAAAATTAAAGAAACATTAATTGAAAAGTTAAATCATTCTGGATATGACGCCAAATTAGGCAAAATATCAATATATAATCCAAAAAGGAAAGATTTTGAACTAATTGAATTTAATAGCTTTATCAATAACTTAAAAGAAATTTTTTCAGAAAATAAAGAAGTAGAGCAATTAAGACAAAATACAAATAATAACTTTGTTCACAAAACTGATTTTGATGACACAAAAAGTTCCTTTACGAAAACTTTTTTACATAAAAATCTTTTATCTCAAGAAATAAACCACCTATTTAATCTTATTCAAAACACAGACAATAAAGAAGATTTACAACTAATTGTGTTTAACAAAAATAAAAATTTGACATATAAACTGGAGTTTCCCGACTACCTTAAAGGGATGCCTAGTAACTTCAAGTATTGGGGCATAAATGCATCATCTGATTCTTTTTATGCCTACCATGAATTTAATACCAAAACATTAAAAATCGAAATTAAAAACGAAAAAGTAGAATTAAGTTTTCCCAGAAGCCTTACAGACAAGGCTATTTACTTACACGTGATCCTTAATCTTTCAAGTAGTCCAAATGTAAAAGAAATTATGACAAAAAAAGTATATACCAAGTTCATAGAAAATAATAATGAATCACAGTCTTCAACTATATTTTTCTACAGTGGCTTGGGGAATAACATAACCCTCACTCTTCTTGAAGGTTGGTACCTTGTAAAATCTGCAATATACAATGATGATTCAAACCAAGATGTTCCTTACCTCATGAAAATGTAGTTTTGCTATATTCAATCTTTATTAAATTTATGTTAAAATGTGTTTATAAGTTAAAAAATATATTTAAAATGGAGGAAATATGAATAGACTGCTTGAGTTCTTAACAAGCATTGACGAGACAAAACTTATAATCATTGGGGGGCTTGCGGTATTTACAATAATCCCTTTAGCAATCCTCTTAAAGCCTGCTATAAGAGAGACGATTAAAATAGTAAGGCATTTAATTGACAAGAATCACAAAAATTAAAATTTAAGGATAGTTTATGATAAATAATGAAAATATTAATTTAGGAATAAATTCGGTTCAAAACCTAATAGACTTATTTGGCTACAGCGGCACCAGTAAGGGAGCTCTTGTAGAAAAGGGTATTAGTGAGGTTGTTAATCTTTACAGCTACATAAACACGCTTTACCTAGACTCACTTCAAAAAATGGAACTACAAGAAAGCAAGCGCATATTACATGATCTTGAGTCAGTGAATAATAAAATTAATCATCTTATTGAGGCAATTGATTGTAATGTTGAGGGAAATTTAATTGAAACATTAAGACATGAACGAAATAAAGTTATGGAAATTACAACAAAATTACTTAAAGAAGAGTTAGCAAAACAGGACAAGAATAATGAATAAAAAAAGCTTCTCCTTTCTCTTGATATTTACCCTTATTTTAATATCTAGTTGCTCTTCAATAGCCTCCCTGCCACAAGAACCCGATGCCCCCGTAAATAATACACTCCAGAGCTTAAGCATATATGAAGCTCATCTATCAAGTTATGTCATGTATTTGCAAACATTTTTAGTTAAAACTAAAGAAAAATTTAAAGATAAAGACTACCCCTCATTTACTTTCTTCGATACAAATCTTTTACAAAAAACCCATACAATAAAAGCGGTAAAAGAAAACATACAACACTTAAAACATTACATAAGTATTATAAAACCAATTGTAAATACTATTTACAAAAAGTATAGTAAATTAAAAAAGTGAATTTAAAAATCGTTACTTTCTTTCCTTTTTTAGAAAAAGGCCCCAGTGGGGCTTCCTTTTTCTAAAAAACTACTTAAACTAAACTATATTGATACTTGTCAAAAGTTTGCTAAGACTTGCCTCAATCAGGCTAGTCCTTATTAATTATTTTAAATAAAAATTATCAGTACTATTTGATTCTCTTAATACAAGCTATTTACAGGTCTATTATATAGCAAAAACACAAGTTTGTAAAGTATTTTGCAAAAATTTTAAATTTAAATAAAGTATCTAGGCTCATAAAAATGATTAATAGGAGGTTTAATATTTTTATTTTATATTTGATAGAACAAGTATTTACTTTTCCAATAAATTGTACTATTAATTATCTTGTAGCCAGAAATACTTATATTAGGAGTAAAGGAAATGAAAAAGGATAAAACTAATAGATATCAATCCAATTTGGTGGTGCTGGTATCAACGCTTAGTTTCATGAATTTGAGGTTCGATAAATATACACAGAATAATATTCTGTATTTTTTCAATGGAAATCTTAAAAGAAATAACCAAAAGACAATTAAAATGAAAACGTTGCAAAATTATCTATACAAGCTTCAGAAAAAATTTAAAGTCACTACTAATTACTGTAAACACCTGGGAAAGAAATGTGGAAGCGAGGTTTACTATACTCTTCAATATTCTAAGAAGGAATGCTATTTTAAGATAAACTCCTACTTTAAAAACCTTGAAAGAGAAAAAGTTAAAAAATTTAAGGAAAGAGTTGAGATTTACGAAAAAGAAAATGGGAGTCCAAAATGGGAGTGTATTAATAATATAAATAATAATAAAGAGGAAGATGCATTGAAGAAATACATAAACAAATGCAAATTTAAAACAGAGCTTCCTTTATTCATATTAAATTTAAGAATAAACAAAACTCTAAAGATAGAATATATGAAAGAAATCAAGAGAAATGAAAGGAGCATATGTCTACTGAACAGAGAATCACTAGGCGATTTAAAGAAAGCAATCAAAGAAAATGGAAATACCGCAAGATGTATAACAGAATTTTTAAAGAGAAGAGGTTTCTTTAGTAGGAAAAAGCATAATGTGTTAACACAAAAAGAAAAAAGAGAAAACCTGAGAGAAACACTGAAAAATATAGAAACCGAATTACTTAGTGAAAAGAGTTACAACAAAGGACATATAAGAGAAGAAATTGAGAAGATATACGAGACGTATAAAGACAAACCCCATTTCATACTAGAAAAAGACAAATATAAAGATTTAGAAAAAATAATAAGCAGGATTAAAAGTAAAACCCCAATTTGCGCACAACAAGAAAGTCCAGATGATATCAAAAATAATATTTTTAGTATACTATTAGAACAGCTAAAACATAAGGTGGGTATTGATGTATTAATACCTGCCCTAAAAAGGCTTATTAACTCTAAAGTTGAATTAAAGTATAGCAAAATGATGGATAATTCGTATTATTACGAATTGCTAGAAATGATACAATAGGGAGGTAATAAAAGCTATTAACTACTGAGGAAAAGAAAGTATGACAGCTTTATTGGAATTATTAAAGCAGAAGAAAAAGGAGCTAAAATTAAACAAATTAAACAAGGAGAAGGGGAAGAGGAATGTTTTTTCAAAAATAGAAGAAAATAATGGGCGTAAGATATATCACACCAAGATATTTAACGATTTTTATGCATTTGGAATAAGCAAGAACGAACCAACCAAGTTTTTCATATCTTTAAGAGGAATTTTTAACATAGAACACATAAGCATGTTTCATCTCTTTTCCATAAGAGAAGGAGATGCTTTCCTAGGTATTTATTACGGCATCAAAAAATTAGACAAAGCATTTTTAGTAAAAAATTTTAATAAAAAGGAGACTTACACTTTAAGAAAGTGTGAGTACATAGAGTTTAGATTCAAAAAAGGCGGAGTTTTTTGTTATTTAAGTGGTCTACATTATTTACTAAAGGCAGACAAAATTGAGAGTTCTTATTATCAAACTTTACTAAGCATAATTTTGGGACTAGAAAGGGAACTTTATGCATTTTACAGTAAGGCATTACCCGAAGGAGGTATTATTCCAAAATGGATACAAAGAAGACAAAAGTAATCACGGTAGCATCAATTAAAGGGGGTGTTGGTAAGAGTACTACTAGTTTGATATTTGCAACCCTTCTAGCGCAGGAACATAAAGTTTTAATTATAGACATAGACACTCAAGCATCAACGACAAGTTATTATTTTAAGGTAATAAAAGAAAGGGAAATAGATTTGTTTAATAAGAATATATATGAAGTTTTAATATCAAATTTGCATATTGATAATGCTATTGTAAATGTCAATTCAAATTTGGATTTAATACCTAGTTATTTAACATTGCATAAATTTAACTCAGAGGCAATTCCTTATAAGGAATTTAGACTTAAGGAACAATTGAAGTTATTAGGCTTTAATTATGACTATGTTATTCTTGATACAAACCCTAGCCTAGATTTTACTTTAACCAATGCTTTAGTATGCAGTGATTATATAATAGTGCCAATCACAGCGGAAAAATGGGCCGTGGAGAGCCTAGATTTATTTAATTTCTTCATAGAGAAGTTACTTATCAAAGCTCCGATTTACCTGATTAATACCAAGTTTAAAAAGAATAATACACACAAAGAGTTGTTAAACCTTTTAAAGGAGAATGAAAATTTTTTAGGTACAATATCTGAGAGGGAAGATTTAAATAGGAAGATAGCCAAAAATGATATTTTTGATTTAGGTAAAGATTACATAAAGGAGTACCAAGAAACACTTCTAACTTTAATGAAAAAAATAAAGGCAAGTTAAGACGAGATCGAGATGTAGCACGTACACTTAGTGTACGTGGATAGAAAAGGAGGTCTATAATGGATATAGAGGTTAATAAGAGGAATTTAACTAGGGAATTTACAAGAGAAGAACAGGTACTTATTCATTATAATAAACTGAAAGAGAAGCTAAAAATTAATTTTCAGAAGGAAATTTTTTGTAAACTAGAAGCAATGAAGGTACTAAAGGAGATTAAAGATAATGAGTATTACAAGCTTGACAATTATGTTCATTTTGATGATTTTGCTAAAGATTATAGGCTTGCAAGGACTCAAACCTATAAATATTTAAAAATAGCAACTGCTATTGAGGAGGGTATTGTTGAGGAGAAGTATGTTGTGAATAATGGGATTAATGGAACTATGTTTTTATTAAGGGATAAGGAAGGACAGAAAATAAAGAAATCCAAGCAAAATCCCTTAAGGCCTTTAAGATTTCAACTTAAATGCCCCAAAGCATATGCATATTATAAGCAGAAGACTAAGTTTACAAGCTTTCTTCTTGAGAAAATCTTTTCAGAAGATAAAGAGCTTTTAACAAAAATTGAAAATGAGTATGCGATTTTAAAGAAGAAAAGAAAATAGAGAGAAATGAGGTAAAAAAAAGAGGAGATTGGAACTCTTTTTAATAGGTTTTGCAACCGGAGCCTTTGTAAAACCCATTAAAAAGAAATCTTTCCAAAAATTCATCAGTAGGAATAAAATCAGTATATTAGTTTAGGTAGTATATAGTTGTTATGAGTTGTTTATATTTCTTTTTAACTTTTTTTAAAAAAACTGAAAATTTGTTGCAAAATATTAAAAGGTGTTGTATATTGTAGTAAGTACGGATTGACATGCAATGTGTCACTCTTAATATAAGGACCTATTACCTTAAGGGGTTTATTAGGGGCTTTGGTGGCTGAGTTTCTAATAAACCCTTTAGTTTTAAGCGAGTAGCAATATTTTTTTCATAAATTCTCTTTAGGAGAGCCGGAGGCTCTCCTAACTTAGTTCTTTTGGATTGATGTTTAAGCATTGACGTTTCTTTAAAAGTATTTAAATATCTTTATGTATTACCTTTTATTTTAAGTTTTAGATTATCAAATATTGGTCAATTTTGTATTTTATTTCAGCACAAAAATTGAGTAGTGCAATTTAAGCATCAATTTACGCTACAGAATGAGAGACAGGGACAATAATAATCATTTTAACAATATAAACGTTTTAATTTGACATTATTCTAATAATATCTTAAAGTTATAACTACTAGATTTTAAGGTAGATTAATAGCTAGCGGGGTGGGGGTTGTTACATTGTACATAAGAAGCCTAATATCTTTATGTTTGATTTTGTTATTAATATATTTGTCTTACAGAGTGCTAGTTTACGTTAAAAATCAGTTATCTAGAGTCAAGGAAAAGCTTAAATGTAGTTCTGTGAGCAGGAGTGAGAAGAGGAGAGCTTTGGATAATTTTGACGCTTATTTAAAACGTATGCAACAAAAAAATGAGTAGCTGTGTTTTGCATTTACGAAGATCAAGTAGAGAAATTTATGATTGGTATCTGTATTTTTTGTAAACACTAGTTTTTCATTTTAATGTCTTAAATTTAATGATTGTGTATTTTGTTTTCTTCTATTCCAATATAATTGGGAACAAAGCCTTACAGAGCAAGTTTAGTTGTAGGTAATTAAGATATGATTTTAATGAATTTTGAGTTGTGATCATGTTTTTGTAGATTTTAGATCTTGTATTTTTGCACTAATTTGTTTATAATTTAACAAAATGATATTTAAAAATGGAGAAGAGAAGTATAATATTTTGTTCAGGTCAAATTTAACCGTACCTGATATTGCAAAAGTTTTAGAAGTTAGTGAGTCTTCTGTCTTGGAGGCCAGGTTAAGGTTTGTGGGTGATGAGCCGCTTGTGTCTGAGTTAAATGACAATGTTGAGAGGTGCAGCACTCTTTCTTTGAATAAGTCTGAACTTAACAATGATAATTTAGAGAATGAGAATGATCTAGACAGTCTTACCAAAAATGCCGTTTGTGAGGCGTATAAACTTGAAGAAGAAAGAGATAGTTTTTATAAATTTTTTTATAAAATTGCAAATTCGTATATCAATTCTTATTTTAAGTACAAAGAAATTAAATTGGGTTCTACTTTTAAAAAGCTTGTAAGCCTTAATGATCAAATTTTAAATTTAGAAAGAGAAATAGAGATAAATGGAAGAGAACAGAAGGGTATATGTAACGTAAATGAATCAGATTTATGTAGAAAACTTAAGTTAGAACTAAAAACTAAAATTTATAAAAGAAATCGAATTGCTAAAAGTCTTATTTTAGATGACATGAAGGAAGATTATGATTGCCTAGTCAAGCTTAAGAAAGTTTTTAAATCCAGAGATTTAAAGCTGAGGGAGACTTGAAGTTAAATAATTTATTAGTTTTTGTTAAACTACAGAAAAAATTTAAACAAAAATTCAATATTGATATTTCTAAATTTTTAAGAAACAAGGATGATGAAGTTGATTTTAGTTTATTTGAAGAACAATACTTGACTAATAAGCAGAAGGCAGTTTTGAATGACATAAATCAAAACTTTTTTTCTAAATTAATTTTCAATGGTGGGATATCTAGTGGGAAGACATTTCTAGCATCATATTTGCTTATTAAGTTTTTAATTCAAAACAAAACTCGTTATAAGAGGGATACTAATAATTTTATTGTAGGAAGTTCAATAAACTCACTGCTTACCAATACACTTAAACAAATAGAGAAAATATGTGGGCTTTTAAATGTAGAATACATTCTTAAAACATCCAGAACAGTTTCATGTAGTATTGCGGGTATAACACTTAATGTTTATGGAGGGAAGAACAGTGATGCTTTTTCAAAGATTAGGGGTGGAAATTCTGGTTTAGTGTATGTTAATGAGGCAACTTTATTGCATAAAGAGACCTTACTAGAGGTAATGAAGCGACTCAGAGCCGAGCCGGCTATTATTATTTTTGACACCAATCCCGACCATCCAGCACATTTTTTCAAGACAGATTATGTTGATAGAGTGGATGTATATAGGACATATAATTTTAGTATTTATGATAATCCTTTAAATACTATCAGTTTTGTTGAAACACAGGAAATGATTTACAAAAATCTGGCTGCCTACAAGGCACGTGTACTACTTGGTGAGTGGACTGTAAGTACGGATACTTGTTTTAATGAGGTCATTTTAAATGAGGATTACATGTTTAAAAGTCCAATAATGTATGTTGATCCTGCTTTTTCCATGGGCAAGGATAATACTGCCATTTGTGTACTTGAAAGAGTAGGCTGTCAATATTACACATACATTTATCAGGATAGAAAGCCAATAACGGAAAGCCATGTGCTTAATGCAATTGGTGTACTGGCTAAGAATTTTAATATTAATACTCTCTATATTGAAGACCGAGACAATACTTGCGGTCATGGATTTTTAACTAAAATCATGGTTTCTATCCGCAATGGAATGGATCATTACTTTAAGATAGCTGCCATCAGGCCTACAAGTAATAAGTTTGCAAGAATATGTACTCTAATTCCACTTTTTAATGCTGGCAGGATAGAATTTTTGCAAATTACGGACAAGAGTGTTATTAATGACATTTACTCCTATAGTGGTGATTCCAGATCTAGGGATGATTGTCTTGACGCCCTAAGTGCTTCTTATCTCCTCCTAAATCTCGAGCACCAAGATAGGCTTAGGCACTTTACCAGAATTAAATACATCTAAAGCGAGTGCGAAATCTTGCAAGTTGACCTATCCAAAGCCCGCTAGTAGAAGTTAAAGCTACAGTTTAGCGTTAAGACTGTAGCTTTTGTAATTCTTCGAGTGCATTCGTAATGAAGGAGTCATCTTAAATGTACTCTCAGACGTTAAATGTACTCTTAACTCAAGGATAGTCCAACTTTTTTATTATTCATACATTTTAAATAAAAATGAATATTTAATTTTAAAAATTTATTTTTATTTACGCATTTAAATGGCAAAAGATACAGTATGTTCTAACTTATTGATACTAAGAAAGATAGAATGGTTGACAAGCATTAAAAGTTGATAAAGTTTTGTATTGATCCGAATAGAAAGACTGGTAAAACAGCATCAAAGAGGCCCCTTGGGAGCCTCTGGTTGAGTATTTAGTCGAGTATTTATATCTTTTAAATAAAAACATATTTTAAATATATTCGCTAACACAAGATCTGAATACAGTCTCTAGGTTAGTTCAAACGGCAAATGCACAAAACCCTCAGATGAGCCCAGACCCCACCCATGAGAATCAAAGCTCATCAACGAATATGTACCTGCGTCCTACAACAGCCCCGTCTGTCAAGCTACAAAAACAACAGAAGGGACGGCGATTTAAAAGATAACATTTCATAATAAACCCATGCTGAAACTGTATCTCAATTTAAGAGATATAAAAGTCGTTAGCTTAAATTTTTAAGATGTTGATTAATTTTAAAGTAGATGCCTTCATTAAACTCAAATTTGCAAGATTCTTGTTTGTACTTAAAAACAAAAAAGTATTTTTATTTAAAAAAAAGGTACACTATCAGTGTACCTAAATCTAAAAGACTGCATAAATGCCTTAAGATGTATTACTAAACTAGCAAAGCCTATGATGCCTTAGCTGGTGCTGTTGCAGACGCCTTGAGTTTTTCAATTACATCAGCAAAGCTACCCGTACCAGTTTCTGCTAATTTAAGTTCCTTAATCCCTTCCTTAAACTTCTTCTCCCCATCAGTGTCCTTAGCTTCAATCTTTAAAGTCATAGCTTTCAAGAAAGCGTCCTTGTTTGTTAAAGCGTTAAGCACACCATTAATCCCAGCATCAGTGTACACTTTGCCCTCAACAGCATGTTTTGTAGTAAGGTAAGTCTTAATCTGATCTGTAGTTGCTTTAGCAGTTGAGTTGTAATCGTGACTGCAAGCTAAAGCGAGCAAAGCCAACAAAGTTGTTAAAATAATTTTTTTCATTAAACATTCTCCTTTCATCGCATCCCCTGGGTTCACTACACCCCTCTAGATACAACAATTTACTTAGTTTTCATACATGATAGCAAGTTTATTTAAAAAGAGCAATTATATTTTAATTTTTTTAAATAGTTTATCTAGTGCAGTGAGTTAATGAGTTTAATATTTAATCAAAAACTTAGCAAAATTAACAATAAGAGGGAATAAGCGACACTGCTCTTTATTTTTCACTAATCCAAATAACAGAAAAGAGGAGCTTTAAGTAACAACCCCTTTTCTATTATTTTGTAAACACTTTAATAATTTATAATAGTTATCTCTTGCTTTTCTATTGATTGTAAAGTTTAAAATCAGGCGCTAACTTTTCTATACCCGGATTTTTTTTCATTACTTCCTCTATCAATCGAGTCAGATAGCTTGAGTTAAGCGAAATATTGTATTCTGTAATACTGCCTGTTGTACTGTCTTTGACTTTTATTTTAGCTTTTACATTTTGAAGTTTAGTAAGAGCAGGGATTGTTTTATCGTTGCCACACAATACCCCAAATGGATTTGAGTTTAAATACCCCTCTTCAGATGAAATTTCCTTTGTAGGAATAGATAAGGGAATAGAAAAGAAGAAAGAGCTCTGCTCTGAATGTTTTCTTTTATTAAAATCTAGACTAGGATCATCTTCTAGGGTGAAGCTTTCAACTTCCAGGTTGCCATTGCCATCAGTTACCTCAAACAGCACAAGTGGCATAGTGTATTTGGTAAATTGTCCATTTAACTTAACAGGGCTTATTGAGTATGAGTATCTAATCTTACTCTCAAGTTCTGGGATAGGCTTTCCATCAGCTGCCTTGATGCCTACGGCTTTAGTTTTAATCCAAGTTACATTGCTTGAAATGAAAGCAAGAGCTGTAACCTTTTTAGAGCCTTCTAAAGTCTCATATTTTTCTTCTACCTCTTGTTTTGGAGAATTTGCTACCAATGAGTCAGATTGTTCGGCTTCCTTGTTTTTCTTTAAGGAAAGAATAGCAACAGAATTGCTTGGCATGGGTGATTCTGATTTTTGCCCAATGGTTGTATAAAAAAATTTAATTGCCCTTAAATCACACGCAACAAACAACGCTACAATGAGTGTTAGAAATAAATTTCCTAAATTCTTCATATCTTCCTCCTTTTAAGCCCTTATCCATACCTTCCCCAAGCTCATGCTCGTCCCAAATTGACTCAAGGGTAATTCAAATTAAAAAGATTTCAATGAAATTAATGTTTATAAGCTAATTTTGTTATTGCATATAAAGAGCTTAGCTATTGCTAGTCGGCAGGGAGGTTCTTGTATGTTATAGTTGAGGAATGAAGATCGCATTGTTAGGCCTAATTTTATCTACAGTATCTATTGTCTTCTTAAGTTTTACCTTGGTTTTAGTCAATGTCTTTGGGGGGTCTTCTTTAGCTTCTTCAGAAGAGATTGAGATTATCAATCAAAGTAATACAGATGCAGTTAAGTTTAAGATTGTCTTGGCAAATCCGTCAGGCTCTGTTGCTATTGTTTATGATTACAAGGATGCGGATAAAAGATTTTACCTAGATTTTAAGATTGTAACAGACAAAGAACCCCTCGGACTTGAGGGTGTTTTTCTTAATAACACAGCGATTGATTGGGAAGTTTTGCTTGCTTCTAATGACCAACTAAAATTTGAAGGTGATCGGTATATTTTAAGTTTTGACGATTCAATATCGCAGACGGGTTTTTTAGTTAACTTTGATCCTCGGGATGGGTATTTAAAGCTAGCAGAATTTGCAAAAGGCGATGGGATTAAATTTTGTGTTAAATGTGTTCAGATAAGAACAGGCGTAGCACTAAATATTCCCTTCAATATAAGTGTAGAGGGAGCTAGAAAATTCTTTGACCTTATTGAACAGTACGGTGAGAATGTTGAGGGATTTTTGAGTTAATTTTGCAAAGTTATTCATCGGAGAGCGCATGAGTGCTATTAAACATATTTCATTAATAATACTTGCTGTGTTATTCGTGTCTTGTTTTGCAATCCTTATGGTATTGCTTAACATATTTACAAATACGGATAGTGCTAAGGAAGGGATATATTATTCCGATAGCTCAAGTGACGATGTTATTATGATTAGATCTTATTTCCAAGAATTTGAGTCTGGTAGTATCAGGAGTATCTTCTTTAAGAAATTAGATGTAAATCTAAGCTCTGAGAGTTTTAAGGGCTTAGATGAGCAAGGAAAGCGCAATTTAATAGATTCTTATCCATCTTACTTCTTGGAGTTCGTTGTAATCAATAATGGGTTTCTAATGAATTTTAAAAATGTAATCTTTAATGAACTGGATGCTAGGCTATATAAACAACACCATATGGTTGAACCGGATTTTGGGACAGCAAGTGTAGCATATTTTCAGATTGGTAATGGTGATGTCGGTGACAAGAATTTAGGACAATACCCAGTACGGGTAGTAAATGTTTTCAAAATTGCATTCAACGACGCTTTATTTAACTCCTTAGTTAAGCAAGAAATGTTAAAATTTACTTTAGTTACTC
This sequence comes from Borrelia sp. P9F1, assembly GCF_030436115.1. Classification (NCBI taxonomy): domain Bacteria; kingdom Pseudomonadati; phylum Spirochaetota; class Spirochaetia; order Spirochaetales; family Borreliaceae; genus Borrelia; species Candidatus Borrelia rubricentralis. The sequence continues at coordinate 19,353 of NZ_CP129414.1, forward strand.
ATGATAATAAAGAGTATATTTTAAAAACTGATAATTTTTTATCCAAATATGATTTTAAAACTCCCGCAAAAACTAGATAACTCTCTTTCAAATAAACAGATAAGATTTACTAAGAGATTTAATTAACACTATTAATCAATATAAATCTATGACGAAAATATGAAATTTAATTTAAATATATACATTTTGCTATAACCTTGTTCTAAGGTATGAGGAAAGTATTAGGGGATCTCGGTTTCCTAATATTCCCTCGGTAACTTTATCTGTCTTTTATTCTACTCCAGTATTTTTGTTTATCTTTGATTTTAGCGTGCCTCCAATCTTTAATGTGCAATCTACTGCGTTGGGAAATTTTCCCGGGTTACAAAGTTGGGGCCAATTTTTCAAAAATAATTAGAAAAATATAGAGAGACATATTTTCTTATATAGTAAATATATTAAGAAGTGAACTGCGAGCAAGCAAGATTAATTTTTTTCAAAAAACTTGATTTTTACTAATTTTAAGCTACAATATTTAGTCTTAGTTTGTAATGAAACTAAGTAAGTAACAGTAACAATAAAGTAATGTTACTTAATAGTAACAATTACAAAAGTAATAAGGAGAGTGAAATGAAGAAGATTAATATAATGCTGTCTCTAGTATTAACAGTAGCTTTGGTGGGCTCTTGTAATCTAGGCAAGTTTGACGATGCTGGTACAACACCAGAGGATACAAAAACTTTAGCTACAAAACCGTTGCAAGGTGAAACAGCTCCAGAACAGGCTGAAGTAAAGACAGCCGATGGCGGATTGGCAGACGATGTAGAAGAAAGATTAGTAGATGTTGTGGGTGAGGTTACACAAGCGGACAATAAGGAAGTAGCAGACGATGCAAACAATGCAGAGGAAGTAGCAGACAAGGATGAAAATGCAGAAGAAGGAGCCAACGTGAATGTGGATGGCGTTGTAAAGGCAGTAGGTGAAGCTGGGAAAGCAGATGATGCAGATCAAGCAAAGAAAGCTAAAGAAGATGCGCAAAGAGCAGCAGCGGCAAAAGCAGAAGCTGAGAAAGCTTTCAGGACATTTAAGGCTAGGATAAGTAAATACAAAAGAGGATTGGAAAGCCTTAAGACAAAGTTTGACAAACTAGCATCAAAAACTGAAGTGGAAATACCCCCACAGATAAGAAGTGTGACAACAGCAGATAAGGATAAAATTCATGCAAGTCTAGGATACAATAATGCCGTAAATCAAGATTTAAACAAAGCAATTAGGGCATTACAGCTTGGTGGTGGCAGTAAGGACGAAGAAATAAAAATAGTATCCGATTTACTTAAAATGTTAGTTGACCTTGATGATGCTACTAAAAAGATATTTGAAGATCTTTTAAGAGATAATATTCTTGAGCAAATTAAGAGCGATAAGAGTAAAATCGACGAAATTGATAAAATGGATAAAATGTTTGATTCATTTACTAGACCAAGAAGTGCTTTCGTAAGAAATGTGCAAAAGATAATAAAGACAGCAGCAACGAAGAGGGATGCGGCAAGTGTGAAAGCAGAATTAAAGAAGATTATTGAGCTTGCGACTCAGCCCTAGTTTTACTCTAACCAGTGCTGAATTAGAGCATCAAATTAATTTTACTAAATCTAAAAAGGCCATAAATAAACATGGCCTTTACTTATTCCATTCTCTACTTCTGCATCCATCTTAGCCACCAAACTCCAAAGTTAATAATTAATATTTAAAGTTTAAACACAAGAGTAAGCTTTAAATTTCCACAGAAATTAGAATTTTACTAATTTAGGATATAGTCTTAGTTTGTAATTAAACTAAAAATAACATTATAAATGGATAAGGTTATTTTTTAGTCATGATAGTAAAATAAAATTTCAATTCCTAATCAAATAATAAAAGCAATAAATTTAGAAGAAGCAGATAAGGATAAGATTCATGCAAGTCTAGGTTACGACAGCAACACACATGCAAATTTAAATACTGCAATTGCTGCATTAGGCCTTTATTCTGCTCAAGTTAAGGAAGAAGAATTAAAAATTAAAGAAGAAGAATTAAAAATGGTTGCCTATTTATTATGGCTGTTAGTTGCTCTTGATGACACCACCAACTATATGTTGAATAAGTTATTATCAGACGAGATGCTTGAAGAAATTAAGAGCGACAAAGATGCTCGAGCAAGATCTGTAGCAGAGCTTGATAAATTTATTGGTGCAAGATATGCGTTTATTAGAATTGCTCAAAAGGCATCAGAAGCAGCTGCCAAGGCATTTGCAAACAAAAAGGATGCTACAAGCGTGAAGAGAGTGAAGGCAGAACTAAAGAAGATCATTGATGCAGCTACTAGCCCTACTCCACCCAGTTTTACTGAGTAGGCTATCACAATACAATTAAATCAATTAAATTTGTCATAAGATGATAGGGGTCATAGTAATGTGGCCTCTATTCGTTTTTATTCACCTTTCTACTACTTATGCTTACCTTTTCCATTATCACTTTCTCCCCACAAAATAAATATTTAGCATTTATTAAAAGAGAAGTAACAAGTAAATTTTTTCAAAAAACTAGATTTTTTTAATTCTTAGTTTATAATATGTATTAAAGAATATTAGTCTTAACTAAGAATATTCTTTAATAATGATAATAAAAAAGGAGAATAAAGTGAAAAAATTCAGTATTATGTTTTTTCTAGTATTAGTAGTAGCTTTGGTTGCTTGTAAGCAAGAAGAACCAGGTAACGGTGGTGCAGGTGCAGGAGATCAACCACAAGCAGATGGATCAGGTGGTAAAGAGCTTACACCAGAGCAAATAGCAGCAGCAAAGAAAGAAAAGGACGCAGCAGAGGCTGAAAAGCTAGCAAGGGAAAAAGCGCTTACTGCGTTGAAAGACGAGTTAACAAAATACAAGAAAACAATGGCTGATGCAAAGAAAGCGTTTGATGCAAAAACTGGGAAAAATGAAGTGACAGTTCCTTCTGGATTAACTGGTGTTACAGCCGCAGACAAGGAAAAAATCCAATCAAGTTTAGGTTACAATGATGATACACACAAGGAATTAAATGATACAATTACGGCATTAAATCTTACTAGTGGCGGTAAGGATGCAGAAAAGAAGACAGTGAGCGATGTACTTAAGATGTTAGTTGACCTTGACGACGCTACTAAAAAGATATTGGATGAGCATTTGAAAGCCGAAAACTTAGCAAAAATTGAGAATGACAAGACTAAGATCGAAAAGGCCGATAAAGAACTTAAGGCATTTATTGCATCAAGAGATGCATTTATCGCAAGTGCTCAAAAGACAATAAAAGCAGCGGAAGCAGCTAAAGCCACTGCAGCAAATGCAAAGAGAGAATTGGACAAAATTGCTGACAAGACAAAGAATACCGCTAAAGCCGATGAAACTGGATACTATCATGTTACAGTTAAAGCTATTGAGAAGAATGCAACAGCACTTGAAGATTTAGTTAAGTAACAACTTTAGTTAAAACTAGAATTAAAGGCCATATTTATGGCCTTTTTTCATTTTTATCCCTTGTTGCCTTTTATATTTTGCAACCCCTGCACTTTCTAACCTTTAAAATTTAGCATTTATTAAAAGAGAAGTAACAAGTAAATTTTTTCAAAAAACTAGATTCTAGATTTTTTTAATTCTTAGTTTATAATATGTATTAAAGAGAATTGTTATAAACTAAGAATATTCATTAGTAATGATAGTAGAAAATAAAAAGGAGAATAAAGTGAAAAAATTCAGTATTGTCTTTTACCTGGTATTAATAATATCTTTGGTTGCTTGTGATCAGGAAACGCAAGGTAACAGTGTCACACCAGGGCCAGGGAACCAACCACAGGCAGATGGATCAGGTAGTAAAGAGCTCGCACCAGAGCAAATAGCAGAGGCTGAAAAGCTAGCAAGGGAAACGGCGCTTACTGCATTGAAAGACAAGATAACGACATACAAGAAGAAAATGGCTGATGAAAAAGAAGCTCATGGTAAGATAGGCACATCAAAAAATGAAGTGGACATTTCGGATGAGTTAACTGGTTTTACAAAAGACACAGACAGTGCTAGAATACATGCAAGCCTAGGTTATGATAATGAGCTAATAGGAAAGTTAAACAACTTAATTATGGGTTTAAGTACTGGTGGTAGTATTCCTGCCGAAGAAATAAAGAAAGTGACCAATGCGTTTAATATGTTAATTGAGCTTGATGATACTACTAACAAGATATTAGATGAGCATTTGAAAGCCGAAAACTTAGCAAAAATAGAGAAAGACAAGGCTAAGATCGATACTGCTACTAGAGAGCTTAATGCGTTTATTGCATCAAGAGATGCCTTTATTGCAAGTATTAAAAAGTCCATAGAGGCGGTATTAGCTAACAATAGCACCGCAGACGATGCAAAGGCGGAATTGAAAAAGATTGCTGACCAAACAAAAACTAACGCTAAAGCCGGTGAATCTGGATACTATCATAGTACAGTTAAAGCTATTGAGAAGAATGAGAAAGCACTTGCAGAATTAGTTAAGTAATAACTTTAGTTCAAATTAGACTTGAAGGCCATAGCAATATGGCCTTCTTTTATTCTTATCTTTATGTTCTTCTTTCATTCATTCTTATCACAGAAAAATTTAACTATTATTAGTTTATATTTTTATTAAAAAGAATTGTTATATAAAAAGAATTGTTATATAATAGTAATATTATATGGTGAGAAATATGATGAATAAAGGTAATAAAGAGGAAAGTAAAATGAAAAAGATTAATATTATGTTTTTTTTAGTGTTGGTAATGACTCTAGTTGCTTGTGATCAAGAAATGCAAATAGTTGGTAGGATACTACCAGGAACAAAGCCAGGACAGACGGGTGCATCTGAAGAGGTATCAGATCAAGAAGTATCATATGAGGGTATGACAGATGAAGAGAGGAAAGTAGCTACCGAGCGATTAAGGACTGAAACAGCAAAAGCGTTTAAGGCATTAAAAAAGACCAGAGATGACTACAGTAATAAAATTGATAAAGCAATGAAATCTTATTACGCAATAATCGCGGAGACAAAACACGTAATAGCATACAGAGTGGAAATTCCAGCTGAGGTAAAGGGTTTTACAAAGGAAAAAGACAGTGCTAAGTTTTATGCAAGCCTAGGTTATGATCGTGAGCTAATAGAAAAGCTAAACGACTTAATTAGGGGTTTAACTTTTAATGGTCATGTTTCTGCCGAAGACATACAGATAGTTACCGGTATACTTAAAATGTTAGTTGAGCTTGATGATGCTAACAACAAGATATTGGATGAGCATTTGAATGACGAAAACCTAGCAAAAATAGAGAAAAACAAGACTAAAATCGATACTGCTACTAAAGAGCTTAATGCATTTATTGCATCAAGAGATGCCTTTATTGCAGGTATTAAAAATTCCATAGAGGTGGTGCATGCATGTGTCTCTAATGCTGAGGCAATGGTGGAATTAAACAAGCTTATTGCAACAACTAGCACTACTATAGCAGAGGAAGCTGGATATTGTCATAGTAGAGTTGAAGCAGTGAAGAAGAATGAGAAAACACTTGCAGGTTTATTTAGTTAAGTAATAACTTTGTTTCAAATTAAACCCGAAGGCCATAGCAATATGGCCTTCTTTCATCCCAACCAAAGAGACCAAAGAGAAGTAGAAATTAAATATTTTACAAGAAACTAGAATTTAACTATTCTTAGTTTATATTCTTTATTAAAGAGAATTGTTATAAACTAAGAATATTCTTTAATAAAGGTAATAAAAAGGAGAGTAAGGTGAAAAATATTAATATTATGTTTTTTCTGGTATTAGTACTAGCTTTGGTTGCTTGTGGCCAGGAAACGCAAGGTGACAGTGTTACACCAGGGTCAGGGAATCCAGGACAGGCAGGTGCATCTGAAGAGGAATCATATGAGGGGATAACAGATGAAGAGAGGAAAGTAGCTACCGAGCGATTAAGGACTGAAACAGCAAAAGCGTTTAAGGCATTAAAAAAGACCAGAGATGACTACAGTAATGAAATTAATATAGCGATGAAAGCGTATGACGCAATAGAAGCGACGACAAAACACGTAATAGCACACAGAGTGGAAATTCCAGCTTTAACTGGTTTTACAAGGGAAAAAGACAGTGCTAAAATTTATGCAAGCCTAGGTTATGATGGTGATCTAATAAACAAGTTAAATGACTCAATTATTAGTTTAAGGAGTAGCGATGGTAATATTCATGCCAGAGAAATAAAGATAGCGGCCGGTATATTTAGAATGTTAGTTGAACTTGATGATGCTACTAACAAGATATTGGACACGCATTTGAAAGACGACAACTTAGCAAAAATAGAGAAAAACAAGGCTAAAATTGATACTGCTACTAAAGAGCTTAATGCATTTATTGCATCAAGAAAGGAATTTATTGCAAGTATTGAAAAGTCAATAGAGGCGGCGCGGAGTAATGAAATTCGGACTCCAGACGAGGCAAAGGCAGAATTAAACAAGCTTATTGCAACAACTGCAGTAACTAGCGATACTGTAGCAGGAGAAGCTGGATATTGTCATAGTAGAGTTGAAGCAGTGAAGAAGAATGAGAAAACACTTGCAGGTTTATTTAGTTAAGTAATAACTTTGTTTCAAATTAAACCCGAAGGCCATAGCAATATGGCCTTCTTTCATTCTTACCCCAAGAGACAAACTTTGAATTTTTGTAAAAATCCAAAATTGCATTAGACTTACGGTAGGATGTTATTACCAGTTTATATATCGATAAAAAACATTACTCCTAATGGTGGTGTTCTCTGGTGGCAGGGGCAGATACAACGAGAAGGAAAATGAGATGAGAAGAACTATTATGATTATTTTTTTAATATTAACAGTAGCTTTGGTGTCCTGCAAGAAAGATGCACAACCTGGTAGCGCAATGTACAAGTACAAGTATGAAAAGTGCGAGTACTATAAGCAAAAATACGAGAAGTATAAACGTAAAAAGCAGAAGTACGAAAAGAAGAAAGACGGGAAGCTGAAACAGAAAAAACAAAAATATGGTAAGTACGGCGAATATGATACTTGCGACGTCTATAGACCCGATTATGACGAGTGTGTTGGGGGAGGCTGCGAAAGCGTTACTGCATTGAAGATCAGGAGAGATGAATACATTAACGTAGTGATTGACGCAGAGATAAAACTTGAGATAAAAATTGAGACACTAATTAAAAGTGATGAAAAGCCTGTTCAGGGTACTAGTGCTGCAGTGCCAAGCGCAGTAACAGACGTACAAGCAGTATTAGCTGAGCTTGATAAAACCACTATAAAAATATTGGGTGAGCATTTAACGGATGAAAACCTAGAAAAGATAGAAAGCGACCAAGAAAAACTTAAACAGGTTGCTGTAGAACTTGATAAGTTTATTGCTTCAAGAAATGCATTTGTTGAGTACCTTAAAAAAGCATTAGCAGAAGGTGGCCTTAGAGCTGAAACAGCCGGACAGCAGAGTAGTGTAGTTGGAGATATTCAGGGCAGTGAAGCCAAGCTTGCGGCATTAGTGAAGTAACGACTTTAAGTTAAAATTAAACCCGAAGCATAGCAATATGGCCTTCGGGTTTTTATTAATCTCCGCATTCTGTCCATAACTTTAGACAAGGTAAGCAAGGTTTTGAGTTTTTTGCAAAGAACCAGGATTTTACTAGTTTACGGCATGGTGTCTCCCTTAGTCTATGTGAAGATTAGTATAATTGTTTTTCTAACATTAACAGTGATTTTGGTGGTTTGTAGCATCTTAAAGCATTTACTATTGCAAGAGATGCATCTATAAAAAGCATAAAATACCAATAGGCTCGGCATCAGAAAAAGCTTATGAAGCAGATGTGAAGTTAGTTAAGTAAAAATTTAAAACTCTAGTTAAGACGATAATTTAAGGGTATATTGCTATGGTCTTTCTCATTTCTCAGCCTTGTACTGACCTAGTCTGAGCACTTTTTCTATTTCTACCTTTCGATGTATGATCCCGAGGGTCAAATTTTAAATCTTTTAAAATCATAGAGCTTTGCTAATTTAAGACACAATATCGTTATTAGTTGATAATATTCTTAATAAGTCTTTATTATAAAAATAATATTTGTTAAGAACGTTTAAGAATAATAAAGAACAAAAGGAGGGTCTATGAAGAAGAATAGTGTCGTATTCTTGCTAATACTAGCGGGAGCTTTAGTTGCTACTTGCAGTTTAGGCAAAGATGATGATGTAACACCAGACGGTACAAATAAACTAGGTAAGAATGAAGTGTTAAGTGATAAAGCGATAAAAAAGTTAAGTAAGAAAACACCCGTCAATACAAGTAAATCAGGTAAAGATGAAGTATCAGATGGTAAATCACTGAAACAATTACATGGAAAGACACGTACAGACGGTCGCTTGGTGGCGTGTCAGCTGTAAGTGGGACATCTGAAGCCTACACAGACCCAGATACGACTGATAGGGTGGATGATGAAGCTGGAGCTGGTAACGTGGATGCTGAAGTGTTTGATAAATTCGCAATTGTATCGAAGGAAGCATTGTTTCACAGACTGAAAACCAAAATATATAGACACAGAGAAAAAATGGATAGTTTGAGGACGAATTTTGGATCAGTAGCAGAGCAAAATAAAATAGAAGTGCCTGCTGGGGTAAGGGTTCTCTCAGACGGAGATCAGTTTAGAATTCAAGCAAGTCTGGATTGTAACACAAAGGCTATTAAGAATTTAAATACTGTGATTAAGGCATTAAAACTTGACAGTGGAGGCAAGGACACGGAAATAGAAACGGTTAACGAAATACTAGGACTGTTATCCTCCATGGATCAGGAAAGTACCGATTTGTTTTATGAGTGTTTGGAATACAGAATTCTAGAAAAAATTAAGGACGACAGGACTAAAATCGAGCAGGTGGATGCAGAGATTGAGACGTTTATTAGCGCAATGTATGGTCTTAAGGGGTTTTTTAGAGAAATAATAGACACAGCATCATTAAACCCATTTGATATTACATTTGTGAAGACAGAATTAGAGAGGATTAACGATTTACGAACTGCAACGACTAAAGAATATGGGTATCGTCAAGATATGATTGAATCTCTTGTTAATGTAAAAAAGCATTTAGGCTTATTTAGCGCGTAATCAAGCTTAAACTAAAAGGGAGGGCATGTGGCCTTCCTTCATCTCTGCTCTTATGTGTTTTCTTAAGAGATACGTTTCAATTACTGTCGTATGGTATTGAGCACCATTTGATAAGCAGAAGATGGGAATTATTTACGAGAGTGGATGTACTACTTCGGATCAGGGACTTATTTGGCTTGAGGGATCTTGGTATGTGGGGTTTGGGCAGCTCAACTGGGGTGTTAAATTTCAAAGAAATCGGAATTCAGGAATTTTAAATGGATAAGCAATGGTTCTTGTAACCTTTTTTTTCGGGTAACATAGCTTTATTTAAATATTAGTTAAATCCACAAAGGTAATAAGCTTAGAAGAGAAATAAAAATTTCAGAATAGCAATAATGAAATAAGCCCTAAAGGTCTTATTCAAGCTTTAAGGTTAATTTCTCACCAAAGGAATTTTATATTAAATAAGTGTTTATTTTGTTTATTGATATAGACTTATTCTCATAATGGTTGGAGTCTTTTAAAAGAGGAGGAGAGATTATGCGTATTGGTGTTTTATTTGCGTCCTTGGGTCTTGTTGTATTTGGTTGTAGGTTGTACGTTATCGGAGATGATTGTGCAGACACCCCTGAGGCAAGGGAGCGTGTTGCTAGACAGGCTGCGGACAAAAAGGTTGTCTCGTTAGAAGAATCTTTGGATGATGTCCTTGGGTCTCTTTATGAGGATAATCCTACGGTTAGTGCTAAGCAGAAGGCATTCTTTGGGTGGCTAAAAGACAATGATCCTGACTATTCTAAGCGGAAGGAATTAGCGGAAGCTGTGGGGAAGGTTTATGACTTTATTAAAGAGAAAGCTGGGACTTCAGAGGAAATTAGACAAATAATTGAGAAAGGGAAAGACGATGAGGGGATGAAGCGGGCTGGACTTGGGAAGCCTGGTGATCTTAAGACCGATGAGCAAGTAGGTGCTTTGGTTAAATATGTTATGGAACAGCAAGATGATTTGGACTTAGAGGTTGGAAGTAGCAATATAAAGTCATTTTTTGATGAGTTGGGGGCGGTATTTGACGATGATCTTGCTGCTGCGGCTAAAGGCAAAGACAAAGTCGAGAAAAAAGATAGAAGTAATGAAGAGGTTTTTGAGGATCTGAAGAAGTTTTTAACTGATGAGTCTGAAGATGGGCAATTTGAGACTTTAAAAAGTACTCTTGAATAAAAAGAAGGAATTAGTTAAAGTACAAATTCAAGAGCTAACCCTGAAGTGTTGAGAGCTTTAGGGTTAGTTTTGCTTAGAGAGAGGGCCTAGTAACAGGTTTTATTTAAAATTTTATTGTTGCTTTGCCCTGATTAGGGTTATAGGAGAGGAAATGAAGAATGTTAATATTTTAGTGTGCACGCTCGTTTTCATGCTTAGCTGTGGTCTTTGTGGTAAGGTCGCATCTTTAGAGGGAAGTATTGAGGGGCGAGTAGTGGGTCCAGGTGGGGAGGCTGAGTTCTCTGCTTCAGGATCTGTTGTGGCTACAGCGAAAAAAGCTACGGCTAAAAAGAGTGCGTCTGTGAGCTTAAGCGAGGAAGAAAAGCGTTTTGAGAGCCTTAGAGATTTTATGGGCGGTGCTGTTAAGGTGGATCGCAACAGAAAGAATGAATCAGATATTCAAAGGTACGAGGAGAGACGGAAGGACTTTTTTGAATGGTTAGGAAAAAACGATCCAGATCATTCCAAAAGGAAAAGTTTAGTGGATTCCATGAAGAGAGTGCATGCTTTGGTGAAGAAGGGGGCACAAGCAAAGCCTTTATCACATGAATTTAATAATTTAATTGGGTGGATAAAAGGATCTGATGGTGGGAATGGAGCTGGGAAGAAGATTTTAGAAGATGCTGGAATTAATACTATTGGTGATGTTAAAACCGATGAGCAGGTGGATGCCTTAATAAAAGCTGTTCTTGCTAGTTCAATTTGTGACGGAACTGCTTTAAGTGTATTTTTCCAAAAATTAAATGATGTTTTCAATGGCAAGCATAAAGATGAAAGCGAGGTTTTAGCAAAACTTCAAGAGTTACTGACTGATAAAAAAGTTGATGGGCTCTTTGAAGTGTTAAAAAAGAGATTAAGTGAGATTAAATGAAAGATTACAAAATGAGAATTTAAAAACGTAGGCAAAGTACATTATAGACCCGGGGCCCTAGAGTAAAAGCTTTAGGGCTCTTTTTTTGCGGAAGTAGTAAAACTTAAGTTTAAGCGTTTAAGTTGCTTTGTTCTAGCAATTTTTAAATATAGGTAATATAATTAGTAAGCAATATTCATTTAGTTAAATGAATAAATTATCTTGTAATCAACCTTATATGTTAAGGGTGTATTGTTTGTCCAAAATAGGAAGTGTTATTTTAAATGGTGTTGATTTTACCAAAGATGGGTGTGTTGGATTGGGTGTGGTAGATAAGGAAGAAGTTTCTAATTATTTAGGTATGAATCGTGATGTTAGTTTAGCTAGGAAGCTAGAGAAGATCGCACTTGATGCTTTAGATACTGTTGTTGCTAAACTGGATTTGGTTTATTCTACTCCGATTTTAAGGGAAGTTAGTTATGAGATCGATAGAATAAAGGAAAAGGTTGAAATTGTTTCTGCCGTGACTTCCAGGCTTAATAAACATCTTTTACTAATAAGAGATAAGTTTTATCAAGAGATTGGTTCTTCATTTGTAATGCAGGTTACAGATAACATATTGGATTTATTTTATTGGATTAGGATGGATTTTCATACTATGGATGAAATTGAAAGGCGCATTAACCAGGGGTTAAGTCATACGTACAACGAGCTTGAGTTAATAGAGGAGGCTGAGGGGGAAATTAGAGAGACAGAAGATATAGAAAGGGTTAAGATTTTAAGCGTGGTGCTTGAGGTTTTAAAGTCAACTTTATCCGCAGATAAGGCCTTGATGCACATAATTCACATGTCAATCAGGGCTTCTAGGGAGTTTGCCATTAGAAAAATCGATAGAGTTGTACAAGATTAATGCTATGTAGTAAGGGTTGAAAATATTAGTATAGGAGGTAACAATTTATGATAAAGAGAAATATTTCTTTAATCTTGTTATTGTTTTTGTTAAGTTTATTTATGTCTTGTGAGAGTTCATACAAGGAAGTAGAAAAGGTTTCAGTTGAGTATAACAGCAATAATAGTTATGCGGGGTCAATTAATTTAACCTTATTAAATGGTTACGATTCTTTTTTGTTAAAGTATGATCTTTTCACAGAAAATTGTAGCGTTGAGGCGCAGTTTGAGGGAAAAGATGAGCTTTTGGTTAAGGATATAAAATTGACTGGAAGTGAGATTTGTGTTTCACCCGATGCTGACAAGACAGTTTATGAGCTTGATGGTTTGTGGACAATGAGTGTTAATATTGATTTGGGTCGTTGCATAAGGGAATGGAAGGAGTTGGCAAATAAGGCTGGTGGACAGAATCTATCTTTTTTCCTTACCACTGTTGGTAAGGAAAGTGGTGTTAAGAAGGACTATGCTTTCAAGGTTAGCTCAAGGAATTTGCTCAGATTTATTGAGTCTATTGAACTTGTAAATCCTGATGGATTTTCTAGTAATTTTAGTTAGTGAGGTGTGTTTATGAGATTTGTTTCAATAATTTCCATATTGCTTTGTCTTTTAGGTTTATCTTCCCTTTCAGCAGGTGTTTTAGAGTCTTGTAATAAATATTTTTGCTCTAAGACTTATGAGGCAAGATTGAATCATGCTAATAAAATAAGAAGTGTTTTGTTCCAGAAGGAAGTTTTAAACGAAGAAGGCGAGGGATATCAGGACTACGAAGAGTCTTATAAGGAGCAGTTGGGGAAGTCTTTCCCCTCTTATCGTTTTACGTTTAATATATTTGGCGAGAAGAGAATGCTTAACTTTAAAAATGTTATCTTTGGAGATTTAGATGCACAGATGTCGATGTTTAATATGACAGAGCGTAGTGTACAGCTTGCAAATATTAAGGATTTTCACATAGAGCCTGTTGAAAACAATAAAAACCTCCTAGATTTAGTCTTTCCAGTGGAGGTAAAAAATACTTTAGTTGTTTATCTCAGGAAGGAACTTGTTGATAGACTTAAACAAAAAGATAAACTCAAATTTATTTTAGTAGCTCATGATGACACGGAGTATGATGTTGAGCTTTTCAATTTTTTAAAAGATCATGATTTTTAGTTAAATTTAATAATGATTAAGATCCAAGCTTAGGAGGGAATGTCTACTGAGGCATTCCCTCTTTGCCTGTTAAAAATATTAAACAAATTTCATGACTTGGGCATGATTTTAGATTAAGTTGAGATATAGTTCTGTTCAACGGGCGGAGGTAATTCCGTGTTTTTGATGCGAGAGGTCTTTTTTTTGAAGAGTAGGGAGTTATTCAAAGGAATCGCTGGGGCTGTTGTCGTGCTCACGGGGTGTGCTCGGCTTGTCTTGATCGTATTGTTGGATATTATTGAGTTTGTTTTAGTACTGCTGGAGGGTGTAATTGATACGTTTTCTGGCTTATTTTTTAGTGTGAACAAGTTGGTTCAGCTGCTTTGTTTGGCTATACTGCCTAAAAGGGCGAATCTCTAAAATACAAATGAGCAGCAGGTAATGGGCTCTTTTAGTGCTTATTACCTTATGTTGATTTCATTCATACATTCTTCTTCTAGAGTTCATGAATAGATATTTCTAACCGTGAACTCTTTGTTTGTTTAAGCGCAAGTTTAAGAGTAAATACTTAAGAATTAGTCTAATTTAGAATTAATTATTAATTTGTAATGAGTATGCAAAATTGGTTTTTTTTGTTACACTTAAACATATGATATTTAAAAAAGGTTTTAACAGATTTGCGGGTGTGTTGAGTTCTGGAGATAAAATAAATCCTTTGGAGCTTTACAGGTATTCGGTATTTTTCAGGAATTACATCGAAACGTCAGCAGAGGATGCTTTGCGTCTTGGTATTAGGCTAGATTTTTTAGGCTCTTTTTGGGTTGACTCTAGGTTTGATTTACTACCTTTGGAGCTGGAGCTTAAGGAAGCCCTTCTTGAGGCTATGATAAGTTATAGATTCAATGGGGCAGGGTATATTTTAATTAAACCTAAGTCTTTAGATGAGGATTTAAGTAGAGGGGTTAATGATGAATTTCCTGCTGGGTTTAAATACTTAGACTATGGACGGGTTCGAGATGATCGTGAGAGTGATTATGTGGAGTACTTTCGGGGAGATGGGACTGGCATTTTAATACACAAGAGTAGAGTTATAGTACATGAAAATTTTGATTATATATTAAGATCGCATGCGCCTGTTTATACACAGAGTTTACTTCTAGATATTTGCCTACTGGAGCAGATCTACCTAGAGATTGAGAAAAGAATTGAGCAGTACAATTTTTTGTTTTACAGGGATGAGCAGTTGGTTGGACTTGTGGAATCTTTGCATGATGCTAGGACTCAGGTTAGTGGGCAGGGTAGGAACAGGGGATTATTTGCCACATTTTTTAGCAATTCTGACAGACAGAATAGGGCTTGTATGGGTGAGGAGGGACTTGGGAGTGTGCTTGCAAAACTTAAGGAAGGATTGAGTAATGATGGAATATTTTACAGTGCGGATGAGAAAGCCAGTTTGGAGGTAATAAAGTACGACCTTGCCTTTTTAAAGGATGCATTTGATTTGGTTAAAGCAAAAATAGGAGCAGATACCAAGGAGCCATTAACTCGCAGTTTTAATGAACAGGTCAAGGGGTTAGGTAGCGATGGGAAGGGAGACCGAACTAACTATATTGATTTTTTGTGTGCCGTACAAGAGGCGGCTGCGGTCGCAGTTAACAGTAAGCTTAATAAATACTACAGGTTAAACATGAGGTTTAATGATCTGATGACATTAAGTGATGATCAAAGATTGGAGCAAGACTTGAAGGTTTTAGATGCATATTCTAAATATTTAGAGATTATAAAGCAGAATTCTTTAAGTAATGTTGAGATAGAGGCACTTAAAAATAGGTTAAATTTTTCATTTTAAGGAGGTTTAATGAAGGATTTGGAAGAAAATTTGGTGAGTAATGCGAGCTTGGGTGAGGTTAATGAACTGAGCAATGACGCTACGGGGGATGAATTATTTAGTAGAGCCGTTTGGATAACTAGACTTGCTGATGACAATTTAAGTGAGGGATATAACACTCAGGGGCTTTTAAATGCGGGGAATTCGTTAACTGAGGTACTAGACATGCAGTCTCTTGAGCTTATAAGAAAATATGTTAATAGTAAGCAGATATTAGCAATTGCAGGTACTCTTGATATTGCTAACATAAGCTTTAAGACTAAAGATATGCTTTTAAGGCTTGCTAGTGTAAATATTGATGCGTGCAAGAACAGTAATAATTCATACAGCCTGATGACCTTTGGTAAGACGGGCTTGGTTGAGGAGTTAAGTTTAGGTAATAAAGAAGTTGTAATTAATAATTATAAGGACTTAAGGCAGGCCATGCTTAATGAGTGGGGACAAATTAGGCAAGCATTTTACAGCACTAGGTCTTAAGGTTTAATTTAAGGTTTTTAATTTAAAAATAGATATAAGGAGAATATTTTATGCAGGACAAAAGTGATCTGGGGGCAGGTTTAACCACATTACAGCAAGAGAGGGGCAAGTTAGGAAGTGAATTTACATCCCCTAGACAAAATAAGCAAGCATTGGTTTTAGAAAAGCTTAGGAGTGTTAGTTGTAACACGTACCCATCAGTTTTCAGCAAACCTGACAAATTTGGGTCTGGGGACTTGTATTTTGCACACAAGGGAGGACTTAAGTTTTTTGCGGGGGAAAAGTTTGAAAATTATCAAGCTGTTGATTTTTGCTACAAATGTGGGGTGAAGCTTGTTGTTGGTGATGGGGTTGAGGCTAGAGTTGCACGAGGTGGGGACGGTGATCTTTATGGTGTTTGTCTGGACTATGATGAGTTTACCAGAACAGCAACAGTTGTCTCGGTTGCTAGTAGTTTTGAATGTGTTTTGCTTGCTAGTGAGGACGTTAAATCTGGGGATAAGTTAGCTTTTGATGAGTCGGGTGTGCTTAAAAGGGTCCAGAGTAAGAGTACTTACATGCACGCATTAGCCTTAAGCGATGCTTTACAGTTTAAAGATCAAGCTGGGTACTACGGTGCAAGAGTTATGCTTATAAGCAAGCCAATAGCAAGTTAGTTAAAAAAGGAGAATTAAAACATTGAATGAAAGTCTATTTAATAATGAAGAATTTATAAATACCATAAGGGAATCTTTATCTGTTCAAAGACCAATACCGGAATACTATCATTTCTTTGATAATGAGCAAGTAGAGGTTAGTGATGTATCACTTGCAAGTGAGAGAGTTGTAAAGTGGCATTCAAATCTAACAGGACCCCCGACACTTAAGGTTAATGATTTTAGTACGGTTGCTACCGTTAAGTTTAAAAGACAAGTATTGTCCCTTAACTATTTACCGTTTCAATATGCATTTACGTATTATGCTCCTGACGGGAAGTTGGACATACAGGCTGTTAATAATATTAATATGAGTGAGGGGCTTAGGTATTCAATATCTGAGATACACAAACTGATAAGTGCTCACTACTTAAGAGGTGGACTTTGTTTTTCAAATGAGAAGCAGAAGAGAACACTTCTTGTTGATGCATCTAATCGAGAGACCATGTATGGACTACTTAATCTTCCAGGGCAGATAGATAAGACAGTACAGGTAGCAGAGGCTCTCGATTTAGTCAAGGCTTGCAATGCTGAGATTGGAGAGATTAATTTAGAGGACAACAGAAGTGTTCCTTTTAAAGTTTTAACTACCCCTAGGATTAAAGGTCTGTTGCTACAAAGATTACCCAATAATCATTATTCATACAAGGATATGTTATTTGATTCCTTAAGAGCAATAAATAATGACGCTGATATTGATCTTGAAACTACGAATTTACTAGAAGATGAGATGTTAATTTATCCAAGAAGCCCTAGACTTGTGTTGTTAAAGGATGGGCACCCGCCCGTGCTTAATGCATATACACAAATATCGAGTAGTAATTTCAGAACTAGTTTTCTAGATTTTTCTATTGGTAGCATTCTTGCAAGCGAGAATTCGATACTTAGATTTAAAGTAACTTGGAATTAGGGATGAATTGCGCTGGGATTTTAAGTCCATTGGAAGAAACATATGCTAGGGTACTAGGCTTACTTATGCTTAAGGCAGAAGAGTTCAGCATTAATGAATTTCATATGTATTTAAGCTTGCTTGAGGATGTCTTGCATAGCAGGGAAATCGGCATAGAAGATTTAAATGTAGGCAAGGTATTTCTACTCATTTACTATTTTCTAGGATGTGAACTTAAGAAAAGGGGTAGGCTTACTCATTTTGACTCTAGTAAAGTAAAGTCAGAGAAATTTAATGAGATATCGGTGGAGTATTGCGACTATGTGGTAAGGGAAGAGGCTGTAAGCAAAGATTTTTGTATTGCATTTAAAAATTTATTGGATGAAATTACTACAGATAAAAACAGAGTGTTAATAGGAGTTGTATGATGAATGGAGTTGAGGCAGTTAACTTGTCTTTGAGGAACAGTATTAGAAGATATGCACAACCTATGTTTTTACTTAAAAAGTTGTTAGTTAAGAGAGAAGCTACTGCTTCTTATGAGAAAAAAATTAATAAAGATAATGTTACCAGGTTTGCTGGTGTTTTCTTACCACTTACAAGAGAAGAAAAAATTGAACTTTTTGATGCAAAAATTCTTGCCAATCAATTCTTTGCTAAAGTCTATACAATAGATTTTCTTGATTTCAGGCCAGAAGAGCATGTGATGGTTAATAAAAATTTTCTAGAAATCATCAGCATAACGGGGTATTCTCAAAATGAAATTGGCTATACCACTTTAATTCTTCAAGGGCTTTAGTTGCGTGAAATCAATTAATTGGTAGATGTATGTTACTAGGTTTATGTGAATCTCAAGAATTTTTAATAAAAATACTCCTTAAGTTTAAGGAGTATTTAAAGAAGGCTTGCCTGGAAATTGAACTTTTAAACCTAAATGGTAATCTTTATTTAAGCGATTTGCAAGATAATCATTCAAATTTACTTGTGGTAAAGCCAGAAGGTTATGAGGGACTTTCTCCTCGCGAATTAAGGAGTGGTGGTTTTTACAAGAATGTTAATGAATTTGGTCTAGACTTTACTCTTCATTTTATGGGATTTGTTAGGGATTTAAGCGAATCAGAGCTTTACTGCAATTTGCATGGCATTTATGAACATTTTTTAGAGTTTTTGCATTTAAGTGCTCATAAATTTGAATTTACAAAAAAGCTTAAGAGTCCATATAGCTTATCGCTAAATTATTACATAAACGCAACAAGTAATTTAAGTAATAACGGGTTTATAAGAATTTCAGGGAGAAGAAACAGAGCAGTTCTGGGGTTAAGTCAGACTTACAGAGCAAACATACAAGCCATTGAGATTGCAAGTTAAAATTGAGACTGGAAATTAAAAATTAAATTTAAAAAGGAGAATATATGCCACAAGATACAATTAATGTTAATTTTATTGAAAATAAAGTTAAGCTAAATGATGTTGGCTATTACAATCCCTTGCTTATTTACAAGAGTGATTGTTTAAGTAAAGGGCATTTTGTTTTAAATATTTCAAATTACAAAGAAAGCATAGCATCCATTGGGTTAAGGCAGGAATACAGCAGTGACGAAACTCGAAAGAAGACAGCTGAGACACAGCGCACGCTTCTACTGAGTAAGTTTTCTTCGCTTTTTGCATCCGACGGCTTAAGGTCTGTTGATTTGCACATCTATCAAGATATTAAAGAGATAGTGAAATTTCTAGGGGAGCATGTACACACCTTTGTGGTATTCACAGAAGAGGTAGCGGAAGGTTCCCTAAAGAGTGATTGTGAGGCTTTAAAAGGACTAGCTAAGTTTATTGTATTGCCAACTAAGAGCAAGGATTTGCCCAAGGGTTTAAAGGATAAGAATGCTAGTGAGCTTGATGGGATAATTCTTATTTATGTGGGAGATAATGATGATCTACATCTTAAGTTTATATCTCAATATCTACATCAAGCGTCAATTTTTCACTCTGTAAATCCTTATGGACTTACACTTAAAGCAGGTCCAATTTATGATGCAAGTTTAATTAATTCGTTACGAGCGAACAATATTAATTTTTATTCTCTACTCAATGAAACGGGAAGAGATGGGGTCTTGGCATTCAAAGAAGGGGTTGATCTTGCCGGTAATGCAATTGATGAGGCCTTTACGTATTATCTCTTAAGAACAGAAGCCACGCGCGAGCTCATTCGTATTTGGAGTCGCAACAATAGACAAAATAGTAAGCTTAGTCAGTTAAAAATTGGACAAGGCAATAATGCTTACACAGCAGGACTTGAGTGTTTATTTAAAAGTTTCACAGACTCAGGACTGATTGTATCTTTTTCTGACATTAAACTCGAGCTTAAGGCAAGCAATGGATTGGCATTAAATTTATCAATTAGAGTTAAATACAATGACAGTTTTAAAAGTGTTGTCCTAGACATAACTAGTGATGATATTAATGATTATTTAAAAAGGGAGGCTATTTAATGAAGGAATACTACTCACTAGATTTAGTGTTTTTTAGCTTTGCGGGTGTTCTAGTAGATAGGGGGAAGATACAATATTTAACATCTCCTTCTACCATGGCTACAGCAAGTACGGAGGACAGAAATGTTCCAATTCCTAGTTTCAGAGATCCACGTACGGTTACGCACATATTCAATTTAGAGATAACCAAAGGCACTCTTGACTATAAGCTTTTAACTAAACTTAGCAATGAGCAGTTTTACTCTAATAACTCAAAGGTAGAAAAACTTAAACCATTGGTATTCAATGATCAAATGGGACTTAAAATTGTGTCTAATAGTGCATTTTTTGCAGAAGTGCCAAGTAGGAGTTATGCAAATGATAATGAAACTGTTAATTTTGTAATACATGCAATCAATTGTGAAGTTGAGAGGGACTAGATGCGGTACAGGTTAAAAATTTTATCTAAAGACAAGATTTATGAATATACATTAAGAGATATTCCTATGTATGAATGGGATTCCATTTTGGGATTTGATGTTAGTCAGGAAACCTTAAGGCGTGAGCTTAATAACATTTCGGTACTTAAAAGAATAAGTTCTTTAATGATATCTCCTGTCTTCTTTGATGAATTTTACGAAATTATTAATAATAATAGAAGACATTCATTTTTGTATAAACATGCCCTCCCCACCATTCTTTTTGCTGTTCAGTATTCTTTGGTAGAAAAAATTGAAGGACTTAAAGAACCTAGTTTGGTTTATGTTGAAAGCCAGCAAGACTCTGGTGGAGATTTTATTAAGTATTCTCATATTGATAATAGGTGGAATTACGAGAGCCTAGTTTCTTTGTAATTATTAGATTTGTATTTAAAAAGTGAATTTAAATAAAGGTACGATAATGAATCATAATACAACTTTAAATGATTATTTCTCATATTTGAAATACTTAAGGAGTCAGGCTTGTAAGTATTATTTCCCAGTTTTAATGGGTGTTTGTACTTATGAGGATGTAAGGCAATTTAAATACACTGAACTTGTGGAAATCAATAAAATTGCTAATTTAAAGCTTAAGAAGGAAACTTATGAAAGATTTTTAGCAAAAAGGGCGTGTGAGGTTTTATGAGATGCAGTCCAGAACAGCAGTGCGAAAGGGAATCTGTCTTTAGTAACACAATTAAAGATTTTTTTCTACACCACGCCCCTTCCCTAGTCAGGCCCTTGTTTCCTCTTGACTTAAAGGTTTTAAATCAAGAAAACTTCCTAGGAGAGCAGATTGGATCTTTTCTTGCAGGGATGCAAACACAAGACGATTTATCCAAAGAAGGTATTAATAATACTAATTTGTCTAACCTCCCCTTTATTGGTGCTCCAGAGTCAGATAATGATCTAGATTTAACCACAGAAGAATACAGCACACCAAGATTCCACACAAGAAGGGGGTTGCTTGATTCCTTAAGCCTGGAAGGCAACAGTGACGAGAAAGTCTTATCTGGTAGTTTAATTGAAAATCTTTTACCAAAATTAATGCGTTTACTGAATCTAATCCCCGATACCCTAGGCTTTGCTTTAAAAAGCATTCCTAATAAGAGAGAGGGGCTTCTTTCTGGTAATCTCGATTCTAACTTAAAGGAGCCTAGGAAGCTTGATTTTTTAAATAACCCAGATTCCCATCTTTTTTCTGCAGACGCTCAAGATAAATTTAATATTAAATTAGATTTGCACAAGGATCCTAAAGAATTTAACTGGAACAAACAAGTTAATAGTATTAGTAACACCAATCATGAAAAACTAAACATGGATTTAATGTGGTCAAGTGGTCCCAATCTTGCAGGTATTGAAGATGTAACTTATAGTAATGCTGAAAATAAAAGCATTAAAGACATCCTAGCAGATACGGGTAAGTTTGAAACTCAAGTAGACATGAATGATTTCATTTTAAAGACTTGTGGATTTAAATCCTTACTAGCCAGATTTAAGTCCACGAGTCGTGACGAGACATTACTCGATACGGTTAAACTTGCAAGCTGTCTTAAGTCTGATGCTTATATGCAAGACAATGAAGAGGCTGTGTCTGTTGTGTATGATTTATTTAAAGGCGATCAGAGACGTCTAGATTCAATTAGTAAGAAGACATACAGCAAAAGTAATTCTTGTGTGCTTGAAAATAAACAAAGCAACGACTTTACAAATACAGATAATGCATGTTTAACCGGCTATTTAATAAAGAATAAGCTTAATAGTGCACTTGAACGCTTTAGTCGAAATTTAGACTCAGATCAAGTCTTAAATCCTAGTAGCATTAACTCATCGGGTTTTAAAGATAATGTTCAGTTACTTACAGAACAAATCAGAGAGCTTTTAAGTTGTTTTGGTTCCCTAGATTTAGCAAAAAATATTGTTGAACCTTTAAGCGATGCTTTTCTTAATATGGAAAATGCCATTAATAACTTAACAGATTCATTGAAAGTAAGCGTTTATGGGAATCGTTTAAGTAACAATATGCATGATTACAAAGCGGGTAGCGAAAGCTCCCGCATGCCCTAGGAGCTTGTATGTTTAGCATGCTAGAGAAAACAACACTACTTATTAAGGAAATTGTTAGTCAAATCTTAAGTCTCTCAAGTGCATCTAACTTTATTGCGCTCTTCCCACGGCCTGATTTTAAGGGCTTGGGGTATCTTCCTCAAGTTTTTTTTGTATTTCCTAAGAAAGGATCTGTTGAAGAGTATTTAACCAGCATTAGTAGCCAGAGGGCTATTATTAATCCTGCAAACAGGCGCAGTGAATTTGTTAATTATAACGTTACGGCAAACCCAGAAGTCATTACTCTAAATAATGCAATACTTTCATCTCTTTATGAGAAGGTTTTGCTTGACAATTTAAAGGCCACACCATTTGCAAACAGTGTGTTGGAGTTTAATTCTAATTTCGTAAAGATGCAGTTTAGAGAAAGATTTAAGACGGGAGCTTATTACACAATATATGGCCCTTTTATAGGCTTTCATGAGACAGCTATTATTAATTCCTTGAGAATGAAGAGCACTCCGTTTATTGATGAGTTAGATGTTAGCTTACAGATTAAAGTGGTCAAAACTTTTAATTTTTCAAACTACAAAGGTTAGAATAGGGTTAGGAGAATATTTATGGTTAAGGTTGTATGTATATTATTGTTGTTAAATTTAAATCTCATTGCCACGGTACCCACAAGGCCCTTTAATTTCAAGAGTTGGAATTTTCAGCAGGATGTTGAAGATGCATATGGTTTAAGCTATGAATACAAGGAAGGTGCCTTACTTAAGACCGCTGATTCCACAAGGTATCGTAAAGCCGACAGAATTTTAAAAAAAATAACAGAACTTGAGAATTATTATGAAAGTCTTTTTAGTTTCATAAGAGATAATCTTTTTTTCAAAGTAGAGGCTGAGTTTTTAAGAAAAGGAGACCAGCATAGTGATGATGATATTTTCCTAGAAGTTGACCACAGGTTGCAAGATGTCATAGAAATCCCCATGGATAAGCGTCTTGGTAAGGAAAGATATAGGCTTTTAAATTTTAGTAATAGAAACCTAATTGAGAATCCCGATTACACCAAATTGTTTATTAATGTACAGATTCAAGAGATTGATTTTTTGGAAAATTATATTACTCGTAGGCTTGGTATAAATTTAAATATCCCAGTCGAGAGGGAAGTTCACGCAGGATCTGCTAGCAACAGCAGACCAGTCAACACAAGACCAGCTGGTAGTAGCAGACCAGTCAACCAAAGATCCAGTGTCAGAGTAAGGCCATCATTTAACGCAAGACCATTTGGTAACAACAGACCTACAGTTAACCAAAGACCTGCTGGAAGCACAAGACCTTCTGGAGGTGGTGGTAGGAGACCTACAGTTAATCAAAGACCTGCTGAGTACAAAAGACCCCTAGGGGGGAGAGACGCTTTATAGCTTTGGATAACTTGAATAGAGAAAACATGTTCTGTTCAAGAAGTTAATAAAGGAAATATTTATGTTGCTGTTTCAGTATAACTTTAAAATAGAATTTTACAGTGTAAGCAAGGGTGCTCTAGGATCCAGACCCAAGCTTGTAATAGAGACAAAAAATGGAGCGCCTCTTGTTAACATTTTAATTAGTAATGAATATTCCGATGTAAGCTCAATGCAATGCAAAAAGGCACGACTGCAGTTTTTTAATATGCCTTTAAATTTTAATAAGTCTTTAAAAATGGGAGATGTTGTCAAGATTTATTATGGAAAATTTTCTTACGAGAATAGTATAGATTATAAGTTCATTATGGCTGGCTACTTGGGAGCGCCCATTGATTTTGATTTTGAAAATGGTGATTTTATTTGTGAATATGAAGTCTACCTTATATTAAAAGACACATTTTTAAATACAAAACTTACTACTAAGAATTTTTACGGTAAATCGTTGGAAGAGGCAATAAAGACAGTATTTAAAGATAAGGCCGTTATTTATATTAGTAGGAGAGACAGAGAACGCATCATAGATAAGAGTTTTTATGTATCAACTCTTAAAGAATTTATAGAAAAACTTATGGGCAGATATGTGCATTCAATATTTGTTGATGCTGGAGATTTAACCGGAGAGCCTGACACTAGGTTTATTTTTATCAACTTTAATGCATTAAGCGAGGTTAAAAGATTGTATGGAAATTTACAAGACTATGCGCTCTTATTTATTCCCCAAAAGGAAGTAAGGGTATTGGGTCAGTCTAGTTTTAATTTTTGGAACGCCACACTTCTTTTTACAGACAAGATCAAGGTAGGAGACGGAGTTCAATTTGTGAATCGATATGGGGAAATTGTAAGGGCTGTTGTGCAGGAGACCAGTGCTCATTTAACCAATGTAGGAGATTGCACACTGAAATTGAAACTCTACGATGAATCTAATGAACTAGGCGAGGTAGTGTATGAATCGAAATTATGATGTTTGCAAAAGCTTGGGTAGTTTAAGCAATAACTCCCCAGCGGAGGAAGTAAGGCAATATTTACGTGAGAATGTCTTTATTTGCAGGGTTGGAATTATTAAGCAGTTTGATTTTAAAACTCAGGAGGGAGTTGTTTTGATTGAAGAATACGAGGGTTTAGGTATTCTGACGCGTAATATTTCAAATCTAAGGCTTTCCCTTAAACAAGGTGATAGGGTAGTATTGCTTCAAAGTAGTATTAATATCTTCAACGAATCGGACAATAACTATTTTGATAAAAACTATTTTTATATCTTAAATGCCATAGATCCTGAATATGCAAGTATTAAGATAGACAAATATAGCATATCTTCAAAAGAGCTCGATATTAAAAGCGAGCAGTTAGATCTTAACGCTAGGAATGTAAGTCTTGAGGGGGAGAGCATTAAGACTTCTGTTAAGTCTTTAGTTATTGAAGCTGACAATATTGCCTTTAAAGGAAGAGTGTATATTAACGGTAAGTTATTTGAAAGTCACACACACGGATCTGGTAGTATTGTCTATGTAAATTCAGCAGGAACCCCTACCCCTGTAACGGGGAATACTTCGGGTGTTTCCTAGACTTGATATTGCCTAATTTTTAAGTTTAAGAGCCTGGTCAAAAAAGAGCAATCTTGTTATTCCTAAAGGCAGTATCAAT
The DNA here is from genome assembly GCF_030436115.1 of Borrelia sp. P9F1. Lineage (NCBI taxonomy): Bacteria > Pseudomonadati > Spirochaetota > Spirochaetia > Spirochaetales > Borreliaceae > Borrelia > Candidatus Borrelia rubricentralis. The sequence continues at coordinate 44,717 of NZ_CP129414.1, forward strand.
ATTGCTCTTCTTCTAGCTCTTGCAGGCTTGCATCAGCTTCCTGTTAACAAGAAGCCTAATCCTAATCTTTAAATCTAGTAATACTAGTTTGCGAATAAAAATCTCAAATATGGCTAAATAGAGTAAAAATACAGTACATTTTAAGATGTATTATACATTTAGTCACAATACAAAATAATAATGAAAAAAGGAGGATATTGAATGAAAAAGCTTGGGGTACTATTATTTGCCTTGCTTTCTGTATTAGTAGGATGTAGACAAGAAGGAAGTAGTCTTCTGAGGTTTAGTAAATTTTTCAATGCAGAAGATAAGGCGGGGAAAGAATCAGATACAGAGGAGAAGGAAATAGAGGGAATTGATACAAATAAAACCGATGTAGCAAATACAAATTCTTTAGAAGCAGATCTAGCAGATGAAGAGGATCATGGTAAAGGAGGCGCACTAGGAGATAAGGGAAGTACTGTGAGTGAGACAGGTGCTATTCCAGATTCAAAAGATGCAGTAACTGCAGATGCATCTGTGGTAGACACAGATGTGCAAGATGCAGTAAATAACGTTGTCCCTGTGACTAATGTTGTACCCGTAGTAGACACTACAAAAGGAGAGGAAGTAGCAAAGACAAGTTCTTTAGGAGCAAATCAAGTAGATGAAGAGGAGAGGAGAAAGCAAGAAGAAGCAAAGCAAAAACAAGATGCATATCTGGAGCTTGGGCGAAAATTAAATGAATATAAGGCAAAACTTGAGAGGGCTAGGGTTGCTTTTGAAGCAGGAAGGCATTCATTTAATGATTTGCAAGACAGACTCGACAAGATGGGGGGTGTCTTTATGGATTTTGGATACTACAATACCCCAGAGAAAAGGAATTATATTTATGCGTCTTTCAATTATGATGCTAATGAGATTAAACAGTTTGAGGAAATATTTGTTAAATTACCAATCAATAGACTTGACCTAGGAAAATTCGATGATCAGTTTATTGCTAAAAAGCTAATGGAGTTAATAAATCTCATTGGTGTTGCTACTCATAAGGTATTAAATGAGAGTTTTTCAGACGCTAATTTGCTCAGACTTAAGAACAATCAAGACGCAACAATTGTTCCCACAGCTAGCCGTCATTTGGATGATTTTATAAGTGAAAGAGAAGCGTTAATAGGGAAGCTTAAAAGGCATTTATCATTAGCAGGAAATAAGAAGTATGATGAAGCATTGATGCGGGAAGAGTTGATTAAGATTACTGGTAGCAAAACAGCTGGTGGCAAAACAGATATACAGAAAGCAAAGACAAGTTTCTTTAATTTAAGAAGACGTATTGAAAAATTATTGAAATAGGGTAGGTTGAAAATAGAGGAAGTTGAAATGTCAGCTTTCTCTATTTAATAAAGAATATTAAAAAATTACCTATATTTAGTAGGGTTTAAAAATTAAGATTAGATTAAATCTAATATATACTTAAATTAATTTTAATATTATAATTAATCTATTAATGAAATGGTGAATAATTTCTTATCGAAGGGAGAATTTCATGGGAAAGCACGTATTAATATTTTTTATGTTATTTACCTTACTAATGGGCTGTGGGCAAGATGTTAGCAGTAATAATGTTCAGGAAGAAATGGAAGATGAATATTTAGACGAAGAAGATGATGAAGAGGAGGAGGAGGTAGAGGGGGCAGAAGAAAAAGACGAGGAGACGAAAGAAAAAGCAAAGGGAGAGATAGAAGAAGATTTAGACGAAGAAGACAGCTATGACGATGAGATAGAAGAAGAGGCAGGAAAAAAAGACAAGAAAGACGAGATGAAAGAAGAAGAGGCAGGAAAAAAAGACAAGAAAGAAGACGAGATGAAAGAAGAAGCAAAGGTGGAGATAGAAGATGAAGAGGAGAAAGAAAGAGAATCAGAAGAGAGAATGGCGCAAGGAATTTATCTTGAGCTTGAAAGGAAATCGAGAGGGTACCGAGCAGAGCTTGAAAGAGATAAGCTTATATTTATTTCTGGTGGTCAGTCGTTTCCTGTGCTTGTAAACAAACTAAAAGGAGTTGGATCCAGTTATGCTAATCCAGGGGAGATGAATAAAATTTATGCAGGGTTAGGTTATGATATTGATTCCATTAGAAAACTAGAAGAATCATTCCCAGGATTTACAATCTCTATGTTTGGAGACAAAAGCGGTACGGTGTTTATTGTCGCTTCGTTTTTAACTTTGTTTGTAGATATTAACTCCTATACTCAAGAAATGTTAAATGAATCCTTAGGAAATTCGAATTTGGCTAAAGCTAGAGGTATTAAAAAGCCTGCAATGATGAATTTAATTATGCAAAAGCTGGATGAATTTATTGTTAAGAGAAAAGAGCTATTAGAAAAGATTAAATCCGGCCTGTCGAAAATGGAGGCAAATAAGCACAATAAATCATTAGTTTATGATGAAATGCAAAAGATGACAGGAGGTGGTTTAGGTTTGAGTGCAGAATGCGCAAGGTTAGGAAAAATTTCAGAAGATATTAAAAAGTTAATTCAGTCTAGGTAAATAAGGGGGTTTATGACTTAAGTGCGTAGTGGTATTAGATTAAATCTATTATATAATTAAATTAATTTTAATATGATAATTAATCTAGCAGTGAAATGGTACGCAGTGTTTTATTGAAGGGAGAATTTCATGGGAAGGTATGTGTTAGTGTTTTTGGTATTAGTTACTATATTAATGAGCTGTGGGCAGGATAGTAGCAAAAGTAATACTCGTCAGTCAGAAGGCCACAAGATAAGTGGGCAAGTAAAAGAAGAAGGTGATGAAAAAACAGAAGAAGACCAGGTTAGTGAAGAGAACGACAGTGTAGATCTAGAGGACGGCAGTAAGAAAGCAGAAGGTGAAGTAAATCAGAAAGGTAGGAGCAAGGAAAAGAAAGTTAAGTACAAGATTAAATTAAAGGAAGGCAGCCAAATAAAGATGGTTTATGATGACCTTTTGAGTAATTTGGAATTACAAAGGACGGAGTTTAAGAAGGCTAAGGTCGCATTTGCCAAATTGAAAGCTCAGGAACAATCTCAACTTTTTGTGGATCCATTTATAAGACATATCCCTAATGTTTCAAAAGAAAAACAGGAAAGAATACTAGATAAAATATATTCAGCGCTAGGATATGATGTATCAACTATTAGAAGGGTTGGTGAAACATTTAATCAGTTGATTAATTGTGAACCTGCTATTAGTAGTGGATTAATAGTAAGGTTAGAGCATTTATCAGAATGGAATCATGAATACTTAATTAGTCTTTTAACGGAAGAGATTCTATATAGGATCAGTAAAGATAAACTAGAAAGAGTTGAAAGCATTAATCAAAGTTTTAAGAATTTTGTGCAAATCAAATCAAATTTCATACAAGCGATTGAAGAACTGGGAAGAAAAGGCATAGGCAGGAGGGGAAATAATAAATTATCACAGGAGGGGCTGTGTAAGGTAATAGGATCTGATAACACGACAAAGATTCGGGATTTATACGATAGGCTTAGCCGAATCCGAAGGGGATTCACAGTTTTAGTTAATTTTTTCAAAAGTAGTAATTTTCAGCGTTGAATATAAGAAGGAGGATAGTGAAATGAAAAAATACAGGATATTACTCATATTACTAGTTATGGTTATGAGCATAGTTATGAGCTGTGGGCAACAGACTACTGGCAAGGGCAAGGTAGGTGGCAGAACTGGCAGGAAAGGTAAGCTTATTGCAGGCAACAAAAAAAGACCTAATCAAAAGGAAAATATAGAAGAAGAGATAGAAGAAGGTGCTAGTAGAGACGGGAAGAAGATGAACGGAGGGAAAAAGGGAGGCCGTGAGAAGGGGAAAAATGCCGTTGCTTATGAAGCCTTCAGGGAAAGAGTAAAGGCATACAGGGCAGTGCTTGCGAAGGATAGGAGTAAATTTGCGGCAAGTAAGCATGCATTTCCTGATGGTTTAAATAGTAGAAATTCTGTCTTAGCGGTAATTAATACTGGCAAAAATTCATTTCCCAATCTTTTAGAAATTGTTGGAATTAAGATCAGTGAATCTGCTTTCCAAAGATCAGAGGACGTAGATGATCTTTATGCTTCCCTGGATTACGATGTGGCTTTAATTTCAAAGTTAGACGGGGTATTTTCTAAACTGCAGAAGAAGATTGTTGGCAGCAGTAGTCTTAATGAAACGGAAATGGTGGTTAAGGGTTATAGGACTAATATTGCTAGTATTTTGCTGGCAATGTTGAGTAATGAAATCGGACGCTTTAATCGTTTGGTTTTAAATGAACATTTTTCAGACAAAAACTTGGACAAGATGGAAAGTAAAGGTAACCTGGGAAACATTATTACAGCCAATGCGCTTCTGGACACGTTTATGGAAAAGAAAGCAAAAGCAATGAAATTAATTAAAGAACAGATTAATAGAGCATCGAATGCTAAAAAGGAAGAAGATATATATTGGGAAATATCAGAAGCAACCAAGCCAGGTAATTTAAATGTTCACAATGCAGTTGGTCTTATGATAATCGAATACAATAAGATCTTAAAGTTTTGCTCTGGATTAGGGGATTAGTAAATAAGGGCGCAAAGTGGATTGATGTTGATGCTTACTAGTGGTAATAGTGGCATTGGATCTTGTTAATTATGCAAAACAAATGCGCCCTAACGTTCAGGCTTAACGCAGGCCAAAGATAAGTTAATTGGTAGAAGGAGGATAGTGAAATGAAAATGTACAGGATGGTGCTCATATTGCTAGTCATATTTATGAGCTGCGGGCAACAAACGACTGACAATGACAAGATTGAGAGCAAAACTGGCAGGAAAGGTAAGCTTATTGCAGGCAATAAAAAAAGACCTAATCAGAAGGAACTGAAAGGAAAGATAGACGAAGAGATAGTAGAAGTAGATAAGAATAGAGATGAAGGGAAGATAGAAAAGGGCACTGGTAAGGGAGAGAAGGTAAAGGATACGCTTTACGAAGCCCTTAAGAGGAAAGTGAAGCCATACAGGTCAGTGCTTGCGAAGGCTAGGAGTAAATTTGTGGCAGGGGGATATGCATTTCCTGATGGTTTAAATGGAAGAGAGGTTGTTAGAAACGAAATTGAAAGAGGAGAGCGCGCGTTTCCTAATATTTTAGATATGCTTAAATATAGAGATGATTTTCAAACCTCAGACCAAATAGATAAATTTTATGCTTCCTTGGATTACGATGTTAGTTGCATTACAAAGTTAGAAGAAATATTTTCTAAATTACTGACAAAGACAGATCGTGGGCACTTTGATCCTTCTACTAGAGAGTACAAGGTTGCTTATGAATTAATAGATATGATAAGTGATATTGGATACTGGAATACAAATATCCTATACGTGAAGTTGTCGGATGAAAGGTTAAATAAGATTGGGAACAATGAGGACCTACCCTTTCTTGCTGAAATCAATGAAAAGCTAGATAAATATATGGAGGCAGAATCAAAATTAATAAAATTGATTAAAGCGCAGATCCATGAGGCTGCGGGGGCGAAGAGTAAAGATGATATGCGCGAGGAACTTCATAAGGCAGCTGGTTACAAACAGAAAAACGAAGATGCAATAGTTGAATATCAATCCACTAGCGAAGAAGCACTGCATTTTCTAGATAGGTATAACATTTGAGGGCTAGTGTTGGGTGGTAATACTGCGGTGCGATTTGGTAATAAGATTCGTGAATGTCTAGTGAATGTCTTATTGCCAAGACGCCACTTGAACTTACATATGAAACTGTATTTTGTCTTTATTTATCTGTGTTACAATAACATGTGATGATTATTAATTTATAGTAATCATTGTAGGAGGATATTTATGAAGACATTCAGCATAATAATGTTTGTATTATTTGTAACGCTAGCAACAGCCGTAGCTCATACCCAAACGGTAAGTGTGTCACAGGGGAAGACAACGAAAGCGGCAATGAAAGCATCTGATGAATTGGGGATTGAGAGGGAAGCAAGGCAACGAGCTTATTATGAACTGGAGAAGAGCTTACGTGAATTAAGAGAAGAACTTACAGAAGAAAAGAATGAAATGACGGGATCATTTACTACTCTTGAGTCTAGGATCAGGGAGTTGCCAAAAAATATGCAAATAGGCAAGGGAGATAGTGATGCTGAGAGATTAAACAAAATTTATGCAGGCTTGGGGTATGATTCAGAATCTATTGGAAGGGTAGAGAAAATACTGGAAAAGTTAGCAGTAACCGGTTCTGATAGAGATGTTGCTTATAAGTTATTAAACCTGTTATATGGAATTGGAAATTTTACTCATCAAATCGTAAATGAGTATTTGGGGGAAGCAGGCCTGTATAAGCTTAGGGACAATAAAAACATAATAGACATTAATGATATGTTTAATGAATTTGTTATCTTAAGAGAAGAAGTTATTGAAAGAATTGATGATCAAATAGAGGTAGCTGTATCACAAAAGAATTCTAAGCAGAGAATGTTAGCGGAATTGAGTAAAGTTACCAGAAGCAATGCAGAAGTTTATAAAAAAGTATACGGAAGACCAAACTCTCTTTTTGAAATGCAAAAAGAGTTTGAAAGATTAATTAAATAAACATTAATAAAAGAATGTAGAAGTCAAATAAAACGACATCTACATTCTTAAAACATACCAAAAAGCCTCTAGAGAGGCAAAATCACGAAAAACAAGAATTAATTAAAAACTTTAAATAATATAAAGTTGACAAAACAAAATAAAACTAGTACAATCTAGAACTATTATAAATATGTATCAGTAGCATTAGATACTGCATACTAAAATGGATGATTATTTAATTAATTATCTAGAGGAGGAAGATTATATGAAAAAATTTGAAATAACAATGGTTGTATTGTTTACCGTTTTAATGATAAGTTGTGGGAATGATTTATCCCCAGAAAACCTACATAACCTACATAAAGAATTAGGGAGTGAAAACCATGAAGAAAAGGTTGAACAGCCGGTAGTTACAAAAACCCCAGAGCAACATCATCCGGTGGTAATAACACCTTCAGTGCCAACAGCCAAGGAAGCAGCATTAGAAGCAAAGAAGGATGCAATCAAGAAGAGAGTAGAAGGTGGAGCAAGTGTATTTGAAGCACTAGCGGATGAAGCGAAGCAAAATGCAGCCGCAGCAGCGTTAGAAGCAAGGAAGGAAGAAATCAAGAATGCAATGAAAAAAGATGGAGCAAGTGTATTTAAAGCACTAGCGGATGAAAAGAAACAAAGGGAAGCTGCAGCAGCATTAGAAGCAAGGAAAGAGGCAGCTAAGAATGCAGTGAAAGGTGGAGCAAGTGTATTTGAAGCAGTAGATGAAGCGGGACAAAAGAAAGCTGCAGCAGCAAAGCCAGTAGCATCAGTTCGACCAAAACAGCAGGCACAAGTAGCGCCTGCTGTTCCAGCAGTAAAGCCAGCAACAGCAAAGGTAAAACAATTACCATCATTGCCAGCAGGTCAACAAAAGATGATGTCAGGTGTGTTTCAAAGATTTGTAAAACAACAACCAGCGGGGACAAGCCAGCAATCAGGGGGAGTAGGCTCACAAACAGTGGTATCAGCACCAGTTGTGTTTGACGTGAGTTAGGTTCAATATAGCTACTTAACGTAGCTTTGGGTAAATAAGCATATTAATTTGAAAAAAAGAGAGGTCACAGAACATGGCTTCTCTTTTTACAGACAAAAACACCTCTCTTGATTAAACATGGGCAAGACTAAGCAAAAAACACAAGACTACCAAGTGCTTCTGCAAAGAACCAACCAAACCCAATATCAAACCAATGTTTTACATATTGCTAAAAAGACACTTCAAACTTTTAGCACCACCGCGTGTTGCAGACGCAAGTAACTACGGGAGTGAGCACACTTCTTCTGACCAAGCCCATCCCACTAACAGACACCCATTGTTCGATCTTGAATAATATGTAGGACAACCTCACAACGCTCTGCGACATTTCTCCCACAGCGGGTTGTGCTCACCAACACGAAGACACTACCAAGCATCGCGTCCCTTAAATTTACGGTTCCAGATAACCCAAGTTCCCTCAAGCACCGAACCCCAGACAATTATAATATAGATTGCTTGAATAACAAAGAAGGTATATTGCCCTGTCCTATTTTCTTAGCTTTTAACTTTTATATAAAGGCCTTATGATACAATTTAACCCGTTTTACTATGAATATTTTCTTAATAATTAAATGATATATATTTCTTATAGAAGGAGAAATTAAGTCATGAATATACGAATTTTTAAAAGTTTAATTCTAATATTGGTATTTATGTTCTTTGGTTGTAAGGACATAAAAGACGCTAAAAATATAAGTTTATTAGATGATGATGAGGAAGATGCGGAGGAGCTTGATTTTGAAGAAGACGAGAACACAGTAGAAGGTTTAATTGCAAAATATCAACTTTCTTCTGTAGAAGGACATGCAGTTCAATATTTAAAGAGTGTTTTAACCAATCCACTTATTGCAAAAGATGTTGTGGGTGTTAAGAATTACACAGAAGAGGAATTTCATGAATTTTTATTAATATTGGGTTTAAATAAAACTAAGGAAGCTATTGCGGATATAGTCGTGACCATGAGAGCACGGGACGAGGTACAAGACGCAATATATGACATGGCAGACGATCATCCACAGAAACAAAATTTGGAGAGCCAATTGAAGGAAAAGGAAGAAGAATATTTAAGAGATTTAAAAATTTCTTGTAGTAGTGACGAGGGGTATGAAGGGGCATACATAGCTTTAAGAGCTAACAGTAGTTCATTTTTGTTTAAAGCACTCAAGGGTCAAATAGATGACATCTTGAGCAGCAATTAAGTTTAAAGGGCAGCAGAGGCTAATATTTGCTGCCCCTTATTAGAGTCGGTAGCTTCTTTATCGCAGATACAGATCTTGAGCGAGGAAGATAATTTAATAAGGCAATAATGTCTCCGTATTAAAGTTGGGGAGATTTATTAAAGCTAATCCGAGTCCTGTTTGAGAATCTAGACCTAGTGATGGTGCTTGGCTACAGCAATTAGCGAGGACCAAAGTGCAAATTTTAACTTTAAGTGTTTTTCGAAAGTCACCTAATTCGTTATGAAACTTAGGTTTTTCAACGATGTTGTAGTAGAATTGTCCATTAAAGAGGAGGTGAATGCCGATGAATAGAATTTTTTTGTTCGCAATTTCCCTGGGTTTGCTGAGTTGTGATGTCGAGTCTCTAAGAAGGACCAAGGAAGTGGCGGGTGAGGTTCGATCTATTTTGGAAAATGGTGGTGAGATTGAATTTGCGGGATATGCTGATGTAACAGTAACTAAAGAGAAAATAGACGGTGTGGAAGTTGCTGTTTTATCAGGAAGTGCCGGGATAGGTGTAATTTCTGATTCAGGCGACTTTGTCGAAGTAGCTGTGGCGGGCTCAGGCTCTGTTAGTGCATCAGGTAGAGTAGAAGGCCAAGCGGTTGTTTCAAGTAAGGTTGAGACAGAAAAGGGATCAACAGGTTCAACAAATGTTTACAGCAGTGATACTTACGGGACAGTGGCGCCGGTGAGTGGTTACAATGATGCAACAGAGATAACAGAGGATACAGCTGGTACGGAGTCCTTGGGAGGATATTCTGGAGAGAGTAACCTTATAGAAGAGGAATATTATGGTTCACCAGGATTTGGTATTTCATACGGAGGGGTGAATGCAGTTGTTGAAGAAGATGAGTATGATCCTTTGAATGAAGCCAAAGCAAGTGTGAATGAGTCACTTAAGCTGGTTAAAAAGCTAGCAAAGGATTATAATTTGTTCAGTTATTATCAGACTATAAAGGGTGATACTAGGAGACTTGGGGAATACAACAAAAAGAGAAAAGCTGCTGAGGAGGCGTCTAAATATACAAGAGAACGCTTGGATGGAGATTTAGATGGTCTTTTAGCTTCTGTTAAGAAGGGATTGGACGCTGCAAACGCTGGTGAACGGGTTTACAAGAGCAGTAAGGCAAAGGATAAGTTGGGTAAGCTTACTAATGCAAAGAAACAACTGGTTGAGCTTGAAGAAGAGGTAGAAAAGTTTGTTGGGGAAGTTAAGACAGGCCAGGAGACAGATCAAAGTGCATATGGTACTCAGAATGGGACTCGTCAAGGGAAGCTTTTGACAATGGAAGAGTCTTTGAAGAAAGTGAAAAAATTGCTGTATGGCTCTAAGAGCGGTCAGCAGAATTAACGATTAATCTTTGTTTGTAAATTTATTTATGCTTAAATGAGGACAGGCTGCTCTAGGGTGGCCTGTTTTTTTAATGGGTACATTCATCCTAACCCCTTGCTGGTTTAGGTTTAGTTGGTTTGATAAATAAATGGTTTTGGAGTACTATACTTTTCAGAGGTTAAAATATGAGAAGAAGACAACAAGGCAAGTTTTTTTGTGTGAGTATTATTTTACTATCAAGTATCTTAAGTTGTAATTTATCTGCTAGGGATGAATTTGGAAGGGTAACAGGAGAGTCTAATACCGTTTCAGAGACGGATGTTGTCAGTTCTAGTTTTAAAAGACCGATTGCAGGTGGGAAAGGTACTAGGAAAGTGACGAATGAAAGTGTTAGGAGTAGCAGTACAAGGCGCAGTAGTAGTAGGTCAACTACAGGTTCGGCTTCTGTTAAGGTGAACACCCAATAGGCTGAATGCCCCTCTTAGGATCTACAAAGCAAAGACTAATGCTTTAGTGACAAGCTAGTTAGCAGTAAGACGATAAGATAATAAAAAAGTCCCACTAGCTTAAACTAACAGTTCAGTGGGACGTTGCTTAAAATCGATTTTAAAGCTTAAATTAAAGCTTAAACAAAGAGCCGCTGCGACGCACTCAAGAACTTAGTACTTCATTACGTATTGTGTGTAGTGTTTGTGCAACTTGGAATGCACATTTTTGACCGAGTTGTAAAGATCTGCGAATTTGGGTATAAACTTCTTAAAGCTTTTTTCAACCCGATTGTGGTCGAGGGTGCTTACTATCGATGCAAACTCCTTTACATATTCAGGAATTAGCGGTAAACGCCTTTCCAATGATTCTTTGTATTCATGGTAATGTTTTTGTACACCCTCCGAGTCTTCCTGTCTTAGCATGTTTGCAAGTTCTATTGTATCTGACAGGAGTAGACTCAGAGAATCTAGTTCATACAAAAGATACGCTGCTTTATCTGGATTTTTGTCCCTAAGTTTGATTAAAAACTTATGTGATTTGCGCAGTAAATTCTTTTGTGAGCCAACAGGAGCGCTTTTTTTATTTTCTGCAACCATTAAGCATAATCTTAATTTGTGCAATAAGTCTTCTTCAGATAATGCTTTAAAAGCATCAATGCTTGTAAGAAAAAAGCCATCAAGGTATTTTAAGTTTTTAAAATTAATTTTCCACTTACTTGCCCTTACTTCTTCTTTTGTCACACCAGATCCATTTAAAGAAAATAAACTTACTGAACATATTATTAGCAACGCAGATAACAAAACACTTCTAATAATTGAAATGATAAAAATCATATTTACCTTCTATTTAAAAATCTAATAAGTCAATATATAGCATTTATAAAAAGTCACTATATGACATGTGAAAGGTAATATGGACATATTTAAGAAGGAAAATTAAGTAATAATAAATATAAAATTTATGCCCATTGATTTGAGTAGTATTTTGCAAGCTCGGGTGAAGATATGGCCTGTGAACTGGGTTTCTGGCCATTTTGACTAATTAGTTGTTTAATTAAAGTAGGTGGTAATAAAAGTCTGAGCCTAAACTCAAGCTTATGCCTGCTGTGGATAACCAATACCATTCTGTTAACTTGAAGTGTTGTCCTCTAACAAGTTTGCTCTGCACTGCATCTTTGGGTTTTTCTGCTTTATTGTCAAGCTCAGAGGGAATTAAATGGCATCCGTCACGACATAAGGCTTGCTTTCATAGCCTTAACTGATCTTGAGTCTAGTCCCATTTAGAGTTACTGTTTTTCGTTTACCAGTTCATAGGTTATTTAAATACAGATACTTCTCTCTAGATAAATATCATTTTATTTTTATTCTATGACGCAAAAATCAATCATAAATCAAATCTTTTATTCACCAAGGATAGTGCTGTTTAGCAGCATTGTGTTACTTTTTACTCTTCAAGTGAGAACATATTTGCAAAAATAGTATTTAAAAATGCTTACTAAATGTTGTTTAACATTGCAAACTTTTGTGCTAACATTTACCTACTAAATTTCATTCGTAAGATATTAAAGTAGTGAAAAAGGTAGATTTTATTTACATAAAAAGAGCTTAATATTGGTTTAAGGTGGCTTATAGGGCAATTTAGGTTGATTTACTTTTAGGATTGAGGCTTGTTGACAGGCTTTTGTTTAGGGGTTAAGGCTTAGGAGCACATTAGTAATTTGATTAAGAGATTAGGTATGGGGAAGTAATTTATGCATGAATGTGTACAAGCAGCGGAAGAAATATTAGACAAGGAATACAAGGTTTTGTGCAAGGGGTTCTTAAGGCTTGTCGATTATATGGGTAGTGATGAGCGAATAGTTAGTGCGGCTAGGGTTTCTTACAGGGATTCTAAGGCAAAGCGAGACAGTGCGGGTCTTATTGATTACCTTATAAGAAATGAGCATACAAGCCCTCTTGAACAGGTGGTTCTTACTTTTCATGTGAAAGCTCCAATATTTGTTGCAAGACAATGGATGAGGCATAGGACAGCAAGGATTAATGAAGTTTCAGGGCGTTATAGTGTGATGAGAGAGGAGTTTTATGTTCCCTCTGGAGGTGACATTAACAAACAGAGTGTCACTAACAAGCAGGGGCGTTCTGATGTAAGGCTTAGTGAGAAGACTGTTGAGAATTTGGTTAGTAATCTGGAGGAGCACTATAAGAGATCTTACAACGTTTACCATGACATGGTAGAAAGTGATGTCTCAAGAGAGGTAGCAAGGATATCTTTACCTTTAAGCTTGTACACTGAATGGTACTGGCAGATTGATTTGAATAATTTATTTCACTTTGTTAAGTTAAGAATATCGTCTCATGCCCAGAAGGAAATAAGGGAATATGCTATTTTGTTATTAAAAATTGCAGAAAGGGTTGTCCCATTAGCTACTGCTAGTTTTAAGAATCATATTCTAGAAGGTGTTATGCTTTCAAAAAATGAAGTACGTGAGATTAAGAGGGTATTAGATCTTTCTAGGCTGCATTTGTCAGAGCTTGAGTTGAAGAGACTGAAAGAGAAGCTTGATTTATGAATATGAAACGGAAGAGAGGGTTATCTATATTTTAGTAGTATATGCTTCCAGGACGGGAAATGTAGGTCGCTTTATTGCAAAAACGGGTTTGCAAGATGTTTTACGCATAGAGACTGGCTGTGAGATTGTGGATGAGCCTTATGTTTTGCTTACTTATACAGCTTCTTTTGGCAACATACCACCTGAGGTAGAAAAATTTTTGGCTAACAACTGGAAGTTGATGGTAGGGGTTGCTGGGAGTGGGAACAAGAACTGGGGAGATTCTTTTTGTAATGCTGTTAATTTAATAAGACGCAAATATGATGTGGAAGAGATATTGAAGTTTGAACTTGCAGGAAATGTGCACGATGTTAATAATTTTGTAGAAAGGATTTGCGATGAGACACTTAGAGTTAAATAATGAAATTATGGTCTTAAAAGACGGGTTTTACAGACTAGAGAAAGATCTGGAGGCTTTAAGTGTTTTCTTGGACGAGGTTGGTAGCAAGTCTTTAAGGTTTAATGATCCAAATGAGAGAATGCACTATTTGATTGACAATAATTATTATGAAGATTTTTATGAAAAATATTCTGAGGAAGAGATACTTGAACTCTATGCGGTTGTAAGACTTGAGGGGTTTAAGTTTAAGTCTTATATGAGTGCATCTAAGTTTTACAAAGACTATGCACTTAAGAATGATGATCGTAGTGTTTATTTGGAAGATTATGAAGATAGAGTGGTTGCAGTTAGCCTCTCTCTTGCTTGTGGGGACTTTAATTATGCTAAAAGCCTTGCTACTGAAATGATTAAACAGCGTTATCAGCCGGCAACACCTACATTTTTAAATGCGGGGAAGAAGGTCAGGGGCGAGCTTGTATCTTGTTTTTTGTTAGAAGTAGAGGACTCTCTTAACAGTATTACATTCAATATTTCCTCAGCCATGCAGCTTTCAAAGATTGGTGGTGGAATTGCTTTAAATCTTTCAAATATTAGGGCTGTTGGGGAGGATATAAGAGGCATTCAGAATGTTGCAAAGGGTGTCATACCTGTTATGAAACTTTTAGAAGATGGATTTAATTACGCAGATCAAATGGGACAAAGGAAAGGTGCTGGTGCTGTATACTTGAGTATTTTTCATTACAATATTGAGGAGTTCTTGGACACAAAGAAGATAAATGCCGATGAGAAGAGTCGTATGCAGACATTATCACTGGGTGTCATTATTCCAGATAAATTTTTCGATATTGCCCGTGAAGGCGGTAATTTTTGTGCATTCGCACCTCATTCGCTTTTCAAAGCAACGGGACGGCATTTAAGTGATATTGATTTTGATAAAGAATATGAAACTTTAATAAGTAATCCAAATATTGTAAAGAAAGAGATTTCTGCTAGAGATATGCTGGTTCGTATTGCTAGATTACAGTTTGAGTCTGGATATCCTTATATAATGTATTCCACTGCGTGTAATTTAAATAACCCACTTAAAGATATTGGTAGCATTAAGATGTCTAATCTTTGTACAGAAATTTTTCAGATACAGACTCCCTCACTTATTGCTGATTATGGTGATGGGGACGAAATAGGCTACGATATTAGTTGCATTCTTGGCTCTTTAAATATTGTAAATGTTGTAAATAGTGATTTTGAGCATACGGTTGATGTTGCAATGAGAGCACTAACGGCTGTTGTTGGTATTGTAGATATTAAAAATGCTCCAAGTGTCAGGAAGGCAAATGAGGATTACCATGCAGTTGGCCTTGGTGTAATGAATTTACACGGATTTTTAATTAAAAACAAAATTCCCTATGAGAGCCTAGAGGCTTGCGATTTTGTTCGTACCTTTTTTATGATGTTAAATTTTTATTCTTTAAAGAGTAGTATGAACATTGCAAAGGAGAGAGGGAAGACTTTTAAGGATTTTAGGAAAAGCGATTATTACAAGGGAAATTACTTTGATATGTATTTAAGTGAGGATTTCTCACCCAGTACAGAAGCAGTACAGAAGATATTTAATGGTCTGAAAATTCCAGACAAAAATGATTGGTCGTGCCTTAAGGATGCGGTTAGGAAACATGGTCTTTATCACTCTTATAGGCTAGCTGTAGCCCCAACTCAGAGCATATCTTACATTCAAAATGCAACAACGTCTCTTATGCCAATTGTTGAGCTTGTTGAAGCTAGGGTTTATGGTAATTCAACAACGTATTACCCAATGCCGTATTTGAGTAGAGAAAATGCTACTCTTTTTAAATCAGCATATCACATGGATATGAGAAAATTAATAGATCTCATCAGTGAGGCTCAGCGGCATGTTGATCAGGGGATTAGTACTCTTCTTTACGTTACAAATGAGGCTAGTACTAGAGATCTTGTAAAGCTTTATATTTATGCTAAAAATAAGGGACTTAAAAGCCTATATTATACAAGGAATAAAAATCTATCAGTGGATGAATGTATTCTTTGCGCAATATAGGGGGTATTTATGAGAGATGATGGTAATCGGGAGGCTATAAATTGGAATAGGCTTAATAATGGGTACACCAAGATGTTTTGGGATCAAAACATAAGACAGTTTTGGGTGGATGAAGAGATTCCAATTTCAGGAGATAAACTTGTTTGGCAAACCTTAGCGCCAGAGGAAAGAGATGTTTATGAGAAGGTATTAGGGGGTCTTACCTTACTTGATACAGAACAGGGTTCTGTTGGCATGCCAAGAATAGCTTTAGCAATAGATAATCTAGACTATAAACCTGTGCTCGGGTTTATGGGTGCTATGGAGCACATGCATGCAAAAAGCTATAGTAGCATATTTTCAAGTCTGTCAAACATAGACAGGATAGATAACATATTCAGTTGGGTCAAGAATTATAGAAATTTTCAAGATAAACTAGATTTAATCTTGTCTAGATATAACAACATTTACGATAGGATGAGTTTATATAAGGCTTTGTGTACTTCTGTGTTTCTTGAAACATTTTTGTTTTATTCAGGATTTTTTTATCCTCTGTATCTTGCAGGTCAAGGTAAGATGATAAATAGTGGTGAGATTATTAATTTAATATTAAGAGATGAATCTGTGCATGGTGTGTTCGTTGGGCTTCTAGCACAGGAAGAATTTAATAAAATGACTAATCGAGAACAGGAGCTTGCACGAAAAGAGGTACTTTCTATTCTAGAAAGACTTTATGGTCTGGAGAATGCATACACTAGGGAGCTGTATTCTTCCATTGGACTTGAGGTGTCTGTTGATGTTTTTGTTCGCTACAATGCAGATAAGGCTTTAATGAATCTAGGGTTTGATCCTATCTTTAACATTAAAGATGTTGATGTTAATCCTCTAGTCTTAAATGGATTGCGGACTCACACTAAAACACACGATTTTTTTTCTACCAAGGGCAATGGGTATATTAAACCCATGAAAGTTGAGGTTTTGCAAGATGATGACTTTGCTTGAAGAGTTTTAGTATTTAAAATAAACTTGCACCCTATTTAGTTACTCCCTAGGGATTTTAGGTTTAAAATATCATGCTAGAGATCCCTTCGGCTGGCAAATATTGCCTAAAGATTCGCCACTAATTCTACTCCTTTCTTCTTATACTTAAGTTGTTTATTTCCTGTTATGAGATGCCTTAGCGGAGAGGAGGGGTGTGATGATGTATATAAGAGCTACAGGTATTTTGTTATTAGTTTTATTTGTGAGTTGTAAGTGGTGGTATAAAGCTGAAGCTGAGGTCGAGATTAGGGTCAAGGTAGTTCGAGAGGATCCAGTTGTTGTAGCAGAAAAGGCTGCAGAGGAAGTAAGCAAGGCTACGGGAAAGGGAGTAGAAGAGGTCAAGACCTTAAGTAAAGAAGAACTTGGTAAGATTGCGAAAGATGTAGACGATAATGCTAAGGTGGCTTTACAAGATTCTAGAAATTTTAGTAATGGAGATGCAAATGCAAAGAAAACTTCTGAGCTTATTAAGGAGATTAAAGATTCAGCAGAGAAGTTTGATTTGGCGTTTAAGACGTTGGTAGGTGCAGGCTTCACTGGTGTTGTTTCGGATGTAGTAATGGCTAACATGAATAGTCATTTGAAAAGGTTATCTTTAGTAGATAATCTAGCAGGAATAGTTGAGAATAGTGGTTCAATAGAAGATGCAAAGAAGGCAGTAGGAGCTTT
Organism: Borrelia sp. P9F1; assembly: GCF_030436115.1. Taxonomy (NCBI): domain Bacteria; kingdom Pseudomonadati; phylum Spirochaetota; class Spirochaetia; order Spirochaetales; family Borreliaceae; genus Borrelia; species Candidatus Borrelia rubricentralis. The sequence goes on from NZ_CP129414.1 coordinate 62,098, forward strand.
TGGTGGTGATACAGGCTCTTGTATGAGTGATATTAGTGAAAGTAGAGGGCATAGACAAAATAAAGGAAGCGAACAATGTATGAAAAGTCTTATGGGCAATGTAAGTGATCTGTTTAACGGTGTTTATAAGGAGTTAAGAGATGTTCTAGAGGAAGCTCCGGAAAAGTTTAAAGAAGCTTTGGGGGCGTTAAGGCGTGCTGCTTGGGATTTAAGTAGTGCATCTTCATTAGTTAAGAATAAGATTTCTTCTTAAAGAGTTATTAGCTGGAGGCAGGGAAGAGTAGAAGAGCTCTTCTTTGCTTCTGTGTTTTTACAACTTGTTTGGCAATATAAGGTGAGGGGTTGCTGTTGGGGCGGTTCTCGGGTTGGGAATCCTGTTCCTGGACTTAAGCATAGAAGTGAGGTATAATCTCTGCTTAACAGAAGTTGGAAGAAGTATGAGTTATTGCAGTGGTTTCTATGTGTTTGGTTCTTGGAGTTTGAATGGCTAGGGTTGGTGTGTTCTTTGTTGTTCTTATGCTACTCTCCTGTGATAACTACAATTTTGATGTGGGTTTGGGAAAAAGCGGTTTGGGAAAAGACTTACTGGATTTGGGTCATAGGAAAACCGGCGGTGAGTTTGTGGGGGATCAGTCGGATTTTGGTAATGAAATTTTTTCTGATGTAGGCGGTGTGGGTGGTAAAAAGCCTGGGATGGCTGTTGTGGAGGATAAGGATATCCTTGATGTGGATGCAAAGGCTGAGGCTAATCTGGAAGTACCTTCGATAGTCGAGGCTATTCCCGTGCGGGGCGACTCTTTGCTTCCGGCGGATTCTTTAGTAAAGGGTGATGCAATAGTAGCTGAGGCGGGGGCTTTAAATGCTGATGGAGTTGTGTTGCTAGAGGGTGGAAAAGCGTTTTTGGGTAGTGATCTTGTGGATGGTGATGGTAACTCCTTGGATGCGGACGGGGAGGAGACGCACGATGAGATAAAGGTTGATTGGCTGAATCGCTTGGGGGTTGGTTACAAGGAAACATTGGAATATTTAAAGGATATCTTGCAGGACGAGCGCTACAAGGCAAGGCTTGGTGGTGCTTATGAGGGCAGCCATGAGGACAATATTAAAAAGTATGCTTACAGTGAAAAGCTCATGCTTGGTTTCCTAGCAAGCATAGGAGAGCGGGGTACACAAGACATGCTTACTCAGATAAAGCATGCAAGAGAAGCGGTTGAGAAATATAGCGGAGAAGGTGATCGAGGGGATATTCTTTATGATTTAGAGTCAGATTTGTCATACGCGTTTTATCAAAACAAAGTTTATGACAAAAAACCTAACATTGAGGTTTTGGACAAGATTAAGGCTTGTGCTGAATCTTTTATTGAAAACATCAATAATGAGCTTGTCTTGATGAATAAGAAAGTATTACTTAGCACAGAGGAAGTTTGGGGTGATAAGTTTAAAGAACACTTAAGTGAGGATGAACTGTATACGTTAATGATATGTGAGATTCTTTTAAGGGATAAAGATATATCTTTGAAGAGCGTTGGGGATAAATTTATCTCGTTGGGTAAGAATATGATGCGTAAGACGTTAAAGAAGTTGGATCAGCTAATATCCAGTGCACTGATTAAAGACATTGGTGGTGCTACTTCTAAAAAAGCGACGAAGGAAAAGATTTCAAATCAATTAGAATCTTTAAGCGAGTATGATAAGAGGAAGTTGGATGCTTTGCGTGACAGATTGCATCATGTATTCAAGCATTTAATAAGTGTGAAGCTTTCTTTAAATAAGATGTATGAAACTCTTCAGGATTTGCTTAAACAAGCAATAAAAGAATTTAAAGAAGATGATTTTAAAATAAAATATGCATACAGTGCTCCTCAGACTAAATTAACAAAATAGTTAGACCAGGCCTTGCATTAAATAGTAAAAATAAGAGTAAATAAAAGTCTAGTAAGTATAAAGGGATAGTATACACAAAGGTATTTCCTAGCCCCCGGAAGTTAAAACCCAAGAACTTTGTTTAAAAATGTTTAAGAACACGTTTATTCGTAATATTGAAATATAATGAGTATTATATTATAATATTACGAACATATTTAGTGTATCATAATTTAAGTGTTGTAGTATGCGAAATAAGGGGAGAAGAATGAATAAAATTAGCGTGTGTTTTTTAATGTTGATGTCGATTTTTTTTGTATCGTGTGAATTTTGGGGAGGGCTTAGTGCAAGGAAGGTTTCAGGTGATGCTGAGACAGATGGTGATGTGAGTATAGTTGAATTGGCAGGGGGTGTTAAGCTTTTAAATAATAATACAGGCGGGGGATTGAATGGAAGCGGTAGGCTTGTAGGGGACTTGAAGCCTGTAGGAGGCAATTTAGCTGGAGACAATAATCCTGGGGATGGTGTGGTTGGCGATCAAGCTGGTGGTAATGAAGTTATGCCAAAACCCTTAAATACTAAGTTAACTGAAGAGGATATGAAAAAACTTAAAGATTTTACTGGAAATACCAAAGCATATCCCAGGGATTTATCTTACACTATTAGTAATGCGTACTCCGTGCCTTATGCTAAGATCGGGACTTATTCTAATTGTTCAGATTACAGTCCTGGGTGTTTTACTCAGGGGCCTTCCGATGAACGCAAGGAAGGACTTAAGAAGTTAGTTGAGATTAAGCTTGAAGAGAAGTTTAAGAAGCTTGAGAATATGTTAAAGGACATAAGTGGTTATGATCCTAAAGCTTTGACTAATGCAATTGCTAAGTATGAAAGAGTTTTAAAAGAAGCACAAGATGCTAATGGTAAAATAAAAATTAACAATGCAAATGCCCAAGAAAGAAGTAAAAACATAGGGTACCTCAAAAAGGTAAGGGATACTCTTGATGCTGCTCTTGATGTTATGAAGCAAGCTAGCTTGGCTTATGCTGATGCATTTACTTCTGTGGTTTCTGGTATGTCTTCTAGTCAATTTAAGGAAGCCGTTAATGAGTTTAATCGAGCCGCTAAGGAGTATGCTAAAGTGGCCCCAGGCACCCGATTTACTGTTATTACTGAAGTAATTTTCTCTATGGCTAGTGGAAGAGGTCTTGCATATGAAAAGAGCTTTGCTAAGTTTGGCCCAGGGGGTCCGGAATTTTTTGCGGCTATTGAGAAATTGGAGAGTGCTTACGAGGCAGTAAAACCAGAGCAGGCGGCAAAAGTTAAAAAGAAATAGCATTAAACAAATAGTTAATAAATTTAGTAAGTATTAGAGGAATAAGGAAGTCTTTAGGGGAACCTTATTCCTTGCCTTTATTATCAAGCGTTTCTAATCCGTGTTTTTTTGAATTTTTAGGAAATGATTGTTGTATTGTTAGTATTCTGAGTGTATTTGATGTATATATGGTACGTAGGGAGAGGATATGAATAGGTGTGGTGTGTGCGCTTTGGTGTTTTTGTTGTCAGTGTTTGTTGTGTCATGCGAATTTTGGGAAGGTAGGGATGCAAGACAGGCTGATGTGTCTTCGAGTAAGACTGGTTCTAGGGGTGGGAATGTTGATGGCGGCAGTGCAGATAATGGGGACGTTAAAGCTGCTGCTGTTGGTGCTGCTGAAGTAACGCCTATTACTAAGCTAACTTTAGAAGAGACGGAAAAGATTAAGGCTTTTGTTGAAAAGACCGAACCGTACACATTGGATTTAGCGGTGGTTATTCATAACAAGTATATCGGGTTTTCTAAGTCTATTATGGCCTATTCTACTTGTTCAGAATATGATGCTGCGTGTTTCGGTACGGTTCCTTCTGCTAATCGTAGTAAGGCTCTTGAGGAGCTAGAGAAGAGCGATCTTAAAAAAGATTTTCAAAAGCTTTCAGATTTATTAAAGCAAGCAGGTGGACGTGATGCTGGGAGTTTAAACGGTGCAATTGCTGAATATGAAAGGGTTTTAAAAGAAGCTAAAGATGCTAATGCTCGAATAGAAGAATTTGATCCTTCATTTACTAGGAAAGTGAGTAAAGAAGGGAAGACTAGAAATTTAGAGTATTTAAGAAAGGTTAGGGCTGTTGAGGGTACTATTCTCAGGACCATGGAAGTGGCTAGCTTGGCTTATGCTGATGCATTTGTTTCTCTAGTTTCTGGTATGTCTTCTGGTCAATTTAAGGAAGCCGTTGACGGGTTTGTCAAAGCTGCCAAGAAGTATGTTGGTGCAAATGAAGGCGATGAATTTACCATTATTGGTTATGCTATTGATATTATAATTTCCATGGAAGACCTTGAGAGACTGAAGAGTTTTGTCAAGGCGGGGAAAGAGGGCACAGAGTTTGTTGCTGCTATTGATAGATTAGAAAGTGTTTATAAGGAGGCGGTGTCCGTTGAAGAAGACAAAGAAGCAGATGATAATAATGAATGATTAGGTTATTAAATAATAGTAAGTATTAGAGAGGTTTTTAATTTTTATTTCTTTTAACTTTTACTAGTACACAAATTAACTCAACGTTTCAGATGTTTATTCGGCTTGCCTAGCTAGTTTGCTCAAGACGGCTTGAGTGAGTTGGCGAAGCTTTGTTAAAACACTGGAGGCCCCAGGAATATCTTTAAGTAAGAATATAATTGACCAGTAGGTAAGAGCAAATAAGAAGACAGATCAGATGATTCTTATTTGCTCTTATTTTGTGGACGCAAGCCATCTGTTTACATTTTGTAAAATTATATAATTTAATTATTTTAAGTATTAATTTATAACAGAGCAATGTTTAGTGTTACTACTATAATGATATAATAATATGTTAAGATTAGATATGTTTTGATTTTAATATTAAAATGTACTTAATACATTTAATGAAGTGATAAGTAAATTTAGGAGAAGATATGAGTAAAGTTAATATTTTTATTTTAATATTTTTGCTTTCAACTTTCATTGTATCATGTAAGTTTTGGGGAGAAATTGACAGAAAACGGGGAATAGTAGGTTTAAATAATGACGGCTTTAGCAGTGTAGATGATAAAGATAAATTAGATAAATTATTGAAAGATGGTTTTGAATTCCAGGTCGGTGATGTTGAAGCTGATAAAGATAAACTGACTAAGGGTGGTGTTCAAGGGACTCAGAGTGGCGACTTAACAGATTCAGGGAGTAATGCCGGAACAGGTGCTGTAGATGGTAAAGATAAGCTGGCTCAAGGTGATAGTGATGAATCTGGAAGTGGTGGTGTTGAAGCTGATAAAGACAAACTGACTCAAGATGGTGTTCAAGGAGCTCAGAGTGGTTCACCTTTAAGTAGTAATACTGGGATTGGTGATGTAGATGCCAACGATAAATCATTGCAAGGCAGTAATGCTGTAGCAGGTAGTGCAGGGGATAAAGACAAGCCAGAGCAAGGCGATGTTCAAGGAATTCAGAGTGATACTATTTCAGGAAATACAGGCAGTGTTCAAGGGCCTCAAAGTATTGTGGCTTCAAGTAGCAATACCGGAACAGGCAGTCCAGATAGTAAAGACTATCAGTCTCAGGGCAGTTCTCAAGGTGCTCAGAGTGGTGCTAGTTCAGGAAGTACAGGCAATGTTCAAGGAGTACAGAGCAGTAGTAGTGTAGCTTCAAGTGGTAATACTGGAGCAAGCATTGCAGGGACAAGAGACGGTAGTACCGGAGCAAGTGGCATGGGTAATACAGACAAGCTAGCGCAAGGTGATGTTAAGGGAGCCCAAGGTGGTGGAGCTGACAGCACAGGTGTTGTTCAAGGACCCCAAAGTATTGTAGTTTCAAATAACAATGTTGGAACAGGCAGTTCAGATAGTAAAGACCATCAGCCTAAGGGCAGTTCTCAAGGTGCTCAGAGTGGTGCCAGTTCAGGAAGTACAGGCAATGTTCAAGGAGTACAGAGCAGTAGTAGTGTAGCTTCAGGTAGTAATACTGGAGCAAACATTGCAGGGACAAGAGATGGTAGTACCGGATCAGGCAATACAGGGGATAAAGACAAGTTAGTGCAAGGTGATGTTAAAGAAACCCAGATCGTATCTGATGGTGCAGGTAGTAATAAATCAAATCTAGGTGCTGTACAGGGTGGTAATACTAGATCTGGAGGCACAAATCGTGCTCAAGAGAATCAAAGTGGTAGTGGTGTAGATACAAGTGGAGTAGCTACTCAGAGTAAAGTGATTCAGTCTAGAATACATCATAATGGTGGGATAAGACATAATGAAAACAAGGAAAAGGACAATAGACATCCTGATCTTGGTGTCTCTAACGCTAATAAGAGTTTGGACAGTGGTCTAACACAAGAGGATGTTAAGAGGAAATTTAATACCTTAGTTAGTCAGGTTGAGGAATATGAACATATATTAAGGCGTATTTATAATGACTACATTGGAGCTTCTAATACAATTAAAACTTATTCTAGAAATAATAATGGTAGTTATATTCGTGAGGTAAAAAGAGGACTTGATAAATTAAATGAGAGAAATCTGTATGATTCCTTTAAGCGACTAGGAAACATCATAAAGGATCACAGGTATCATCAAGGTTTATCTAGTGCTGTTAGTTCACTTAAAGAAATGTTGGAGAGTGCTTTAGCGACTGAAAAGGCTTCTTATGCCATAAAAGCTGCCAATCATTATCTTGGTGCCATAAATAGAGCTATTGTGGCTTATGTTGAATCCTTTGCTGATGTAGCTTCTACGCTATCTTCTGGTCAGTTTACCCAAGCAGCTCAAAGATTCGCTGAGGTTGCAAAGGCATGTGCTGAGATTAATAAAACAGACCTTAGTACCATCGCTTGGGCTGTTAGCGGTGTATTTCTTGGAAAGAAGTGGAACCTAGACCAGGCCAAAAGAGCAGCCAGCCAACTGTACGGTAGTAAAGGCGAAGAATTGTCTAGGGCTATTGATGCATTGGATGTTGCATACAAAGGTTTAAAACAATAGAAATCAACCATGGTACAAGGCGTAAGAGACCCTGCGTTTCTTACTGCTTTGGTACTGTTCTTCTACAAGATGCATCTTAACAATCTATGAGATCGTCGATTACGATGTTTTTTTTAGTCTCTGCAGTCTTTTTTACAGTGACATGTCTTTGTTTGCTCATATTTTTTTCCATTTTATTCATCTTTTCAAGTAAAGAACTTTGTTGAGCATAAATCGATTCAAGACCCTTTACAATGGTACCGTTTATGTTCATGGTGTCCATGATATAATTCGTAATATCGCCGTTAACGTTACGAAACATCAACTCCTCTAAAACATCGTCACTTGAAAACTTTTTCATAAACAAAAACACAGCAAGAACTGATCTTTCACACTAAGTCTAAAGCATTTGTTATTAAATGCAAAGAATTAAGATCAAGTTTATGTTTTTTTGTGTAATAAATAGCATGAGAAAAGTTATTTATTAATTCAGCTAAGGCTTAGTTTAGCTTTTACAGCCTATTAACTACCAAACTACTTTCTCTTAAAGCAAAGACATTTCACTATCTAGGAGTAGTAGCTTGGCTTGAGGTTAGTTTAGGGGTAAAAAAATAGCTTTATGATGAAAATAGAGGCTAGTAAGATCGCTAGAAGAGATATTTTAGGCATCTTTCTTGATATTAGGCCGTATATTATGCTTATTACCACATAAGATGCTATTCCAATACTAAGCCCAGAGCCTATGCTATAACTTAATGGAATCAGGAGTATGGTTAAAAAGCTAGGAATAGTTTCCACTGTGTTTGAAAGGTCGATATTTTTGATGCCTTTAAACATTAAAAATCCCACATAAATTAAGGCAGGAGCTGTTGCACTTGCTGGAACAGCAACAAATAAGGGAGCGAAGAGAATTGCTACTAGAAAAAGTAAGCCTGTTACAACAGATGTAAATCCCGTTTTTCCACCCTCAGCAATGCCAGTGGAACTTTCAACATAGGTCGTAACGGTAGATACACCCAGTACAGCCCCGGCTGTAGTAGCAATAGCATCAACTAATAATATCTTTCCCGCATTGGGAATATTGCCTTCCTTATCTAGCATGTTTCCTTCTCTAGCTACTCCTATCATAGTACCAACAGTATCAAATAGATCGTTAAACAATAAAACCAGTACTACGAAAATAAAGCTCCACATTTTATCCCCCATCATATAGGAAAAATCTAACTTATTAAATATGGGTTCAATAGATTCATATCTTAAAACACCATCTGGTAGGCTTATCCCAGAAGCCGTGGCAGCTTCTTCATAAAAAAGTGCATAAATCCAAGTTATTGCCGTAGCTACGATAATTGACCATAAAATATTTCCTCTTATCTTCTTGTATTCCAGAAAGATTATCAAAAAGAGTCCTATGAATGTAATACAAACTTTTATGTTATTAAATTGGCCAAGTCCGACCAGTGTTACTTCATCTTTAATAATAATACCGCTATTTGTAAGTCCAATAAAAGTTATAAATAGCCCCGTACCCACCGAGATGGCATATTTCAAATTCATGGGGATTAAGTTGATGATACTCTCTTTTATTTTTGTTAGAGATATAAAAATGAAAATAATACCTTCAACAAAGACAGCGGAAAGTGCCACTTGCCAAGGAATATTCATCCCTATTACTACAGAGAACGCAAAAAAAGCGTTAAGTCCCATTCCACAAGAGAGAGCTAGAGGAGTATTTGTATAAAGCCCCATGAGGATCGTAGAGAATGCAGATACAAGACAAGTTGCAGTAACTAAAGCCCCTATGGGCATGCCGGTATTCGCAAGTATAGAAGGGTTCACAGCTATTATATAGGCCATGCTTAAAAAAGTAGTAATACCAGCATATATCTCCTGTTTATAATTAATAGTATTGTTCCTAAATTGAAAAAGTAATGTTTCTCTTACAGTAAACACCATCTCCTCCTTTAACCTAAAAAACAGTGTTTTGATTTTTCTAAACGAGCCATCAAGATAATCTAGCTCATTGAAGATAAATGGTACAAAGCCATGATGCAATTTTAACTAAACTTATCTCTACAAGCAATACGTCCTGATAAATTCGATACCTTTTGGCGTTTTTCTACACTAAAGATATTATTAAAGTTATTAAATAATTGTTCTACAAAAAAATCATATTTTTATGTGCTAGATTTAGATAATTTTTTCTAAAAGTAATATTGCATTTAAAAACTTTTTGTTTTGTTTTGAAAATAAATTATTGATCTAGTTATCTCTATTTGAAATAAGCAATTAAGATATGTAAAATATAGTAAAGAATTGTGTAACTTAAGGTAGTTTATGCTTTTAAAGCATTTTGCATTCCCAGACTAACTGTATTATAATGGTTGTTACAGGTTGAGTTTATCGTTTTAATTTGAAGTGTCAGGACTTCACATCAGGAGATATTTTGAAGGGTAGGATTGCAGATAAGGATCGTGAGCCGTCTGGTGTTCAGAGTGCTTTGCTTGATTGTATTAGTATTAGTGAGGATTGTATGGACATATATGATGTACAGAGAGAGTGCCTTAGGGAGTTGTTGGGAGATGGAGATTTACAGAGGGAGAGCAATATTTCTGAGATGAATAGTTTGGATGTGGATATGTTTGGGAGTGTCTCGGAAATTGAAGATGAGAGGGGTGTTTTAAGAATTATCCGCAATGAAGATCAGACAATAAACATATGTTTTAAGGGCAAGCTCGAGGAATAAGGGGGAGCACAGTGCCTAGAGGGTATGTTCGATTATTTTTGTTTAGGTCAAGTCTTCTACATTGGCGATTTGAATAAACTTTAAGCTACGCAACTATTTGTACTCCATCAGTTTGAGTTTTATGTTCTTAACCAAACTTTCCCTAGCCAGTGCTTCTAAATTTAATTCAAAGTATTCTTTCTCAGCCATCTTGATTCCTACTAAACTGTGATAAATCTCACTACTGGATTTTTGTTTATCTTTGTTAATTGTCTCAAATTGGTTTGCAGATTTTAAGTAGTTTAATTTATCCTTTTCAAATTCTTTCTTTGACCAAGGCTCGTGTGATTTTTCCAGTTCATTCCAAGCAGTTTCCAATGCAAGAAAAGCCATGTCTTTTTTGTATTGTAATGACTGCCATGTATTAAAATTAACAGCATTAGCTTTATAAGCATTATTCAATTTGGATTCACTCATCATAAATTGTGAATTTATGTTGTTTAAATCCATAACCAATTGGTCCAGTTCTTTTCTAAGATTATCCTTAGCTTCATCATCCTTAATGCGGGTGTCATTGTAACTATTCATTGTATTCCAAGACGAAGTAGCATTTAAAAAATTTTCATCATAATTATTCTTTGTGTCAAACAATTGATAAAGGGAAGACAACAATTTTTCCCTTAATTGCTCTTTATTGAGCTTATAAGTTTGACAAAGCTTTTTAAGATCATTCATGTGATTATGATCTAAATTTTTTTTCTCCTCGGCCTGCCGAAATACAGCATGCTCTTCGTCAAGTTTGTCCTTATACTGCTCTTCAAGCTTTTCCATTAAAGAAATTTTAATGCTATTAAGAGACAATAAGGATTGCTCATAAGTATTGGTTGCTTGACTAATAGCGTCAATAGAGTTGTAGTATTCATCAACGCTTTTAAAGTATTCATCGAGAACAAAATATATATGCTTATCAATAAGCGTATCACCATGGACGCTCTTTAACGAGACTATTTTATCATATTCTGCATGACTGTATGTAAGCAAATCTTTTGTAGTTACTAGAGGGTTCAAATTAAAGACTATACTTAAAAGTATTAAAATTTGTAGCTTTTTCATAAAAATTCTCTATTCCCTGTGTTTTCTATATTAGAATTTATTTTGTAATGTTACAATAGTGGTAGCTTTACAAAAATGAAAATCAATAAGGCAAGGATATGAAAATATATTTAATATTATCCATTTTTATTTTTATTCTTTCTTGTAAAAAGCCTGATATTAAAGAAGAAGAACAGGTTATTGATTCCAGTTATTTTCCTGAGAGCGAAGAGCTATATGAAGCTAGGTACCATAAACTTAAATATGAATTATATAAGCAGATACAAGAAGTTAGGAACGACAAATCTATTAAGTCTGTGATTGAATCTCTTGTCTTAAAACAATCAGATTCGCTTATTAGACAAATTAAAGGGTTTGCAAGTAAATTTTCAGAAGAAGAATTTGGATTAAGTGACGAAATTGTTGTTTATGGCTCATATGTCCAAAAAGTTCCCACTACTGTGAGTAAATTGAATATTTTACCCTTAAATTCTCCTCTAAAGCAGATAACAACAGATTATCTTGAGCGTAATTTGAAAGATAGTAGGATATTGGAACCTTTAGTTATGTTAAATTCAAAACTTAATACCAAAGATAAGTTTGAGATTAATAAGATGCATTCCTTAAAGGACACATTTTCTAAATTTATCAATGAGAACGATATTTATCCTGTTATGTACAATCTTTATCTCTCAAATAATCAACCTGCTATTTATATTGTAGGTAACAGGATATATAAGAATCAAAATAAAGATAAAGCTATTTTTTATAAAAGAGTATTAAAACTTATTCTTGACAAATTTCATAGCAACTGGGTTCTGTCCCCCAGAGGTACAGAGAATTGGGAAATAAGTCATGAGCATTTAAATCCACAAATGTCAATTGATAACATATACGAGGCAAAATCTTATTATGTAGAAAATAAAATATACGATGAAATAGAGAAGACATATAGTGCAAGCTCCTTTCATAAGGAAGCCGTTAATGATTTTCTTGATAATAATATAGATTTATTTGTGAGCAGGATTGATGAATATTTGAAAGAATTTAAAGAAGCAGAGGGGGAGATTAAGGAGCTTAAGATTATTGCAGAACATGAACAAATCATACCCTATGAAAAATTTGTTAATAAGGATTTCATTAGCATCTATGCTGCTATTTATAACATATACTTAAGTAAATTTAATCCCAAGATATGTATTGTGGGTAAGAAGTCTTACCCACATCAAAATAAAGACTATACTATAACTTACAATAATGTATTAGTGTTAGATGTTAGAAAATTTGATAGCGGGCAATCCGATTATGTTCGATTTGAAATTAATAAGTATAGATTAGACCAAGTTATTGAGGAACAGACTTCTTTAAAAACAGATATTATTAAGAGCTGTAATTTTTGTAGACTAATACCTACTAGTAGGGATGAACTTGACTTAAGAGAGTATATTTTAAAACGAGATGTTTATGCTCAAATACAGAATGCTAAGACGGAGCAAGACCTTATTAATTCTCTTGTCTTAAGGCAATCAGATTCGCTTTTCAGGCAAATTAAAAATATTATAAAGAAAACATTTAATGATGATATAGAAATGGATAGAAATATGTATTTCAGAGGGGTATATCCTCAAACGGTATTTATTGATGAGCTCAAAGAAAGATTGAAAAACACTAAAATATTGCAGAACCCAAGAATAAGTTCAGCTATGGAGTTTGGGATCATACCGGAGCAATATAATTACATTTATCCGTTAATTTACAATATGTATTTATATGAAGACAACCCCGTTATTATGCTTTATTCTAAAAATTATTTCCGTTATGAATTTATGACTTCCAGGATTGTTTGTGAGTTGTCAATAGACAAATCTACTGATAAGTGGAAAGTTAAACAAGTGAGATAAAATAAACAAAAAGTCATGCGAAACAACATTTCCCAA